>NZ_JBAPLU010000009.1:0-170565 GCF_037083825.1 Klenkia sesuvii
CTACCACCGCCGACGAAGGCAAGCCGGCCTGGGTCGGTTGACCCCCATCGAGTTCGAGTCCATCATCACCACACCGGCTACACAAGCCGCGTGACCCCGACTGTCACCTATCCGTGCAGCAGTCCCTTCGTCCTGACCAACCCCACGCTGCGACGGACCGCCACACGCATGACGTCAAGGTCGACGTCCCTCCACCGGAGCGCGAGCGCTTCACCGCGACGCATGCCGGTGAAACCAAGCACCCGCCATGCCATCGCCGCCTCCGGGTCGAACGACTCGCTCCACGCCAGAAACCGCGCCAGCTCGGCAGCCGTCCACGCGAGCATCTCCGGTGGCCGAGCTTGCGAGGGTGTAGGCGGGCTGCACCGGTCTGTCGGGTTGACGGCCAGGTGACCGTGCTTGACGGCGTCGCCGAGGGCGGACCGGAGAATGGTGAAGATGTAACGGACCGTCCGTGCGGACAGCCCGCCTTTGCCGTCTGCCCGGCCGGACGATTCGAGCCTCCGCATCCAGGCGTCGATCGACATCGCAGTCAAGCGGTCGAGCGGAGTCCGGCCGATGTGCTTGTCGACGTGGAGTCGGATGTTCTTCTCGTAGCTCGACTTCGTCGAAGGCGCCAACCGCTGAGCACCAATCCACTCGTCCAGGTATGCAGTGAGCGTCTCTTTCGACAGGTCGACCCACTCACCGGTCTCGACCTTCCGCACCTCGGTCCGCAGAGCGGCGGCAGCCTCGCGACGGGTGGTGAATCCTCGCTTCAGCACCACCTTGGTCGAGCCGTCCGGTCGCATGGCGTTGTACTTGATGAGGAACTTGGTGCCAGCCGACGTCTGGTACTCGCTGATCCCACCCTCACCTGCTTGCCGCCGCTTCGTCCTCGCCACGGTGCTCCTCACCCACTTTTCCTTGTCCCGACATGCCGTCGACCGCCAAGGACTCATGCAATGCCCTTGACCTCGACAGCAGGGGCGGAAGCCGCAAACTGGGGACGGCGCGGGCTATCCACAGGAAGAGGTGGCGGCCGGCGCGGGCGCGTGACAGAAACCGGCCAACCCTTCAGCCTCAGCACGGCGTGCGCCGGGGCAGCCGTCATCGCAAGGCCTTCGGCGGCACCTGAACAAGCAACCAACTCGCTTGCCTCAAAGCACTCGGATCGAGGCGGCGACTGGACGGCCCAGGTGAGAGGACGGCCATGCCGATGGACCTAAATGACTTGGTGCGTAGCAGCTCAGCAGTAGTGACCGTTGCCGAAGCCGCAGATCTCCTGGGGGTGGACGTCCGCACGGTCTCGCGAGCGATGAACAACGGCGACCTACCCGCCCTCCGAGTCGGACGTCGCTTGCTTATTCCGCGATTGCCGCTCATGGCATATCTCGGGGTCGAAACTGACGGGCCGGCCGGATCAGGAAGCGCTATCGCCTCATGATCGGCGCTGAGTGAGGGCAACCGGTCCCTGACCTCTTGACCCCCAGCTAGACGCGGGGTGGACGCCACCGTCCGGCCAGGTGCAGTTTCCGAAGGTCAGATGGCTGCGGCGTCCGCCGGCGTCTGCCGCCGCACGCTGCTGTCCGAACCGCCGCGTTGCTGTACCGGTTGCTGTAGTGGATGCCGCGGAGCTACCAGCTGGATGCCTGCCGGCGTTCGCCGGGCACTTAATCCGTCGATTCAATATTCAAGTACTTATTGCGCATGATCGTGGTTGGAAACCGGGCGGTGAGCTGCATGTTCAGCGCCGCGAACCAAAGTCCTCATTCCGCCACAACACTTCTCAACCGCTGAATTCTCGGTGCGCAGGGGCGCTTCCGGAACAGATCAGGATGCCGCGCCGTGTCGCACTGACCGCCGAGCCGCGTCACGCCGGATGCGTGGGGCTCACCACCGAGCCAGCCGTTTGCCCGTCCTTCGACGAGCTGGTCGTCGTCGAGTGGCTCGACGTCGTGGAGTCGGAATCGGGCCAGTTCATCCATCGCTCGGCGCGGTGTCCCGCCTGTCCTGATGCGATGAGGAGCCACGACCGTCCGACCGACACCCACACGGGCCCGGAATGACCCCAGTGCCCAGGGACCCGGGAATGCCTGGGGCAACCGAAGGACGGCGCCCGAGATCAGTGGTCCGACGGGGCGGTCGAACCCCGCCGGAGGCGCTCGACGGCTGCTCGCTCGAGCAGGACCGGGACGAAGTCCTGGATGGGCCGCTCCGCCAGACGCTGGCCCTCGGCGTCGACGATCGCCTCGATGTGCTGGATGGCGATGTCGGGGAACCGCAGGCTGAGCCTGCGGCTCAGGTCCTCGGTCTCGGCGTCCATGAACATGGAGTGTGCACCAGATGACCACCGCAGCGACCTGTTGGCCCGCTCGCTCGTCGGAGGGGTGACCCCGGAGCTGCGGCTGCGAGACCCGGGTGGCGGGCAGCACCCGGGCCGCACATGATCACGGCGTGAGTCGCGACGGAGGCCACGGCGGGGACGAGCCCGGTCTGGAGCACCTTGACCACGGCAGCATCGGTGTGGACGGGGCCGTGCTCACCTTGGGCGGTGAGGTCGACAGCCTGGTCGTGGGGGCATGGGCTCGACAGCACCCCACCATGCCGACCGCGGTGCGGGTCGTGGACGTCGCGGGCGTCAGCTTCTTCGGCAGCGCGGCGCTCGCCTACCTGGTTCGCCTCGCACGCGCCGCTTCGCCTGCCCGGCTGCAGCTGCACTCCCCAGGTCGTGTCGTTCGCCGACCATTGGAGATCACCGGGACCATCGGGATGTTCGACGTCATCGAGGCCCCGGGTCCGACCACCCCACCACCCGGCAGCTGACCCGTCCGCCGGGCACCTGAGGTGCGACGCACCGAGGCGGACGCCCCCTTCCCGGGGTGATCAGTCGGCCCTCGACGGCCGGCACGACCTCCATGGAGTTGTCCAGTCGAACGGAGGACGGACCAGGGCCGGCGGATCAGAGCGGTTGCCGGCTCCGGTCCCGGGCGTCCCCGTTCCGCTGCACCTCAGCACTCGCCGGCACCCGACGCGCGTCGATCACCGACCCGGCGCCCGTACGGAGCGGCACCTGCATCTCCTCGCCCTCCTCGGGTTGCACGTCGGCCGCCTTGGGCGCGGACCGCAGCGCGAGAACCAGCCCAGCGGTCAGGACGACGAGCACCACGGTCATGACGACGGCAGACAGCGGGTGCGGCAGCGCCGTGGTGAGGAAGAACGAGACCGCCGCGACCAGTGCTGCGGCTGGCATGGTGACCACCCAGGCAATGGTGAGCCGGCCGAAGACTCGCCAGTGCACGACCGCCCCGCGGTTGGTCGCCCCGACTCCGGTGATGGCGCCGGCCACGGTGTGGGTGGTCGACACCGGAGCGCCGAGAGCGGTGGATCCGAAGATGGCCACCGCAGCGGCGGTCTCGGCTGCGAAGCCGCTGACCGGCCGCAGGTGGGTGATGTTCGAGCCCATGGTGCGCACGAAGAGTCCTGGTCGACGGCGTCGGTCACCGCGATCACCGGCGGCGCCTACGGCCGGGCGTACCTGGGCAGTCTGCAGCTGTCGGCGATCACCGCAGTCCTGGGTGCGGTCCTGGGGCTCGCCCTCGCCGTCGCCGTCCTGCAGGCGCGCCGCGGGCAGCTGCTGCGCCGGCTCGTGTTGACCGCCTCGGGGGTGCTGGCCAACTTCGGCGGCATCCCGCTGGCCTTCGCGTTCATCGCCACCATCGGCAACGCCGGGGTCGTCACCGCGCTGCTGGGGCGCGTCGGCCTCGACGGGTTCAGCCTGTACTCGATGACCGGCCTGGCGCTGGTCTACCTGTACTTCCTCGTCCCCCTGATGGTGCTCATCATCGTGCCGGCGCTGGAGGGGCTGCGGCCGCAGTGGCGGGAGGCCTCCGACGTCCTGGGCGGCAGCGCCTGGCAGTACTGGCGCCGGGTCGGCGGCCCGGTGCTGGCCCCGCCGGTCATCGGCGCCACGATGCTGCTGTTCGCCTCCTCGTTCGCCGCCTACGCCACCGCGCGCCCTGGTCGGTTCCAGCATCCCGCTGGTGCCGCTGCAGATCGCCGACGCGCTGAGCTCCAACGTGCTGGTCGGGTCGGAGAACGTCGGGAAGGCCCTCGCGCTGGGCATGGTGGTGCTGGTCGGCCTGGTGCTGGTCTTCTACACCTGGGTGCAGCGGCGCACGCAGCGGTGGCTGCGGTGACCGCGACCCTGCCGACCACGCCGTCGGCGGAGATGGTCGCCGCGGCGGCGCCGCGGCGGCGCGGTGGTGGGTGGCGGTGGGCGGTGCTCGCCGTCCTGGGGCTGTACTTCCTGGTGCCGATCGCGGCGTCGGTGTGGTTCAGCATCCGCAGCAACGGCGAGCTGACGGCCCGGTTCTACACCGGGGTGCCCACCGCACCGGGCTTCGCCGAGGCGTTCGGCCGCTCGCTGCTGCTCGCCGCGCTGACCGTCGTCCTGTCCCTGCTGCTGATGATGCTGCCGTCGATCGCGCTGGTCGTCGGGGTGCGCAGCGTGCTGGCGTGGGCGCCGGACTACTTCTACGGCACCCCGCTGGCCGAGGCGTTCTTCGCCCTCCAGGAACCCGCGCTGCCCTGGATCCTCGTGCTGGTCTACGTGGTGCTGGCGATGCCGTTCGTGTACCGGGTCCTGGACGCCGGGATCCGGTCGGTCGACCTGCGCACCCTCACCGAGGCCGCCCGCAACCTCGGCGCCTCCTGGCCGCGGGTGCTGCTCGGCGTCGTCCTGCCGGTGCTGCGGACCGCGGTGCTCAACGCCGCGTTCCTGACCGTGGCCCTGGTGCTCGGGGAGTTCACCATCGCCTCGATCCTCGGCTTCCAGACGTTCCCCACCTGGATCGTCGAGATCTCCGGCTCCCAGCCGCAGCTGTCGGTCTCGGTCTCGGTGCTGTCCCTGCTGGTCACCTGGGGGCTGCTGCTGCTCATCTCCACCCTGGACCGCCGCCGGGCGGGGAAGGACACCCCATGACCGCCACCACCGACCACCCGGCCACCCCACCGGCCGCGGCGGACCCCGGCGACCGCGGCGGGGTCGGTGTCCGGCTGTCGGGGTTGACCCGTCGCTACGGTGACGTCCTGGCCCTCGACGGGCTGGACCTCGACATCGCCGGCGGGGAGTTCCTGGCCCTGCTCGGGCCCTCCGGGTGCGGGAAGACCACTGCCCTGCGGTCCATCGCGGGCTTCGAGCGGCCGGACGCCGGGCAGGTGCTCATCGGCGGCCGGGACGTCACCGGCACCCCACCGGCCAAGCGGGGCACGGGCATGGTGTTCCAGGCCTACAGCCTGTTCCCCAACCTCACCGCGGCGGAGAACGTCGCCTACGGCCTGCAGGTGCGCCGTCGTCCCGCGAAGGAGCGGCAGGCGCGGGCGGCCGAGCTGCTCGAGCTCGTCGGCCTCGCCGACCGGGGCGGCCGCTACCCCCACCAGCTCTCCGGCGGTCAGCAGCAGCGGGTCGCACTGGCCCGCGCCCTGGCCGTGGCGCCGCAGGTCCTGCTGCTCGACGAGCCGCTGTCCGCCCTGGACGCCCAGGTGCGGGTGCAGCTGCGCGAGGAGATCCGCCGGATCCAGCTGGAGCTGGGCACCACGACCGTCTTCGTCACCCACGACCAGGCCGAGGCGCTCTCGGTCGCCGACCGGGTCGCCGTGCTGCGGGCCGGCCGGCTGGAGCAGGTCGCCACCCCCGACGAGCTGTACTCCCGGCCCACCACCTCCTTCGTCGCCCGGTTCGTCGGCACCACCTCGGTCGTGCCGGCCACGGTCCGTGCCGACGGCGCGGTCGACCTGCTCGGCACCACCCGACCCGTGGAGGGACCGGTGCCACCCGGTGACGTGGTCGCACTGCTGCGCCCCGAGCAGGTCCTCGTCCGCGCCGACGACCACGGCACCGGCCGCGTCGTGACCCGCACCTTCTCCGGCGGCACCACCCGGATCACCGCCGTCCTGCCCGACGGCACCGAGGTGGCCGCGGACCTGGTCAGCACCGAGTCCACCCACCTCCTGCCCGGTACCGCCGTCGACGTCTCCCCCAGTGACCGGCCGGTCCTGCTCGTCGCGGCGGCCGACCTGTGACCGCCCCGCAGACCACGGCGGCGTTGGACCGCGCCCACCTGGCGCTGTCCGTGCCGCTCGTCGCCGCCTTGGGGCTGCAGCTGCTTGACCCGGCCCACCCCGAAGCCGGCGTGCGGCTGCCCGTGTCGGGGCTGACCGGGAACGGGGCGGGCAGCGCGCACGCCTCCGCACTCGTCGGCGCCCTCGAGCTGGCCGCCTACCTCGCGCTGGCACCGTCCCTGACCGCCGACGAGCACGCCGTCCCCTCCGTGGTGTCGCTGCAGCTGGTCGCGGCGGCCCCGGCCGGGATGTGGGTGGAGGCGACGGCGGACCTGGACCGCCGCGACCCACGGACCGCCGCCCTGTCCGCCGTGGCCCGCCTCGGCGACGACGTCGTCGCCCGGGCCCAGATCACCATGTCCGTGGTGCCCTGGTCCTGACCGCCGACGCCGGGAGCGGGTCGACGGTCCACCATCTCCTCGTGACCGCGGGAGCCGGAGGGCTGAGGCGGCTGTTGACCACCCGGGACGCCGTCGCGATCGGGCTGGGCTCGATGCTGGGTGCCGGGGTGTTCGCCGTCTGGGCACCGGCGGCCGCCGTCGCCGGGTGGTGGCTGCTGGCCGGGCTCGCGGTCGCCGCCGTCGTCGCCTGGTGCAACGCGACCAGCACCGCAGCGCTGGCGGTGCACCTCCCGGTCTCCGGCGGGGCCTACGCCTTCGGCCGCGACCGGCTCGGGCCGTGGCCGGGGTTCCTGGCCGGCTGGGCGTTCGTGGTCGGCAAGACCGCGTCGTGCGCGGCGATGGTCCTGACCGCGGGCGCCTACCTGTGGCCCGGCGACGCCCGGCCGGTCGCCCTCGGGGCGGTCCTGGTGCTGGTCGCGGTGGATGCTGCCGGGATCACCCGCACCGCCCGCGTGACCCGGGTGCTGCTGGCCCTCACCCTGACGGCGTTGGCGGTCGTCGCGGTGTCCGCCCTGCCGGCGGGCACGGCCCCGGGCACCGTGGCTGTCGGGCGTCCCGGTGGGGTGCTCACCGCGGCCGGGCTGCTGTTCTTCGCCTTCGCCGGCTACGCCCGGATCGCCACCCTCGCCGAGGAGGTGCGCGACCCCGGCCGCACGATCCCGCGTGCGGTGTCCCTCGCCCTCGGTCTCGCCGTCGCGCTGTACGCCGTCGTCGGGGTGGTCCTGCTCGTGGTGCTGGGCCCGGCCGACCTGTCCCGGTCGGTGGCCCCGCTGGCCGACGCCGTCCGGGCGGGGCCGGTACCTGCGGTGGCCTGGGTCGCCACCGCCGGCGCGGTGACCGCGGCGTGCGGGGCGCTGCTGGGCCTGGTCGCCGGGGTCGCCCGCACGGCGCTGACCATGGCCCGGGAGGGCGACCTGCCCTCCTCCCTGGCCCGCGTCGATCCCCGCCGCGGGACACCGGTCGTCGCACAGGCGGCCCTGGCGCTGGTGGTCGCCGTCCTGGTGCTGGTCGGTGACCTGACCGCCGTCATCGGGGCCTCGTCCTTCGGCGTGCTCCTCTACTACGCCGTCGCGAACGCCGCGGCCTGGACCCTGCCCCGCGCGGGCCGCCCGGCCCGGTGGGTGCCGGGTCTCGGCCTCGCCGGCTGCCTGGTGCTCGCCGTCTCGCTGCCCGCGGCCTCGGTCCTGACCGGGCTGGTGGTCGTCGGTGCGGGACTCGTGGGCCGTGCGGTCCTCAGGTCTGGCCGCCACCATCGCCGGTGACCTGGGCGTGCGGACGACGGAGGAGCTGCGCACACTCGCCGGGGCGCCGCATCCCCGGGCTGGACCGCCGCCGGGCGAGGGAGGACACCCCGTGCTGCTCACCGACCTGACCGCTGCGGGTGACCTGTGACCTCCCCGGCCCGGGACCGCGCCCGGTTCGTGCTGGCCGTGCCGCTGACCGCAGCCCTGGGGGTGCAGCTGCTCGACCCCGCCCACCCCGAGGCCGGTGTGCGACTGCCCGTCTCGGGTCTGGCGGACAACGGGGCCGGTGGCGCGCACGCATCGGCGCTGTCGGCCGCCATGGAGGTCGCCGCCTACCTCGCCCTGGCCCCGTCCCTGGCCCCCGACGAGCACGCGGTGTCCCACGCCGTCGCCCTGCAGCTGGTGTCCGCGGCCCCGACCGGGGTCTGGGTCCACGCCCACGCGCTCCTGGACCGCCGGGGCCGGCGGACCGCGTTCCTGACCGCCGTCGCCCAGGTCGACGACGTCGTCGTCGCCCGGGCCCAGATCACCAAGACCGTGGTGCCCTGGGCCTGACCGCGCCCCCTCCCTGCTCGACGTCCCTGACGACGCCGGGCCCGGGACGACGCGTGCGGGGCCCGGCGCGCGCGCCGGGCCCTGCGTGGTGGCTCCCCCCGCCTGGACTCGAACCAGGGACTCGATCGCAGGACGGGCGCCGGAGCACCGATCCGGCGCCCGTCCTGGTCCGGTGCGGGTCAGTCCTGCGGGTCGCCGGCACCCTCGGGCTGGTCGGGGGCATCGGCCGGGTCGTTGGCCTGGCCCGCCTGCTGGGCGAGGACGCTGCCGGTCCCGGCGTCCACGGTGACCTCGGTGACGGTGCCGTCGGCGCCGTTGATCTCGACGCTGTAGACGACGTAGCCGTTCTCGGCGTCCAGATCGGTCTCGGTCACCGAGCCGGGGACCGCGGCGAGCGCGGCCTGCTCGGCCTGGGCCTGGGTGACCGTCGCGAGGGCCTGCAGGGCGGCCTGCTCGGCGCCGTCGCTGCCTGCGGCTTCCTGCCCGTCGGGCACCTCGGTGGCGGCCGGTGCAGGGACGGTGCCGGTGAAGGTCGGGTCCGCGGCGTCCTGCTTGCTGCCGGGGCCGCCGTCGGGGCCGTCGGCGGTCTCCCCGTCGGCCTGACCGCTGTCGGCCTGGTCGGCGGCGACCTGGTCGGAGGTGGCGGTGGTCGACGAGGCTGCGGTGTCGGGGCCGCTGGCTGCGGCGATAGAGGCACCACCACCGATGGCGAGTGCGGTGGCGATGCCGGCGGCGGCGAGCTTGGCCTTGGTCAGACGGAGCTTCACGGTTCCTCCTCGGTGTGGCAGAGCGGGTCCAGCTCTGTGCCATCACCATCCGTCGCGGGTGCTGAGACGCAGCTGTGGTCGCTGTGGATCTCCTCAGCTGACGGCCGCAGGACGAGGGGGCCACGCACCTAACCTGCCGTTGTGCAGACCACCCCAGCCCAGGTGATGGACGGGGACCTGCCGTCGGGCCGGGTGGGCATGCGCGCCCGGGCCACGGCCGCTGCCGTCGCCGTGGTGGCCGTCGCTCTGGCGTTGGCGGCCGCGGTCCTCGTCGTGCTGGTGGGCCGCACCGTGCAGGACACCGTGACGGCATCGGCGAGCACGCGGGTGCAGGAGGTGGCCGCCGACCTCCGGCTGAACGGTTCGGGGAGCCTGCAGATCAGCGGCTCCGAGGACGGTGCGATGGTGCAGGTCCTCCGCGGGGACACGGTGGTGGCCGCCAGCACCGACCTGGCCGGGGTGCCGGCCCTGACCGGTCTGACCCCCGGCCCCGGGCAGCAGGAGTCGGGGCAGGTGGACGGCGCCGTGGTCGGCGAGCCCGGCGACACCTTCCGCCTCGTCGTGCTCGGGGTACCCAGCAGCAGCGGGGCGGACCGGGTGGTCGCCGTGCAGTCGCTGGCCGTCGCGGAGAACGCGCAGGCCCTGGTGGCCCGGCTGGCCGCGGTGGGGGTGCCGGTGCTGCTGGTCGTCGTCGCGCTGGCCACCTGGTGGTCGGTGGGCCGGGCACTGCGGCCGGTGGAGGTCATCCGGGCCCGGACCGCTCGGATCGGGGCCGCGGACCTGTCCGCTCGTGTGCCCCAGCCGCGGACCCGGGACGAGATCGCCGCGCTGGCCACGACGATGAACGCGATGCTGGCACGCCTGGAGACGTCGGTGGCCCGGCAGCGTGCGTTCGTCTCCGACGCCGGCCACGAGCTGCGCAGCCCGATCGCGACCATCCGTACCCAGACCGAGGTCGCCCGCCGGGTCGGCCCACCCGATCCGATGCACGACCTCGTCCTGGGCGAGGTCGCGCGGTTGGAACGGTTGGTGAGCGACATGCTGACCCTGGCCAGTGCCGACGAGGGGCATCACCGGGTGGGCCGGCGGCAGGACGTCGACCTCGACGACCTCCTCGCTGCCGAGCGTTCCCGGCTGCGGGCGCGACCGGACCTCGTCGTGACCGGCGACCTGGCAGCCGCTCGCGCCTGGGGCGACCCGGCGGCCCTGGCCCGGGTGGTGCGCAACGCCGTGGACAACGCGGTCCGGCACAGCCGGGGCCGGCTGCACCTGACGAGCGGGCCAGCCGTCGACGGGCCGGCCTGCGGTGCGTGGCTGGCCGTCGAGGACGACGGACCCGGGGTGGCCGCAGCGGACCGCGAACGGGTGTTCGGCCGGTTCGTCCGGCTCGACGAGGCCCGGGCCCGCGGCGACGGGGGATCAGGGCTCGGGTTGGCCATCGTCCAGGAGATCGTGCTGGCGCACGGCGGGCACGTGGAGTTCACCGACCCGGGCGCGCTCCCCGGCGCTCGGCTGCTCGTCCGGCTGCCTGCTCATCCACCGGAGGCCTCGAACAGGTAGCCCACACCGCGGACGGTGCGGATGCTGGTCCGGCCGAAAGGCACGTCGATCTTGCGGCGCAGGTAGCCCACGTAGATCTCGACGTTGTTGACGTCCCCGTCGAAGGCGTCGTCCCAGACCTCCTGCAGGATCGTCAGCTTGCTCAGCGCCGTGTCCGGCCGCTCCATCAGGTAGGCGAGGAGCGCGAACTCGCGAGGGGTGAGCGCGATCTCGGTGGTGCCTCGGCTCACCCGGTGCCGGGTGGGGTCCAGGACGAGGTCCCCGGCACGCAGGACGGGGGACGGGCCGGTGCGGGCCCGCCGGGCCAGTGCCCGCAGGCGGGCGGTGAGCAGGAGGAAGGAGAAGGGTTTGGTGAGGTAGTCGTCCGCGCCCAGGTCGAAGGCGTCGGCCTGGTCGTACTCGCCGTCCTTCGCGCTGAGCATCATCACCGGGGTGGTGACCCCGGAGTCGCGCAGCTCCTCCAGCACCCGGTAGCCGTGCAGTCCCGGCAGCATGATGTCCAACACCACCACGTCGTAGCCGCCCTCCTGTGCGGCGTCCCGCCCGCTGATCCCGTCGTGGGCGAGATCGACGGAGTGACCCTCGGCACGCAGCCCCCGGGCGATGGCGTGGGCGAGGCCGACCTCGTCGTCGACCAGCAGCACCTTCACCACTCCGCCCGGGGGCCGTCGGCGGGTCGACTCAACGCAGCGCGTCCGCCTCGACCGGGGGCAGCTGGTCGCGCTTGCTGACCGCCAGGTAGGCCACGACGGCGACGATGGTGGCCAGGAACAGCACGCTGGTCAGCGTCGTCCCCAGGCCGAGGCCGCCGTCGATCTTGTCCTGGGAGAACCCGTCACCCAGCGAGGCGCCCAGCGGGCGGGTGAGGACGTAGGCGATCCAGAACGTCAGGACCGCGTTGGCCTTGAAGACCAGGTGGCTGGCCGCGACGGCACCGATGAGCGCGGCGAACAGCAGCGCCGAGAGCCAGTAGCCCGCACCCAGCCGCTCGGCCGTCAGGTCACCAGCGGCGGTGCCCAGGGCGAAGGTGAACAGGATCGCCAGCCAGTAGAAGGCCTCCCGGCGGCGGGTGACGATGGAGTGGATCGACAGCGTCCGCTCGGCGGCGTACCAGCCGGCGAAGGTGAGGCCCAGGGCGACGGCGAACACCGCGGTGGTCGCCTCCAGCGGCACGCCCAGGTTGTCCGTCAGGTTGTCGGTGATCAGCGTGCCCACGACGCTGATCAGCACCACGGTCGCCCAGTACAGCGGGGGGATGTAGCGGCGGGCGCGGAACTGGAGGCCGAGGACGACGAGGAAGCCCGCGCCGATGACCAGGGTGGTGTTGGTGAGGCCGAACCCGAGGGTGTCGTTGAGGTAGTCCGCGGCGGTCTCCCCGACCGTCGTGGCCAAGATCTTGATGACCCAGAACCAGATGGTGACCTCGGGGACCTTGTTCAGCAGCGCGCGCCCCGTCGAGGGGGCCAGGGGTGTGGTCATGGCGGCAGCGTCGGGGAACGCGTCTGCACACGACCTGAACGGTTCACCGGTCGTGCGCTCCGGTCACGCATGATGGCCCGGTGAGCGAACTGCAGCCGCGCGTGCTGGTCGTCGAAGACGACCACGGCCTGCGCGACGTGCTGGCCCGCGGGCTGCGCGAGAACGACTTCACCGTGGTCACCGCCCGGGACGGCGCGGGCGCGCTGGGTGCGGTGCGCGACGCAGACGGGGACACCGGGGACGGCTTCGACGCCGTCGTGCTGGACATCGGGCTGCCGGATTCCGACGGCCGCGACGTCTGCCAGGCGCTGCGCGCACAGGGGCTGACCGCGCCGGTCCTGTTCCTGACCGCGCGGGACCAGCTGCACGACGTGCTGTCCGGGTTCGCGGCCGGCGGAGACGACTACCTGGCCAAGCCCTTCCACCTCAGCGAGCTGCTGGCTCGCCTACGCGTTGCCCTGCGGCGCTCCGCTGCCGCACGCCCGGTGAGTGCGGGACTGACCCTGGACCCGACCACCCATGCCCTGGCCGGCCCGGCCGGGGCCCAGCGGCTGACCCCGACGGAGTTCCGGGTGCTGGCCGCCCTGATGGCCCGGCCGGGCGAAGTGGTCCGCCGGCGGGACCTGCTGGCCGCCGGCTGGCCCGACGGCGCCCAGGTCGCCGACAACACCCTCGACCAGTACGTCGCCCGGCTGCGTCGCAAGGTCGACGCCGCCGGCGACCCGGGCCGGTCGATCGGCACCGCGCACGGCGTCGGATACACGTTCACGTGAGGGCCCGGGCGGCGCGGACCAGCCTGCGCAGCCGGCTGTCCTGGTCGGCCACCGTGGTCGTGGCCCTGTGGGTGCTGCTGCTGGCGGTGGGCGCCAACGAGCTCCTCGCCCGGGTTCTGGCGGGCCAGGCCGACGACGTCCTGCAGGCCCGCGCCGAGGCGGTGGCCCAGACCGTCGACGTGGCCGCCGACGGCACGGTCACGGTGCTCGACGGCCGCGACGACCAGGCCCTGGACGTCGGGACCTGGATCATCGACGGCGCCGGCCGGATCGTGGAGACCCCGTCCGGCAGCACCGCCGCACTGGACCGCCAGGCCGTCGACCTCGCCGCGCAGGGCGCCAGGACCGTCGACCTCGGGGACGACCTACGACTGCGGGCCCTGCCGATCACCGACGGCGGACAGCAGGTGGCCGCTGTGGTCACCAGCACCTCCCTGTCGCCCTACCGGCAGGTCGAGCGGACTGCGCTGCTGGGCAGCGTCGGGGTCGCGCTGCTGCTGGTCGTCGTCGTGCACCTGGTCCTGCGCGCCAACGTCACCCGCGCGCTGCGCCCGGTGCAGGACATGACCACCCAGGCCGGCCGGTGGAGCGCCGACGACACCGACCTACGGTTCGGCGACGACCCGCGCCCGGCCGAGCTCGCCGAGCTGGCCGGCACCCTGGACCAGCTGCTGGACCGGCAAGCGTCCGTCCTCCGTCACGAACAGCGCTTCACCGAGGAGCTCTCCCACGAGCTGCGTACACCCCTGGCCCGGGTGCAGGCCGAGATCGACCTGTTGCGCGCTCAGCCGCGGGACGCGCGCGCACTGGCTGACGCCCACGCCGCCATCGACCGGTCCACCCGCGCGATGGCGTCGATCCTGGAGACGATGCTCAGCGCGGCGCGGAGCGCCGAGGCGGTGACCCCGGGCCGGACCCGGCTGGTCGACGCGCTGGTGGTCCTGGCCGACCCCGACGCCCAGGACGTGCGGGTTCCCGTCACCATCGTGGGCGATCCCGACCTCGTCGTCGGGGTGGACGCCGACGTCCTCGTCCGGGCCTTGTCCCCGGTGGTCGACAACGCCGTCCGCTTCGCCACCAGCCACGTGCGCATTCAGGCCGGAGCCAGCTCCGGGCACCTGGTCGTCACGGTGCTCGACGACGGCCCGGGGATGACCGAGCAGTCCGCCAACCGGGCCTTCGACCCCGGGTACCGCGGCGACCCGGACGACGGGCACACCGGCGCAGGACTGGGCCTGGCACTGACCCGGCGGCTGGTGCTGGCCGCCGGTGGGTCGGTGACGGCGGTGGCCGGCGACCACGGCCGCATCGAGATCGTCCTGCCGCGCGGGTGAGACCCGGAGCACCGGCCACGTTCAGGCGTTGTACAGGCTCGGTGTCCGACGGTGGTCGGCATGGGCGGCTTCCTGGATCCGACGAACCTCATCAACACCTTCGGCCTCATCGGCATCATGGCCATCCTGTTCGCCGAGACCGGTCTGCTGGTCGGGTTCTTCCTGCCGGGTGACTCCCTGCTCTTCACCGCCGGACTACTCGCCGCCGGCGGGCTGATCGCCCCGTTGTGGGTGCTGCTGGTCCTGCTCCCGCTGGCCGCCACAGCCGGGAACCTGGTCGGCTACTGGATCGGCCGCACCGCCGGTCCTGCTGTCTTCAACCGCCCCGACAGTCGCCTGTTCAAGGCCGAGTACGTGGCGCGGTCCCAGGCCTTCTTCGACCGCAACGGCGCCCGGACGATCCTGCTCGCCCGGTTCGTGCCCATCGTCCGCACCTTCGCCACCGTCATGGCCGGGGCATCCCGGATGGACCTGCGCCGCTACGCCATCTACTCCGTCATCGGTGGCATCGCCTGGGCCGCCGGCGTCACCCTGCTGGGCTTCTGGCTCGGGCAGGTCGCCGTCGTGCGCGACCACGTCGAGCTCTTCGTCCTCGGCATCGTCGCCCTGTCCCTGGTCCCCGTCGCCGTCGAGGCCCTCCGGGCCCGTCGCTCGCGCCCGACGGCCTGAGCAACAGCGCGCCAGCCCCCCGGCCGCCCGGCCCGACCGCCGGTCAGCACCACGACAGACGTTCAGGTCGTCGTCAGGTGCCCGGGGCGACGGTGAGCCATGACCACCGCCGCTCCCCCGGTCCCGGCCGGCACAGCTGCACCCCCGGCCGCGACGAGCACGGGCCCTGCAGAGCGCTGGTTCCTTCCCGCCCTGCTCGCTCTGCTGGTCGGCTCCGGCTTCCTGTACACCGTCGGAGCCGCCCGCTCGGGCTGGGCGAACGCCTACTACGCGGCCGCCACCCAGGCAGGCGCGCTGGACTGGCACGCCTACCTCTTCGGTTCCTTGGACCCCTCGGGCGGCATCACCATCGACAAGCCTCCGGCCGCGATCTGGCTGACCGCCCTGTCGGCCCGGGTGTTCGGGCTGTCACCGGATTCGGTGCTGTGGCCCCAGGCGGCCTGCGCAGTGGCCGCGATCGCGTTGCTGGTCGCCACCGTGCGCCGTCATGCCGGGGACGTGGCGGGTCTGGTCGCCGGGGCCGTGCTCGCCGTGACCCCGGTCGTGACGCTGCTCGCCCGCTACGACAACCCCGACGCACTGATGGTGCTGCTCCTGGTCGGGGCCGCCTACGCGGTCACCAGGGCCGTGGACCGCACGCAGGGCGGTGGCGTGTGGGTGGTCGCGGCCGGCGCACTGGTCGGCCTTGCCTTCCTGACCAAACTGGGCCAAGCCCTCCTCGTGGTCCCCGCCCTGGCGGTGACCGTCCTCGTCGCCGCACCCGGCCCACTCCGTCGACGCCTCGGCCGGCTGGCCGCCGGCGGTGCAGCGATGGTGGTGAGCGCAGGCTGGTGGGTCCTCCTGGTCGAAGCGACCCCGGCCGGTGAGCGGCCCTACATCGGCGGATCGAACGACAACAGCGTCGTGGGACTGGCGCTGGGGTACGACGGGCTGGCGCGGGTCACCGGCACCGCCGGGCACGTGGGCAACGCGCACTGGGGTCGGTTGTTCGGCAGCGGTGGGGACCAGGCCGGGTGGCTGCTGCCGGCGGCGCTCCTGCTCCTCGGCGTGACCCCGGTGCTGATCCGCCGGCTCCCACGCACGGACCCCGCCAGGGCCGGTCTGCTGCTGTGGGGCAGCTGGCTGGTCGTGGTCGGCCTCGTGCTCAGCGGCCTGCGGGGCATCTCGCACAGCTACTACAGCGTGCAGATCGCCCCGGCGATCGCGGCGCTCTGCGCGGTGGCCGGGACCAGGCTCTGGCACCTGCGCACCCAGAAGTCCTGGGCTGGGCCCGTGCTGGCGACGGTGGTGGGCCTGTCGGCCGTGTGGGCGACCGGGCTGCTCCTGCGCGGCCTCGCCTGGCCCGCGGCGGTCATCCCGGTGGTCCTCGCTGGTGCCGGGCTGGGTGGCATCCACCTCGTGCGGTCGACCTCCCCCGGATCCAGCCCGCTGTCCCGGACCGCCCGGGCATGCATGGTCGCCGGCGTACTGGTCAGCATGCTGGCCGGGCCCACCGCCTGGTCCGTCGCCACCGCTCTGGCCGTCCACCAGGGTTCTGGGCCGGTAGCCGGACCAGGGACGACCAGCTTCTCGGCCAATCCAGGCTTCCGCCCAGGCAGTCCGGTGCCGCTCGAGGTCACCGAGCTGGTCCACCGGGGTGCACCCGGTCACCGGTGGGCGGCAGGCGTTCCCGGACGCCGTGCCGCCGACCTGCAGCTGGCCACGGGAGACCCCGTCCTCGAACTCGGCGGCTACACCGGTCACGACCCCTCGCCCACCCTCGAGCAGTTCCAGCGGTGGGTGCTGGACGGGGACATCCGCTACCTCGTGGTCGCATCCGGCTCCACTCCTGCCTCACCCGGGAGCACTCTGAGCTCGATCGAGGACTGGGCGGGACAGCACTTCCCCGTCCACCACTACTCCGGGTGGGACGTCCTGGACCTGTCGGTCTCGCCGTCCGGCGCCTCCGGGAACCCAGGATGAGCGGCCGGGGGCGGTCGGGCATCGGGGTGCGGTGGGTGCGTCGAGCACTGCTGGGCAGGGGACCGCTCAAGCGCAGAGTCGACCACGTGGAGACCGGGTTGCGGCTCCTGGCGGTCGTCGCCGTCATCTCAGCGGTCGCCCTGGGCACCGTGCTCGGGGCGTACGTCGCTGCCCGGGCCAGCGGGGTGCAGCAGGTGCAGGACAGGGCCACCACGTTCGTCGCCGCCCACGTCGACACCCCGCCGACATGGGTGCCGACCGGTCTCCTCTCCCGCTCCCCCTACGCGCGCGCGACCTGGTCGGACCCGGCGCACCCCCACCAGCTCAGGCACGAGCTCGTCCCGGTCCCGCCAACAGCCCACGAAGGCGCAACCGTCCCACTACGGGTCTCGACGGTCACCGGCGGCCCCCCGTCGGACACCGGAGCGAGCCCCGCCGTTCTCGGTCTCGGCGCCGGGCTGGCCACGGGATTCCTTCTCCTCATCCCCGTCGGCGCCCTGTCCTGGGCCTCTCGGTCGTGGTTGGGACGCATCCGGGCTCGAGCCTGGGACACCGAGTGTGCCCGGGTCGGACCGGAGTGGCGTGCACACAGATGAGCACGACGCAGGCGGTGACAGCGCCCCGATGCAGGTACTCGAAGACCTCGTGATGACCTCGCTCGCCTTCCTCGCCGAGGTGGGAGGTGTCGTGGCCCTCGCGCTGGTGCTCGGACGGGCATGGCGGAACGACGTCCCACGAGAGTTGGGCCGCGGGGACCTGGGAGGTCGCGACCGCGGCGAGGACCCCGTCGACGACGTCCACGAGGGCCCTACCTGAGTCAGGCAGCACGGTGGGCTGGTACGCCGCGGCCGATCTCGTCGTCGTGCCGTTTGGTGCTCACTCCGGTGCGGGATGTCCGATCAAGCGCTGCACCCAGGCGTGCCCGCTCCCGACCAGATCGTCGGTGGTGCGCAGGACAGCGAGCGCCACGTCCGGGTTGGCCTGGGCCACCGGCCCGAGAACGGCCATCACCAGACGCCACCCCCAGTCGCCCGTGACCGGCGAGTCGACCAGGACGGCCGTACCGCCCGGCGCCGACGTGGAGATGGGCGCGGCCACGTGCAGGGCTGGAGGGGCCGGTGCGGGAGGCGCAACCTGGGCGAGTGCTGCGGACATGTGCCGATCCTCTTCCCCCGCAGGTCAGCGCCCGGCCAGCGCGACACCTCCGCAGGGAAAACCTTTTGACGACCAGCCGGGTCAGGAGCGCCCGAGTGGGCGCTCAGCTGCCCTCGACCCCCGGTTGCGGCGGCAGCAGGAGGGTGAACACGGGCGGCAGCGGGCTGGAAACGCGCAGCCGGCCACCCTCCGCTTCGGCGAGGGTCCGGGCCAGCGCCACGCCGATGCCGTGGCCGCCGTCGCGGTGGGCGCTGCGGATGAACAGGCGGTCGACCTCCAGCCGCGTCGTCCCTTCGTCGGCGACGTCCACGGCCAGCACACCGCCGGCATCGCGGACGGAGACCGTGACGGTACCGGCTCCGTGCACGGTGGCGTTGTCGACCAGCACACCCACGACCTGGCGCACGGCGGCAGCCGAGGCGGCCGTACCGGGCAGGTCGTCCTCCGCGTGCATCGCCAGGTCGCGGTCGTGCCGAGCGAGCAGAGGACTCCAGGTCGCCTGCACGTCCGCGATCAACTGCATCGGGTCCAGCGGGGTTCCGTGGGCGCCGGTGTCGCGGGCGAGCGCGAGAAGGTCGGTGATCGTGGCCTCCAGTCGGTCGGCCGAGGCCAGCGCGCTCTCGATCGCTCCCCGGTGCGCCTCCGGGGGCAGTTCAAGAGCGGTCTCCAAGGACAGCCGCAACCCGGTCAACGGGGTGCGCAGCTGGTGCGAGGCGTCAGCGGAGAAGGCTCGCTCCCGTGTCACGAGGGCACCCAGGCGACCGGCGGTCGTGTCCAGCGCCGACCCGGCGGCGTCGATCTCGACGATCCCGCTGCGGGCGGTCCGGGAGCTGAAATCGCCCTCGCCCAACTGCTGTGCCGCCACCGCGAGCGATTCCAACGGCTGAGCGAGTCGGGCGGCCTGACGGCGGGCCAACAACCAGGTGATGCCGACGGCGACCGCAGCCAGGGCCAGCATGCCCACCCACGTGGCCGCGATGCGCCACCGCGCAGCGCTGTAGTCGGTGGCCGCGCGCACGACCCCGCGGGTGGTGTCCCCGTCGACCACGGGGACGGCCACGACGAGCTGGCCGTCGATGTCGTTCGCCGTCGACACCCGCCCATCGCCCAGGGCGTCCGCCGAGGCCGGGTCGAGTTGCCGGGGTCCGTCGCCGGCCACCAGCTGCCCGTCTGTGCCGTAGAACGCGACGAGGACGGCGCTGTCGCTGCCTTGGCCATCGCCCAGGCCGGTGGGGGTGCGGCCGGCGGCGACGTCGAAGGCGACGGAGACGGCGTCGACGTCGGCGATCCGCTCGAGCTCGCTCTGCTCGTCGCCGAGGAAGGACTGCGCGACCCCGTAACCCAGCGGTATGCCGAACAAGGTGGTGGCCACGACCGCAGCCAGCACGGCCTGGGCGACGATGCGGCCGCGCATGCTGACCCAGCGGCGACGCCGGACCGGTCGTTCGTCGTTCACGGTCGGTCCAGCCGGTACCCGTGCCCCCGCAGCGTGCTGATCTGCGGCTGGGGCACCCCGCGTCCATCGGCGACGACCGCGAGCTTGCGCCGGAGCGCGGCCACGTGCACATCCAGGGTCTTGGTGGACCCGAACCAGTGCGCGTCCCAGACGTCCTCCATCAGGCTCTGGCGGCTGACCGCCGCACCCGGTTGCGCGCCCAGCCGGGCGAGCAGGTCGAACTCCTTCGTCCGCAGCACCACCTCGGCTCCCCCGACCGTGACGCGGCGGGCAGCGAGGTCGACGACCAGGTCGCCGACGACGACCGTGGCCTGCGCGGCCGGGATGGCCGAGCTGCGCCGCAGGTGTGCCCGCACCCGGGCCAGCAGTTCGCCGAACCGGAAGGGTTTGGTCAGGTAGTCATCGGCGCCGGCTTCCAGGCCGACGACGACGTCCATCTCCTCGGCACGTGCGGTCAGCACCACGATGACGCAGCCCGGTTGCACCGCTCGGATGCGACGGCAGACCTCGACGCCGTCCAGGTCAGGCAGGCCCAGGTCCAGCAGCACCAGGTCGAACGACCGTCCGGCGACGGCGTCCAGGGCACTACGGGCGGTGCGCTGCCAGGACACCGAGTGCCCGTGGGCCCGCAGCCCGGAACCGAGGGCGCCCCCGATCGTCTCGTCGTCCTCCACCACCAGCAGGTCCGCCATGCCGGTGACGGTAGGGCCCGTCCACGGGTCGGGCGGGGCCTCCGGTGGTCCTGGGACAGGGATTTGCCTGGCGCTCACCTTGGGCCCACCGACCGCTGGCCCAGACCGCAGCAGCATCGGCGGTGTTCCCGACCGATGGAGGAGAGCCCCGTGGCCAGCCCAGCAGCCCGCACCGTCCTGGACCGTCCCGCAACCCCGACCGACGGCGTCCTGCCCGGCTCGGGTGCCCGGGTGCTCGTGGTGACCGGCAGCGTGGGCGCCGGTCACGACGGCGCAGCCCACGAACTGGCCGCCCGGTTGACCGCGGCCGGTGCGCAGGTCGAGGTCCGGGACCTCCTGGACGCGTTGCGGCCGACGCTGGCCCGCGCGTTGCGCAGCGGGTACACCGGCGGGGTCGGGCGGGCACCCGTGCTGGTCGAGCTGCTGTACCGGCGGCTGGAGCACCGCGGTCTGCTGTGGGCCATCGAGCGCCGCATCTGCCGTTCCGCCGAGATCGCCATGCGGGGCTGGGTGGACGCGATCGACCCCGATGTCGTGGTCACCACCTATCCGCTGGCCGCCCAGACCCTCGGTGAGCTGCGCGCCGCCGGGGACATCACCGTCCCTGTGCTGACCTACCTGACCGACCCGGCTGTGCACGTCAGCTGGCTGCACCCGGCCGTCGATGCCCACCTCACCGTCACCGCAGCCACCGCCGCCCAGGGCCGCCGCGACTACGACCTGGGCTTCACCGTCGGCGGACCGCTGGTGCCCACTCGCTTTGGGCAGCCGATGGACCTCGCCGAACTGGTCGCCCTGCGCGCGGAGGTCGGCGTGCGCACCGACCGGCCCGTCGCCCTGCTGGTCGCCGGGTCCCTCGGTCTGGGCGACGTCGCCGGTGCCGCGCTCGACGTGGCCGCCGCCGGGTTCACACCGGTCGTGCTGTGCGGACGCAACGCGGCACTGCGCGACCGGCTGGACCGGCTGCCCGGCGTCGTCGCGCTCGGCTGGCGCACCGATGTGCACCGGCTGATGCAGGCCGTCGACGTCCTGGTGCACAACGCCGGGGGCCTGACCTGCACCGAGGCCCTGGTCGCGGGGCTGCCCACCGTGACCTACAAGCCCATCCCCGGGCATGGTCGGGCCAACGCTGCGGTGCTGCACGAGTCCGGGCTGGGCCGGTGGGCCAGCAACCCGGTCGACCTGCGCGCCGCCCTGCTCGAGCAGCTGGGCCGGGACCGAACCCCACCGGCCATGCCGGACCCCACCGACACCGTCCTGTCCTGGGTGCCCGCCGCCCGCAAGCTGGCTCGTCCGGCCGCCCGGGCTGCGGCACTGGCGGTGGCGGCGTGAGCGCCCCGACCATGACCACCGCAGTGGCCGGGGCCGCAGCCGGGTTGTGGCACGCCGCGCCGGCGCTGACCTCGATCGGTCCGCTGCGCCGCCCGTTCCCACGGCTGTCCGGGCAGGGGCGGCCCAGCGGTATCGAGCTGACCTTCGACGACGGTCCCGACCCGCTGGGCACCCCGGCCGTGCTCGCCGAGCTGGACCGGTTGGGGTGGACGGCGACGTTCTTCATGCTGGGCAGCCAGGTCCGCGCCCACCCCGACGTGGCCCGCTCGGTCGTCGCCGCCGGCCACGAGATCGCGGTGCACGGTGACCTGCACCGCGTCCACCTCCTCCGCACGGCAGCCCAGGTCCGCGCCGACCTCGCCCGAGCCCTGGGCGACATCCGCGCGCTCACCGGCACCGACCCGCGCTGGTTCCGCCCTCCCTACGGCGTGTTCACCTCCGGGTCGCTCACCGCGGCCCGCACCCTCGGGCTGAACCCCGTGCTGTGGACCGCGTGGGGCCGGGACTGGCAGAAGGCCAACCCCGGCTGGGTGCTCAACAACGTGATGTCCGGCCTGGCCGACGGCGGCACCCTGCTGCTGCACGACTCCGACTGCACCAGCACCCCCCGTTCGTGGCGGACGACCGCCCGGACGCTGTCGCTGCTGGCCGAGCGCCTCGACGAGCAGGGACTGCAGGTCCGGCCGCTGCGCGACCACCTGACCGCGGCATGACCGCGGCCCTGCTGGCACTGGCCTCGGCGTCGGCCTACGCGGTGTCCACGGTCATCGGCCACCGGGCCGCCACGTCTGCACTCTCGGGTGACGGTTCGTGGTGGTCCCGGGCCGGCCGGCTGCTGCGCCGTCCCGGGTTCGTGCTGGGCCAGGCCCTGGGTGCTCTCGGGCTCGTCCTGCACGCCGCCGCGTTGGCGGTGGGTCTGGTCGTGGTGGTGCAGCCGATCCTGTGCGTCGGGCTCGTGCTGGCCCTGGCACTCGGCGCGCTCGTCGACCGTCGCCACCCTGACCGTCCACTGCCGGGACGCGGGCAGTGGTGGTCCGCGGGAATGGTCGTCGCCGGTCTGGTCGTCTTCCTGACCAGTGCAGCCCCCACGGCCGGCAGCGGGGCTGCCGTCAGCTGGGCGCTGCCCGCCGCGGTCGGGGGCCTCGCTGCCGCATCGGCCGCCGTCGGCTTCGCTGTGCACCGCGGCCGTCTACGTCGCCCCGCGGCGGCGCTGGCGGCCTGCTCCGGGCTGGCGTTCGGGCTGACCGGGGTGCTGCTCAAGGCCGTGCTGGCGCTGCCGGTGACCGCGTGGCCGCTCGCGTGGGCGGTCTACGCCCTGGTCGGTGTCGGGCTTGCGGGCACGGCGCTCGCGCAGTGGTCCTACGCCGCCGGTCCACTGGTGCAGTCGCAGCCGGTGGCCTCGGCGCTGGAGCCGGTGGTCGCGGTCGCCCTGGCCGGACCGGTGTTCGCCGAAGGCCTGGCCGGGGGGCCGGTCGCGCACCTGGTGCAGCTGGCCGGCCTGGTGCTGCTCGTCGCCGGGGTCGTCGGGGTGGGACGGTGCGCCATTGCTCGTGATGCCCGCCGGGGCAGCAGCGACCCGGCCGGGGACGAGGACCGCGTGCCGGTGCTCGCCTCGTACGGATGAAGCGTTCAGGTCTTCGTCAGGATCCCCCCTCCACCATCACCGCGGCCCTCCGGCCCAGGCACCACCTCACGGGCTCGACGCCGAGCTCCCCCCGCCTCGTCGTCCCCCTCTGGAGCAGCCGTGCCGCAGCACGCCCCGTCCACCCGCCCCCGGGTCCCGGTCACCACCGTCAAGGTCCCCGCCGTCACCGCGGTGTTCTGGCTGGTCAAGGTGCTCACCACCGGCACCGGCGAGGCCGCCGCCGACGGGGCGGCGGCCTGGAACCTGCCGGTCGTCGTCGCGGTGTCCGGCCTCGGCCTGGTCGCCGCCCTGTGGTGGCAGCTGCGCGCCGACCGGTGCCAGCCGGGCCGCTACTGGACCGCGGTCACGATGGTCGCGGTGTTCGGCACGATGGTCGCCGACGGCCCGCACGTCGTGCTCGGCCTGCCCTACCCGGTCACCGCCGGGCTCGCCGCGCTGGCGCTCGCCGTCGTGTTCGCGGTGTGGCACCGGCTCGAGGGCACCCTGGACGTGCACAGCATCACCACCCGACGGCGCGAGCTCCTGTACTGGGCGGCGGTGCTGACCACCTTCGCCCTGGGCACCGCCCTCGGTGACCTGGCCGCCGTGGTGTGGCACCTCGGGTTCGCCGGGTCGATCGTGCTCTTCGCCGTCGCCATCGCGGTCCCGTGGGTGGGCTGGGCCCGGTTCGGGCTGTCGCCGGTGGTCGCGTTCTGGGCCGCCTACGTGCTCACCCGCCCGCTGGGCGCCTCGGTGGCCGACTGGCTGGGCAAGCCCGCGCACCTGGCCGGCGGACTCGGCCTGGGCGACGACCCGGTCGCGGTGACCGGTCTGGTGCTCATCGCCGTGCTCGTTGCGACGACGACCCGCCGGGCGACCCGGTGAGCTGGTTCGAGGCCCTCGTCCTGGGCGTCGTGCAGGGGCTGACCGAGTTCCTGCCGGTCTCCTCCAGCGCACACCTGCGCATCGTCGGCGCCCTCGCCGGCTGGCCCGACCCGGGCGCGGCGTTCACCGCGATCATCCAGATCGGCACCGAGCTCGCCGTCCTCGTGTACTTCGCCCGCGACATCGCCCGCATCGTCACCGCCTGGGTGGGCTCCCTGCTGCACCGGGAACGCCGCGGTGACCCCGACGCCCGGATGGGCTGGCTGATCATCGTCGGCAGCATCCCCATCGTGGTGCTGGGCCTGCTGCTGCAGAAGACCATCGAGACCACCTTCCGCGACCTGCGCATCGTCGCCACCGCGCTGATCGTGTTCTCGCTGTTCCTGTTGGTCGCCGACCGGGTCGGCCGCAAGCGGCGCACGCTGGACGAGCTCACGGTCGGCCACGGCGTCGTCTTCGGGCTGGCCCAGGCCCTCGCGCTGGTCCCCGGGGTGTCCCGGTCCGGCGGCACGATCACCGCTGGCCTCTTCCTGGGCTACACACGGGAGGCGGCGGCGCGGTACTCCTTCCTGCTCGCCGTCCCGGCGGTGCTCGGGTCCGGCGCCTACCAGGCCTACGACGCCCTGCACGGCGCCACCGCGGGCACCGCCGTCGCCTGGGGCCCGACCGCGCTGGCCACGGTGGTGTCCTTCGGCGTGGGTCTGGCGGTCATCGCCTGGCTGCTCCGCTACCTGCAGCGCGGCAGCTTCGTGCCCTTCGTCGTCTACCGGGTCGCGCTCGGCGTCGTGGTGCTGGGCCTGGTCGCCGGTGGGGTGCTCGCGGCGTCCGCCTGAGAGCGTGCGGCGAGGATGACCGGCATGGGGTCCTCCGTCGTCCAGCTCGGCCCGGGCCTGCTCGTCGCGCTCGCCGCGCTGCTGGTGCTCGGCGTCCTGGTGGGCCGGGTGTCCGGGCTGGGGCAGCAGCGGCCGGTGCTGTGGGCCTGCCTGCGCGCCGCCCTGCAGCTGGCCGCGGTGTCCTCGGTGATCGTCCTCGTCGTCAGGTCGCTGTGGGCGTCGGCGGCCTTGGCCGTCATCATGCTGACGGTCGCCGCCGTCACCTCAGCCGGCCGGGTCACTGGCGGCCCGGCCTGGGGCCGCGGCGCGCCTGGTCGGGCGCTGCTGCTGGCTGCACCCATCGCTGCCGGCGTCCTCCCCGTGCTCGGGCTGGTGCTGGCCAGCGGCTCGGTCCCGCTGCGCGGGGAGGCCGTCGTCCCGGTCGCCGGCATCGTCATCGGCGGGGCCATGACCGCCACCTCGCTTGCCGGACGCCGGATGCTCGACGAGCTCGAGCAGCGACACGGCGAGGTCGAGGCCGCCCTCGCCCTGGGCTTCCTGCCCAGGGACGCCGCGATGCTCGTCGCCCAGCCGGTCGCCGCCACCGCCCTGGTCCCCGCACTCGACCAGACCCGCACCGTCGGCCTGGTCACGCTGCCCGGCGCCTACGTCGGTGTCCTCCTCGGCGGAGGGAGCGCGCTGCAGGCTGGCGCAGCACAGCTGCTGGTGCTGGTGGGTCTGCTCGCCGCCGAAGCCATCGCCGTGTGGGTCATCACCGAACAGGTCACCCGTTCCGCGGTCCGCCGCGCACGGCCGACGCAGTGATGACCGCCGGACCGACGCGGAGGTCACCACCAGACAACCCGTCGCCATCGACATGGAGTTGGTCTGCGACGAGAAGGTGCCTGAGTGCAGCACGAGTAGCGCCGGGGGGCTACTTGGTGAGCCTGCTCACCGGCCCGCGGGCTGTCGATCGGCGGTTGGGCGGGCCACTTGGATCGCGGCCCACCCCGCCACGCTTACTTGGTGGGCTCGGCGGTGTGCAAGGGGTTCAGGCCGCAGGCGCGGCGCTCGACGTCGGCGAGGCTGTAGCCCAGGGCCTGCAGATGGAGCAGGTACCGGCCGGTGGAGGGGCGCAGCTGGCGCCAGTCGTTGCGGTCGGTACGGGCCTCGTAGGCGGCCAGCACCAGCACAAGTGTTAGCAGCAGCGCCCGGCCGTCCCCGGCCTTGCCGATGAGCTCGGCCAGCGCGGTGGACCGGCCGTAGCTACCGGGGGTGACGTCGAGCAGGGTGGCGGCGAGGTGGTTGCCGCCGACGTCGGAGAGCAGGTCGGCGTCGATGGCAAGTGCGGTGGCCGTGGAGGTGGCGGTGCCCTTGGGGGCGGTCTTGCGCGCCGCCAAGGCGCGCAGCCAGTCCCGCCGCACGGTCTCGGCGCTCCCCCAGGCCTTGTTGGAGTCGATGACGTCACGGCGGCCGGTGCGTGCGGCCTCCCGCTCGCCCTCGCTCATCTCGGCGGCCGGGGTGCGGCCGGTGCCGTGGTCGGCCCAGGTGTCGACGTGGCCGTGGGCACCGGGGTCGGTGCACACCCAGCGGGGCGCGGCCCAAATGCACCATTCCCGGCGGACCCATCCCCCACCAACGGCGCCCTCGTCCTTGTCGTCCGAGTCGTCGTCTTGGTCCTGCTCGTCGTCGGTTTCGTCGTCCTGATCGGTAAGGTCGGGCAGAGGCTGGCCGTCGGCATTGACGAGCCTCCAGCCGTGCTCCCGCCCGACGTAGGCCGCATGCCCCCCGCAGCCCTGGTGGGTGTCGGCGGTGAGCCGAACGCCCTCGGCGTCGGTGAGGCGACACGCACAAGGTGTGGGGCCCGGGCCGGCACATGGCCGGCGACAACGTGTTCATGTACTTCCTGGACCCGCACGGCAACGGCCACGAGTACACCTACGGCGTCGAGACCGTCGACGAGGACACCTGGCACCCGACCGTCTACGACCTCGGCCAGCCGGAGAACCAGGACCAGTGGGGCACCGCGGAGCCGATGGACGAGCTGATCGCGAAGTCGCTGTTCAACACCCCTGACCCCGTCTTCTCGGCTCCTCCGGTCTGAGCCGATGCGGTTCGCCACCTGGGAGACCGGTGGTGCGGTGCAGTCCGGCGTCGTCTCCCACGCCGGGCTGCACCCGCTGCCGGACGGAACGACGGTGCTGGACCTGGTCCGCAGCGGACTGCCCGCCGCCCTGGCGGCAGGCACCGAGGCGCTGGCCGGTCCAGCGGTGCCGCTGGCCGGCGTCCGGTTGTTGCCGCCGCTGGCCGCGCCGACGGTGCGCGACTTCGTCGCGTTCGAGGAGCACGTCGAGGGCGTGGTCAAGAGCGTTGCCGGCGGCGGCGGGGTGGCGCCGGAGTGGTACCAGGCGCCGACGTTCTACTTCACGAACCCCTACGCCCTGGTCGGCGCGTTCGACGACGTGCCGGTACCGCCGGGCAGCGAGCGGTTCGACTTCGAGCTCGAGGTCGCGGTCGTCGTCGGCCGCGACGGCGCCTCGCTGACCCCGGAGCAGGCCCACGAGGCGATCTTCGGCTACACGGTGCTCAACGACTGGTCGGCCCGCGATCTGCAGGCCCGGGAGATGAAGGTGCAGCTCGGCCCAGCGAAGGGCAAGGACTCCGCGAGCACGCTGGGGCCGTGGCTGGTCACCGCCGACGAGCTTGAGCCCTACCGCGACGCCGACGGCTTCCTGGCCCTGGACATGCGGGTGTCGGTGAACGGCGTCGAGGTCGGCCAGGACCTGCTGAGCAACATGGGCTGGCCGGTCGAGGAGCTCATCTCCTACGCCTCCCGCGGCACGCAGGTCCGCGCCGGGGACGTGCTCGGCTCGGGCACCTGCGGCAACGGCGGCTGCCTGGGCGAGCTGTGGGGTCGCCGCGGCGAGCTGGACCCGCCCCCGCTGCGGCCCGGTGACGTGGTGGAGATGACCGTCGAGGGCATCGGCACCATCCGGAACCGCGTCGTCGACGGCCTGCAGCTGCCCCCGGTGCGCCCGGCGCGGCCGCGGCCCCGCAACCGGAAGCGGCCGCAGTGACCGTGGCCGGCAAGGTCGTCGTCGTCACCGGCGCCGGCCAGGGGCAGGGCGCCGCCGAGGCCCGGCTGCTCGCCGCCCGCGGTGCGACCGTCCACGCTCTCGACCTCGGGGAGGCGCCCGCCGAGGACCTCCCCGGGGTCGAGTACCACCGGCTCGACGTCACCGACGCCACGGGCTGGACGGCACTCGCCGCCGACCTGGCCGACCGCCACGGCCGGGTCGACGGGCTCGTCGCGAACGCCGGCATCACCTGGCGCGCCCGGCTGGCCGACCTCGACCCGGCCGACCTGGCCCGGGTCACCGACGTCAACGTGACCGGCACGCTGCTGGGCATCCAGGGGCTCACCGCGCTGATGCCCGCCGGCGGGTCGATCGTGCTCGTCGGCTCGGTCGCCGCGCTGACCGGGCACTTCCCGGCCGCCTACACGGCCAGCAAGTGGGCGCTGCGCGGACTGGCGAAGGTCGCCTGCGTGGAGCTGGGCCCGCGCGGGATCCGGGTCAACACGATCCATCCCGGCTACATCCAGACGCCGATGACCGCCTCGGCGGCACCGGCGTTCCGGGACGCCAACGTCGCCGAGACCCCGCTGGGCCGCGTCGGCACCGTCGACGAGGTCGCCCCGCTGGTCGCGTTCCTGCTCAGCGACGAGGCCTCGTTCATCTCCGGCGCGGAGATCCCCGTCGACGGCGGGATGACCGCCCACGGCGGGGTCAAGTCCATCCGCGACGCCCTGTTCACAGACACCGTGTTGGAAAGAGAAGGATGAACCGGCTGGCCGGCACGGTCGCCCTGATCACCGGCACCGCCAGCGGTCAGGGGCGCGCCACCGCCCTGCTGTTCGCCGCCGAAGGCGCCACCGTCGTCGGCACCGACATCGACCCCGACGGCGCCGCCGAGACCGTCGAGCTGGTCCGCGCCGCCGGCGGCGTCATGGACAGCACCCACCCGCTCGACCTCGGCGACGAGGCAGGCGTCCAGGCCTGGATCGACGCCGCCGCGGCCGCACACGGCGGCACCAACCTCGTCGTCGACGGCGGCTGGTCCGCCGTGCTGTCCGGCGCCAACTGAAATCCCGCGAGAGGAACCCCCGTGTTCGAGTACTTCCCCGGCAACTACGTGTGGAACCTGGGCGTCGTCGCCGCCCTGAACTCCGGCGGCCTCATCGACGAGATCGACCGCGCCTGCCGGCCGATCAAGGAGGCCGCCGCCGGTGAGGACGCCGGAACGCCGGAGTTCCTGCGCGCCTGGACCGCGCTGACCGACCAGCTCGTCGCCCAGGCCGAGGACGCGGAGAAGGCCGGACATCCCCGCACCGCCGGGCAGCTGTACTTCCGGGCCACCAACTACCTGTGCAACGCCGAGCGGATGCTCGCCAACTCCGACCCGAACCGAGTCCCCACCTATCGGCGGGTACTGGAGTTGGCGCAGAAGGCCTTCGACCTCCAGGACCCCCGTGTCTCCCGGGTCGCCATCCCCTACGAGGGCACCACCCTGCCCGGCTACTTCTCCCAGGCCCCCGCCGCCGACGACGGCCCCGCTCCGGTGATCGTCCTGGTCAACGGCCTGGACTCGACGAAGGAGCACATGTACACCTCCTCCCACTGGGCCGAGCTCGCCGCCCGCGGCATCTCCTGCCTGATGCTCGACCAGCCCGGCACCGGAGAGGCGCTGCGCCTGCAGGGCCTCAGCGCCCGCATCGACACCGAGGCCTGGGCCGGCGCCGCCGTCGACTGGCTCGAGAGCCGCGACGACATCGACGCCTCGAAGATCGGCATCGTCGGCTGGTCGCTGGGCGGCTACTACGCACCGCGAGCGGCCGCCTTCGAGAAGCGCTTCGCCCTCGTCGTCGCGTGGGGCGCCAACCACAACTGGGGCGCGGTGCAGCGCCGACGCAAGGAGCGCGAGGGCGAGCGGCCGGTACCGCACTACTGGGAGCACGTCCTGTGGGTGTGGGGCAAGGACGGCGACGAGCACCACCTCGACGCCTTCCTCGACTTCGCCGACCAGATTCACCTCGACGGCGTCGTCGAGCAGATCACCGTGCCCTTCCTCATCGCGCACGGCGCCAACGACCGGCAGATCCCACTCGAGTACGCGCACCGCTCCTACGAGCAGGCGGTCAACTCCCCGAAGCGGGAGCTGCGGGTGTTCACGGCCGAGGAGGGCGCCACCGAGCACATCGGCCTGGACCACCTGCCGCACGTGAGCACCTTCATCGCGGACTGGGTTGCCGACACCTTCGCCGAGCCGAGCGCCGCCGAGATCCGACACATCGCCTGACCTCATGGGCGGCTGGAGCCGCCTCGGCCAGCGTGCCGACCTTCGCCGCGACGACGGCGCTGTCCTATCCGCGCCGCGACCGTGCCACCGCGGGGCTTCCGGCGGCGCTGCGGGAGCAGGCCGGACCCCGCCATCAGCTCGACTGGGCCACGCTGGCCGTGACCGGTCCCGACGTCTCCCGCGACGCCCGCGGCCGCGACTGGTTCGAGTACCGCGCCGAGGTCAGCACCACCGGCCACCCCGAGCCGTGACCCAGCCGCGCTGATCTCGTCGGTCAGCGCGGCTGGGTCGGAGTGCGACCTGCTTGCGGGTCAGTGACCTGGTCCAGCAGCACTCGGATGTGCCCCCACGGCAGGTGCTCCAGCGGTGGCGCGACGGCGACGACCACCCCGACCCCCTCGTGGCTGGGGACGGACGGTGGACTGGGCTGCACGGGCCGATCACCGCGCGGCTGGATGTCGGTGTGGCACAGCCCGTTGGCCTCGATCTGCACCAGCACCTCGCCCGGCCCGGGGTCGGGCACGGCCCGGTCCTCGATCTGCAGGGCCGCACCCAGGGCGGGAACGACAGCAGCCTTGATGACGTCCTCCTCGTCGGTGGACGACGTCTCCGCAGTCCTCCTGGGCACCACGCTCCGCCGTGGTGGCATCACCCGCCCAGGGCCCAAGGTCACCCCGCGCGGGGACGAGCGAACCCGGCGCCACCTCAGCCCACGTCACGCCGCCGGAACGCCATGGCGCCGACGACCAGGAGGACGAGGGCCTCGGCCACAGCCACGGCGGCGTGCGCCCACGACAGGCCGGAGACCAGGGCGTGGGGTGCGGTGAGGTCGTGGAACGGGCTCAGCGCTCATGCGCACGACGCCCAGGCAGGACACCGGGGCCAGCAGGGACAGCACCATCGCCGCCCAGCGGGCCGTGACGAGCTCGGTGCGGTGCACCGGTGTGACGAGTGTCGCCACCAGCAGCCCGTCGCATTCTGCCCGACGCACCACCCCAGCAGTGCGCGACGGACATCGGCCAGCTGCTGACCCAGCACCTCCATCCAGGTGGCCGTCCGGCGGCCCGTCCCCGCACCGGCACGCACCGCAGCAGTCGTCACCGGTGCTCCCGGTACCACGCGAGCACGCTCTGCTCCAGGTCGTCCTGACCGCACTCCAGGTCCAGCACACCGTGCTCGGCCAAGCGTGCGCACAGGGCCGGAAGAGCGGCTGGCGGGACCGCGCACTGCACCCAGTCCCCCTCCACCCGTACGTCCGCAGCACCCGGCAGGTCACGCAGCAGCTCGTACGGCATCGAGGTGCCGAGCCGCGCCCGGACCCGGAACGGCGAGCGGGCCCGGAGCTGGGCGGGAGTGCCCTCGGCCACCACCTGACCGGCCCGCAGCACCACGACCCGGTCGGCGGTCTGCTCCACCTCGGACAGCACGTGCGAGCACAGCAGGGCGGAACCCCCGGCCGCGGTTTGCTCGCCCACCAGCCGGTGGAACTCCCGTTGGCTGACGGGGTCGAGCCCCGTGGTGGGCTCGTCGAGCAGCAGGACAGCGGGTCGGTGGGCCAACGCCAGGACGACGGCGAGCTTCTGCCGGGTCCCCCGGGATGCGTCCCCGACCCGGACCCCCAGGTCCAGATCCAGCCGACGGGCCACCTCCTCGGCCCGTCCGTCGTCGGTGCCACCACGCAGCCGCCGGGACCGCCTCATCACCTGCCACCCGGTGAGCCGGGGATCCAGACCGGGTTCGGCCGGTACGTACCCCACCAGGTGGTGCACCTGCTGGGACTGCTGCCAGCAATCCCACCCGCGGACGGTCGCCCGCCCGCTGGTGGGCCGCAGCAGCCCCAGCAGCACCCGGACGGTCGTGGTCTTCCCGGATCCGTTGGGCCCGACGAACCCGACCACCTCCCCGGGCCCCAGGGTGAGGTCCACGCCGTCCAGGGCGACCACGTCACCGAAGCGTCGTGCCACGCCGCGCAGGGAGACGTCGGGCGTCCGCGGTGCCGGTCTCGACGTCGAGACCCGGGACTGGTCCATGGTGGTCATCCCGCGAGCGTCGTGAGGACGGGGCGACCTGCCCAGGGCCCGAGGTCCCTGGGCCGCGGTCCACGCGTCCGGACCAGTGCGGGCGTGCGCCGGCAGGCCGGGGACGGGCACCCCGGGGTTGCGGTTCGGAGCAGGGCCGCCGACGCGGTCACCTGCTCGACGAAGCCCCGCGGCGGGGGGATGGCTTCCCCCAGCGGGGCGCGGGTGCGCGCTCGTGGTACCGGGCGCAGCACCGGGTGCACGGCGGTCCCGTCCCGTCACCGGGGCGAGGCCGCGCCGCGCAGCTCGGTGGCCAGGATCGCGACCTGCGTACGCCGTTCGAGACCGAGCTTCGCCAACAGGTGCGAGACGTAGTTCTTGATCGTCTTCTCGGCCAGGAACATGCGCTGGCCGATCTGCCGGTTGGTCAATCCTTCGCCGATCAGTTCCAGCACGGTCCGCTCCTGGTCGCTGAGCAGTGCCACCGGACCGACGGGTTCGGCCGCCCGGCGCATCCGGTTGAGGACCGCCGCGGTCGCCGAAGGGTCCAGCAGGGACCCGCCGGCGGCCACCGTGCGGACCGCGGCGACGAGGTCCTGACCGAGGATCTGCTTGAGCAGGTACCCCGAAGCACCAGCCATGATGGCGTCGAAGAGCGCTTCGTCGTCGCCGTAGCTGGTCAGCATGACCACCTTGAGGTCGGGCATGCGCGACCGCAGCTCGCGGCAGACGGAGACCCCGTCGCCGTCGGGGAGCCGGACGTCCAGCACGGCGACGTCCGGCCGGAGGGCGGGGACCCGTGCCAGCGCCTCAGCCGCGGACCTGCCTTCCCCGACCACCTCCAGGGCCGGGTCCGCCTCGAGCACGTCGGCCACGCCGCGCCGCACGATCTCGTGGTCGTCGAGCAGGAAGACCCGGATCGTCGGTTGCTGCCGAGCGTCCTCGTCCACGTTCACCCTCCCGTCCCGGCCCCCCGGAATCCCTGACCGCGACCCTAGGCACCCAGGCTCCCCTGCACCCGAGACCAAGGTCCCTCGCCGGTCCGGGCACGTCGACCTGGGCGGATCGTTGCACCGGCCTGGTGGCCCTGCTGGCGGTCGAGCTGGGTGCCCTGGCCGTTCGGACTGCAGGCGTCGCACTCCTGGACCGCGGCCGACACCGGCAGTGGGCCCGGGAGTGGGTCGCCGTCGAACCCACCTGGCGTCACCTCGTGCGGTGGACGACACCGGGCCGTCCGCCGGGAGATGCGGGCTGTTGGTCCCTCCCGGGCGACCGCGCCCACGCGCACCGTCGGTCGCGGGGAGCGCCACCACGTCGGCTCGACGGAGGAGACGAGATGCGGCAACGCGACGAGCACCGCCCAGAGGGTGCAGGAGAGCAGGCACCCGTTCTCACCCGTGCGGGGCTGCTGCAGGCCCTCGGAGCAGCGCAGCGCGCGCCGTCGGTGCACAACACCCAGCCCTGGCGGTGGCGGCTCGCCCCGGATCAGGTCCGGCTGATCGCCGACCGCTCCCGATCCCTGCCGGCGACCGACCCGACGGGCCGCGAGCTGCGGATCAGCTGCGGCGCCGTGCTGCACCACCTCGTCACCGTGCTCCGCGCCGTCGGCCAGGCGGCCGTGGTCCAGCGCTTCCCCGATCCGGCTGACCCCTGGTTGCTGGCCGCCCTGCACATGTCCCCCACGGCACCGGGCCCCGATGACCTCGCGCTCGCTGCGGCGGTCCCGACCCGACGCACCGACCGGCGTCCCTACGCCGACTGGCCGGTCCCGCAGGGCTGGTGGCACGTGTTGACCACCACCGCGGCGGTGCACGGGGCACAGCTGCTGGCAGTCGAGCCCGACGCCCGCTGGGCAGTGGGACAGCTCGCCGAGGCTGCGGCAGCGCAGCTCGCCTCGGTGCCCGGCGTGGCAGCCGAGACCCGGGCGTGGTCAGGTCGACCCACTGGCACATCCGACGGCGTCCCGGCCGCCCTCGTACCCACCGGCCCGGACTCCGCGTCCGTCCCGCGCCGGAGCTTCGCCGCAGCCCAGCTGCCGCAGCCGGTGGGCCCCCTCCCGGAGGGGGACGGCGCGCTCCTGGCCGTCCTGGCCACCGACGTCGACGACGAGGTGCACCAACTGCGGGCTGGTGAGGCGCTGAGCGCGATCTTGCTGCACGCCACCGCGGCCGGGTTCGCCAGCCACACGATCAGCGAGGTGGTCGAGGTGTCCGAGACCCGACGCAGGCTGGCCGAGGAGGTGTCCGCCGGGCACCTGGCACCGCAGGTCCTGCTGCGGATCGGGTGGTCGCCAGCGGGCAACGCCCGGCTGCCGGCGACCGGGCGCCGGGCGGTCACCGACACCGTCGACCCGGGGGAACTCCCGTGCTGACCCTCCGGCCCGCCCGAGCGAGCGCTAGGGCCGGAGGTCCCGCCCGGGTGCTCCGTTCGCCCCCTGCCCGGGTGCGACGACCACACCAGGCTCGAGGTGACCGCCGCAGCACCGGAGGAACCGTGACCTCTGCCCCCGTCGCCAGCACCGCACCCCGGCCGATGACCCGTGCGGCACTCCGGGCGCTGCGCGACTCCGTGGACCGGGCGCGGTGCTCACCCTCGGTGGAGGACAGCCAACCGTGGCGGTGGCTGCTGCTGCCCGACCGCCTCGAGCTCCACGCCGACCGCAGCCAGGGCGTCGCCCGGCTGGACCCCGTCGGACGCGAGCTGGTGCTCAGCCTCGGATCGGTGCTGCTGGGCCTCCAGGTCGCCGCGGCGGGACGGGGCACGTCGCTCGAGGTCGACCGCACCGCGGTGGACTGGCAGCGCGGGCCGACCGCCGTCCTCCGCCCGGCCGACGGCCCCCCGGACCGCCGACTGTCCGCGTTGTCGCCCGTGCTGGAACTCCGGCGCACGACCCGCACCCCGTTGGTCGCCGACGACTGGCCCTCCCTGCTCGCCGACGACCTCCGGTCGGCCGCTGCGGACTCCGGAGCCGCCTTGACCGTCCTCGCCCCGCGGACGGCAGCTGCGGTGGCCGGGTGGACCGCCGAGGCCGCCGCCGGCGCGGTGGGGCCGGGACGGCTCAGGGTCGGCCCGAACCTGTTGTCCCGCGTCCCGTTGGCCGCCGTGAGCACAGCGGGGGACGGTCCCGAGGACTGGTTGCGGGCCGGCGAAGCCGTTCACCGGGTGCTGCTGGAGATCACCCGCCACGGCTTCCAGGGCGGCCCGTCCACGCGGGTGACCGAGGAGCCGGACGTGCGTGCGCTGGCCGGCCGCCTGGCGTGCCCGGGCAGGCACCTGCAGGCCCTGGTCCGGATCGGCAGGGGTCTGCCCGCCCCCGGTCGCCCGCCACGACGCGGGTTCGACGACGTGCTGACCGACCGCAGCGGTTCGAGATCGGCTTGACCGGATGCTGAGGAGGACGACGTGCAGGTGCGCCAGCTGATGAGCACCCCGGCAGTCACCGTCGGGCCCGCCACCCCGGCCACGTACGCGGCAGAGCTGCTCGCGGTCCACGGGTTCGCGGTGCTGCCGGTGGTGGATGCCGCGGACCACCTGCTGGGCGTGGTGTCCGAGGCCGACCTGGTGCGCGACCGGATCAGGCCCGACCCGCGACTGCACGCCCGCCGCGACACGGTGGGCCGCGGTGCGTCCGGTGACCGCGCTCCGGCGAGCCTGGTGGCGGGCATCATGACCGCACCGGCCACGGCGGTGGACGGGTCCGCCGACGCAGCGGACGCGGCGCGTCTGCTGCTGGACGGCGGCCACCGCAGCGTCCCCGTCCTGGAGCACGACCGGGTGGTCGGCGTGCTCGCCCGCCGGGACCTGCTGTCCACCCTGCTGCGGTCCGACGAGGACGTCCGGGCCGAGCTCCTCGCTCTGGTGGAGCACTACACCGGCCAGCTCGGCGCCGTCGACGTCACCGTCCGCGACGGCTGCGCCGAGCTCGTCCGCGTGCACGGTGCACCGGACCCGGACGAGGAGCGTGAGTCCGCCGCGTTGACCACACTGGCCCACACCGTCCCCGGGGTCGTCGACGTCGTGGTGCGCGACGGGGCCGTCGACGAGGGACGGGCCGGCGGGGATGCTGGATGACCGAGGGTCTGCGACGGGTGGACGACGTCATGACCTACCCCGTTGCCACCGTCACCACCGCCGCCCCGCTGGCGACGGCGGCGCCACCACCGGGCCCGCTCGCGCCTGAGCACCACCGACGGGATGGGGTCGACCCCCGTCGCGGGCACGTGCTCGGGTGCGGTCGAGGACGTCGTGGTCGAGGACGTCGTGGTCGAGGACGTCGTGGTCGAGGACGTCGTGGTCGAGGTGGCGGTCAGGGCGGTTGGGCTCCGTGCCGGGGGGACCTTGGCCCCGCCGCCCGGACGCCCCGCGCCACCACGATCGAGGCGACACCACCGGAGGAGACCCGTGACCGCGACCGAGCTCGACCGCCCCTCCCACCATGACCGGGCCGCCTTCGACGAGGCCGACCTGGACCTGGACCTGCGCTGGTGGGCAGCGGCCAACCTGCTGACCGCCGCGCAGATCTACCTGATGGACAACCCCCTGCTGCACGAGCCCCTACGACCCGCGCACATCAAGCCGCGACTGCTCGGGCACTGGGGCACCAGCCCGGGGCTGACCCTGGTGCACACCCAGCTCAACCGCTTGATCCGACGGACCGGTCACGAGGTCCTCGTGGTCACCGGGCCAGGTCACGGCGGTGCCGCGCTGCTGGCCTGCTCGTGGCTGGACGGTCACTACAGCGAGGTCCACCCCGAGGTCACGCCGGACCTGGCCGGACTCCGGCGGTTGGTGCGGCAGTTCTCGACCCCGGGCGGGGTGGGCAGCCACGCCGGCGTGCACGTGCCCGGGAGCATCCACGAGGGCGGTGAACTGGGCTACGCGCTGCTGCACGCTGCGGGCGCGGCCTTCGACGACCCCGACCTGCTGACCGTCTGCGTGGTCGGCGACGGCGAGGCCGAGACCGGTCCGCTGGCCGGGTCCTGGCGGTTGCCGGCGTTCCTGGACCCGGCACGGGACGGGGCCGTGCTCCCGGTGCTGCACCTCAACGGGTACAAGATCTCCGGCCCCACGGTGCTGGGTCGCACCTCGGACGCCGACGTGTGCGACTACCTGGCCAGCCAGGGGTGGGCACCGGTGGTCGTGTCCGGTGATGACCCGCGCCGGGTGATGCGGGAGCTGCACGACGCGTTCGCCGACGCGTACGCCGCGATCGTCGACCTGCAGCAGCGCGCCCGGGCCGGCGAGGACGTCCGACCGGCCCGGTGGCCGGCCGTCGTGCTGCGCACCCCCAAGGGCTGGACGGGACCCCGCGTCGTCGACGACGTCCGCGTCGAGGGGAGCTGGCGGGCCCACCAGATCCCCCTCACCGGGGTGCGCGAGAACTCCGCGCACCTGGCTCAGCTGCAGTCGTGGCTGCGGTCCTACCGGCCCGACCAGGCCTTCGACCACGACGGCCGGTTGGTCCCCGAGCTCGCCGCCCTGAGTCCGACCGGTGACCTGCGGATCTCGGCGTCGACCCGGGCGGGCGGGCCCCGTTACCGGGTGCGACCGCTGCCGGTGCCCGACCTGGCCCGCTACGCAGTGGACGTCCCCGCCCCGGGCACGCAGCACCAGGAGTCGACCCGTCCGCTCGGTCGCCTCCTGCGCGACCTGGTCACCGCGACCACACGACCCGACGGCGGCGGGGACTTCCGGCTCTTCTCCCCCGACGAGACCACCAGCAACCGGCTCGGCGACGTCCTGCAGGTCACCGACCGCTGCACCCAGTTGCCCGTGCACCCCGACGACGTGCACCTGGGACCGCAGGGACGGGTGATGGAGGTGCTCAGCGAGCACACCTGCGAGGGGTGGCTCGAGGGCTACACGCTCACCGGCCGGCACGGCCTGTTCGCCACCTACGAGGCCTTCGCCATGGTCGCTGCCTCGATGGTCGTCCAGCACGCCAAGTGGCTGCAGCAGGCCGCCGTCGAGCCGGGCCGCAGCGCCACCCCGTCGCTGAACGTCCTGCTGACCAGCACCTGCTGGCGCAACGACCACAACGGGTTCTCCCACCAGGGCCCCGGCTTGATCGACACCGTCGCCCCGCTGGCGCCGGAGGTCACCCGCATCTGGTTCCCCCCGGACGCCAACACCGCCCTGGTGGTGGCCGAGGAGTGCCTGCGCAGCCGGGGCCGGGTCAACCTGGTCGTCGTCGACAAGCAGGAGCACCTCCAGTACCTGGACCTGGCCCGAGCCCGCGACCTCGTGACCGCCGGTGCCGACGTGTGGGACTGGGACGGGACCGAGGAACCGGCCCGCTGGCGCATCCACCCGCCCGACGTCGTGCTGGCCGCCGCCGGGGACGTCCCCACCCTGGAGGTGCTGGCCGCCGCCCAGCTGCTGCGCCAGCACGTCCCGCACCTGCGCATCCGGGTGGTGGCGGTGGTGGACCTGCTCGCCCTGTTGCCCCCCGGTGACCACCCGGCCGCGCTGGACACCGAGCGGTTCGCCGACCTCTTCGGCACCGACACCCCGGTCGTCTTCGCCTTCCACGGCCACCCGCGGATTGTGCACCCGCTGCTGCACGGGCGACCCGACCCCGACCGCTTCCACGTCCGCGGCTTCACCGAGCACGGCAGCACCACGACGCCGTTCGACATGGTGGTGCTCAACCGGATGAGCCGCTACCACCTGGTGCTCGACGTCCTGCGCCGGAGCCGGCGGGCACCGGAGGGCGCGGACCGGCTGATCCGGTTGTGCCACCAGCAGCTGGACCGGCACCGGGAGCACGTGCTGACCGAGCTCGACGACCTGCCCGAGATCCGCAGCTGGGTCTGGGACCCCGCCCCCCTGCTGGAGGAGCACGCATGACCGCCACCGAACCCTCCGTCGTCGTCGGCGTCGACGGCTCCGACCAGGCCGTCGCTGCTGCTCGGGCCGCAGCCGCCGAGGCGGCACGGCGGAACTGGCCGCTGCGGCTGGTGCGCGCCTTCAACTGGGGAGGCATCCCGCTCCCCGGCTTCCCCGACACCTGGGCGGCTCGGGAATGCTCGCGACGCAGTGCCAACACCGACCTCGACCGACTGCTGCGCGACCTGTCCGACTGCGTTCCGCGGTGGATGACGAGCAGCTGTCTCGTCGAGGGCCAGGCAGCGAGCGCCCTGTGCCGCGCAGCCGGTCGCGACGACCTCCTCGTCGTCGGCGCCAGTGGTCAGGGCTGGGGTGCCAGTGGCGTGCTGGGATCGGTCGCGGAGGCGGTCGCTGCGCAGAGCGGGTGCCCGGTGCTGGTCCACCGGCCGCACAGGTCCGGCATGCCGATCGCCCGTCGCGTGCTGGTCGGCGTCGACGGCGGAGCCGGCTCGGCGGCCGTCCTCGACGCGGCAGCCGACGAGGCGTCCGCGCGGGGGCTACCGCTGGTGGTCCTGCACGCCTGGCGCCAGCTGACCGACGACGATCCGCACACGCTGCGGTGGCGGTTGGCCGGTGACCAGACGGCGGCGGTGGAGACCGCAGCCGTCCAGCCGGCCGTCGACCGGCTCCGTCGCCAGCGCCCCGGCCTGCAGGTGGACCTGGAGATCCGCCAGGGCCGCGCCGGCCGGGTGCTCACCCATGCGGCCGACGACACCGACCTCGTCGTCGTGGGCCGTCGAGACATGCTCTCCGGCGGCCCGGGTTCGACCGTGCACGCTGTCCTGCACCGCGCCCACGCCTCCGTCCTGCTGGTGCCCGTCGCGAGCCCCGTCGCCCCGCGCACCCACGTGCCGTCCACGGTCGCTGCCCGATGAACGAGGGGCGTGGACCACGGGTGCTCGTCGCCGTCGCCAGCCGCCACGGCGCCACGGCGGAGATGGCCGGCCATCTCGCTGTGGACCTCGAGCGCACGGCGGCGGGACAGCGCCTGGGACTGACCGCTGCGGTGCGTCTGGTGGAGCACGACCCCGACCCGGCCGGCTTCGCCGCCGTCGTGCTCGGCAGCAGCGTCTACGCCGGGCGGTGGGACCAGTCGGCCCGGCAGTGGGCCAACCGGCACCTGACCCTGCTGCGGGACCGACCGGTGTGGTTGCTCAGCAGCGGCCCCGTAGGTTCGGCGCCGTTCCCCACCGACGAGGCGCACGACGTGGACCCGATCGCCCGTCAGATCGGGGCATGCGGGCGGCGGACGTTCCCGGGACGGCTGGACCCGGACCGCCTCGGCCACGGCGAACGTGCACTGGTCCGAGCCATGCGTGCACCGATCGGCGACTTCCGCGACCGGGCCGCTCTGCGCAGCTGGGCCGACGAGATCGCCGAGCACCTCGCGGCCACCCGCGTGGACGGCACTCGGGGGGCACGTGCGTGAGCGTCAGGACCGGTGACCGCGAGATGGAGGACCTCGTGCGCGCGACCTGCCTGGACCTGCTCCGCACCGGTCAGCTGGGTCGGCTGGCCTTCACCCAAGGCGCCCTCCCGGCCGTCCACCCGGTTGCCTACGCCGTGGTGGGCGACGAGGTGGTCATCCCGACGCGGCGAGGGGGCAAGGTCGCCGCAGCCAACCGGCACGCCGTCGTCGCCTTCGAGGTCGACGAGATCGACGTCGTCGCGCGGACCGGGTGGAACGTCACCGTGGTCGGACCCTCCCGCGTGGTCGAGGACCCCCGAGAGGTCGAGATCCTCGACCGGACCGGCATCGCCCCGTGGGTCCCCGACCGCGATGCGCACTGCTACGTGGCCATCCAGGCGGTCCTGGTGCAGGGCCGCCGATTGCTCCGACCGCCGGGCGCCGATGGCTAGCCCGGACGGTGGGAGCACTGCCATGCTCGCGGCCGTGACGGCTGCCGCGCACCCCGCCGAGGGCTACCCACCCCTGGCCGGCATGCGGTTGACCGAGCTGCTGGGCGAGGTGCAGGAGCGCCTGTCCACGGTCGCGCGGACCCAGGAGAGGGTCCAGGACCTGCTCGACGCATTCCTGAGCGTGACGCGCGGGCTGGACCTGGACAGCACCCTGCTTCGCGTCACCGAGGCCGCCGCGGACCTGGTGGACGCAGAGTTCGGGGCACTGGGCGTGCTCGACCGGGGCGGCGGACTGGGTTCGTTCGTGACCACCGGGATCAGCGCCGAGCAGCGGGCCGCGATGGACCACCCGCCGCGGGGCGAGGGCGTGCTCGGGCGGCTGATCACCGACCCCCGCCCCTTGCGCCTCGACGACCTGCGCCAACACCCCGCCAGCGTCGGCGTCCCGGCCGGCCACCCACCGATGCGCAGCTTCCTCGGGGTGCCGATCACTGTTCGGGGAGCGGTGTTCGGCAACCTCTACATGACCGAGAAGCGTGGCGGAGGACCCTTCACCGCCGAGGACGAGGCCGTGCTGACCGCCCTCGCGGGAGCCGCAGGCATCGCGGTGGAGAACGCCCGGCTCTACCAGGAGGGCGAGCTCCGCCGACGATGGCTGACCGCGGTCGGCGAGGTGCGCAGCATCCTGCTCGCGGGCCAAGCACCAGAACTGGCCCTGCGGCTGGTCGTGGAGCACGTGGCGACCTTGACCGGCGCGGACGGCGCCTGGCTCGTGTCGGGGCCGGGCGCGCTCGGCGCCTACGAGGTCCGGGCCCAGACAGGAGAAGGCCTGGACGACATCATCGGCCAGCAGGTGCTGCCGGCGGACTCACCGCCGCTGCAAGCCGTCGTGGACAGCGGCTCGGTGGCCATCGTGGACATGACGGCCGCGCCCTACTCGGGACCCAATGCGCACGTGGACTGGGGCCCGGCCGTCGGTGTCCCGCTCCGCCCGGTCCAGGGACTCCAGGCGGTGGTCATCGCCGCACGCGGCGCCGGTCGTCCCGACTTCGACCCCGGCACCGGTGAGCTGGTCGGCACGTTCGTCGACCAGGTCAACCTGGCCCTGGACCTCGCGGCCCGGCAGCGCGATGCCCGCCGCCTGGACGTCTACGCCGACCGGGACCGGATCGCCCGGGACCTGCACGACCACGTCATCCAACGGCTGTTCGCCGCGGGGCTCGGTCTGCAGGCGATCCTCCCCCGCGTCGGGGACGACGACGTCCGGGCCCGGGTGGCCCGGGTCATGGACCAGCTGGACGAGACCGTGCGCGACATCCGCACCACCATCTTCGACCTGCACACCGCCGACGACACCGACCCTGCCGCCAGCGTGCGGCGTCGGGTTCTCGACGTGGCCACGGAGACGGCAGGCACCCTCATCCGACCCACCGTGCGCACGTCTGGGCCGGTGGACGCGCTGGTGACCGGCGAGCTCGCCGCCGACGTCGTGGCGGTGGTCCGGGAGGGGGTCTCCAACGCCGCCCGGCATGCCGGTGCCGAGAACGTCACCGTCACCCTCGACGTCAGTGACGAGGTGGTCGTCGAGGTCCGCGACGACGGCCGTGGCATCGACCCGGGTGCTGCGCGCAGCGGCCTGCGCAACATCGACGCGCGGGCCCGACGATGGGGTGGCGACTGCCAGGTCGCTCCCCTCCCGGACGGCGGGACCGCGGTGCGGTGGCGGGCCTCTGTGCCCTCGCCGGAGTAGGCCCGCCGACCTGGGACGGCGGGTCCGAGGGCCCTGTCGGTGCCCAGGCCGACGGCGGGACGGTGGGGGCGCAACCTCGACCGCACCCCGGAGGAACGATGTCCGACCAGCCCGTCCCGAAGATCGTCGTCGCCGTCGACGGATCCGCCCCATCGCGCGAAGCGCTTCGGTGGGGCGTGCGCCAGGCACACCTCGTCGGGGGCGTCGTGCAGGCCGTCACCGCCTGGACCTACCCCGACCTGTACGGCTGGGGCGCGGTGGGCGCCCCGGACTGGGCCGCGAACGCCCGCGAGCAGCAGGACGCCGCGGTGTCCGCCGCCCTGGACCCGGCGGACGCGACAGCCGTCGTCCGGCAGGTGCTCGAGGGCCTCACGGCCCGGGTGCTGCTGGACGCCGCCGCCGGCGCCGACCTGCTGGTCGTGGGCAGTCGCGGGCACGGCGCGTTCGCCGGGATGGTGCTGGGCTCGGTCAGCCTTCACCTGGTGACCCACGCGCCGTGCCCCGTCGTCGTCGTCCGGGCAGCGGACGAGCACCGGTCGGAGCACGACCGGGGTGCTGGGGCGACCACCTCGCACGCGGCCCCGGAGCACGCCTCGGCCCAGGCCTGATGGGCTCGGGACCGTGCACGCAGGACCGTTCCTCTGCCTCGGTCATGCCGTTCGGCGCTTCACCCTGGGGTGCGGCCCCCTCAAGCGGCGCTCCGATCGCGTCCACCTCCTGTTCAGGGTCCTGCTCGTGCTGGCCGTCGTCGTCGCGCCGGCTGTGGGCTTCTCGGCGGGTGCTGCTGCGCGCACCTGGCTCGCCGCCGCGGCCGAGGCCGACCGCACCCAGCTCACCCAGGTCGATGCCGTCCTGCAGAGCGATCCCCCGCCGATCGACGGATCCGGCGAGGGGGTGGCCTGGACCGGTGCCCGCTGGTTCTCCCCCGCAGGCGTCGTCGTCGAGGGCCGGGTGCCGGTGCCGGCCGACCGGGGCGCTGTGCACGGTGACCACGTGCCCATCTGGGTGACACCGACGGGTGAGCGCCACCGCGCACCGCAGACGGGGTCCCAGATCCGGCAACAGGCCGCTTCGATCGGGCTGGTCTCGGCCTTCGGGACTGTCCTGGGCGCCGTGTTCGCGTACGTCGGTGGCGTTGCCCTCCTGGACCGGTCTCGCCACCGCGCCTGGGCCCGGGGCTGGTCGGAGGTGGAGCCCTCGTGGCGGCGCCGGATGATGAGGTGACCGGGGCCCGCGTCGTCGCCGCCCTCGACCGGGCCGCAGGGAGCGATCTGGTCGCCGTGCGAGCCGCCGAGCAGGCGCGACGGATGCACGCGGGTTTGCTGCTGCTGCACGTCTCACCGTGGGTGGTCGAGGACGACCGGGGTCCGGTGCTGCGCGACCTGGCTGCGGCCACGGAGCTGGCGATGCGCGTGGTGGCCGACCAGCTCGTCGCGGCCGGGGCCGGGCGGGACGAGCTCGAGGTGGCCTGGCGGGTCTGCTCCGGTGAGCCGGCGGAGATGCTGGTGGCAGCGGCCGGCGGCGCCCGGATGGTGGTCGCCGGCAGACGCTCCGGTCGGGCCCCGGGGATGCTCCTGCTCGGATCCGTCGGCGCCGCCCTGCGGGAGCGCTGCCCGGTGCCGTTGCTCCTCGTGCCGACCTCCCCCGAGGTCGTGCCCGTGGGTGCACCCGGTCCGGTGGTGCTCGGCCTGGACGGGCGGCCCGACTCCGCCGGCGTCGTGGACGCCGCCTTCGCCGAAGCGGACCGACGGGGCGCCCCGTTGCTCGCCGTGCACGTCTGGGAGCAGCCCGCCCCCAGCTCGGCATGGCTGCACCCCGACGGCCCGTTGCACTTGTCCACCGCGGCGGAGGACGAGACCCGGTTGACCGCCGAGATCCTGGCCGGCCACCGCGCGCGCCACCCCGACGTCGATGTCCGTGCCGTCGTGCGGCACGGATCCGTCGCCGACTCCCTGCTGGGCGCAGCTACCTCGGCCCAGCTCCTGGTGGTCGGTCGCCGACCGCGCCGCGACCGGGGGCACCGGGGAACCGGGGCCGTGCTGGGCCGGCGAACCCCGTGCCCCTTGCTCGTGCAGCCGGTGGGCTGAGACAGGAGGTCCGAGGTCCCTGGTCACCCCGACCCGACCGTCCGAGGATGATCACCACCGCACCGAGGGAGCCGCGATGCCACCACCGGTCGACGCCGGACGGTCCGCACTGGAGACCGCCCTGGCCCAGCTGGCGCTCGACGCCCGACGACGACGGTTGCTCGCCCACGACGTCACCACTCCGCACCCCGCACGGCTGCTGGCCGCTCGTCGAGGTGCCCGCGCCCAGCACCACCCGAGGACCGGCCACGGGCGCCCTTCCCCCATCAGCCTCGCACCACGGTGACCGGGCAGGGGGCGTGCCGGACGCACTGATCGCTGACCGAACCCAGCATCAAGCCGGCGAAGCCACCGAGTCCACGCTGACCGACGTCGTCCTGGAGAGCGTCAGGCGCGGGTCGGTCACCGTGCTCGTCCATGTGCTCGCTCCTGATCTGGTCGTCCGGCCGACTGCCGACCGTGGTCCCAGGCTCATCGACGTCACGCCCGCCCGGCGGGGTCGGAGGACCTGCGCCGGGGGTCGAAGGTCCGTGGTCGGGGACGCGAACGGGATGGGGGTCAGCCCTCCGCGGGCGTCCGGTGCGCTCCCAGGACCAGCAGGTCGGCCTCCTCCGAGAGTGCCGCAAGCACGAGGTGGGGGTCGCCGTCGACCAGCCGGACCCAGGTGCGGCCACGCACGCCGGTGTCGTGCACCGCCGCCGACACCGTGGCCACCAGGTCCCGCTCGCACGCAGACCGCGCCGCTGAGCTGCCCCCGGTCCAGACCCGCACGGCCACCAACCGGGCATCCCGACGGTCGGCCTCCAGCAGTGCCCACCGCAGAGCGGCACGACTCGCTGCCGACCGCGAGACACCGCAGGCCAACCACGGACCGGGGTGCGACCACGCCGTCCCGTCCACATGCCCCTCCTCGTCCCGTCCCCGCAGGCTTCGCCGCCGCACGCGCCCGGGACCAGGGACCCAGGTCCCGCACGCGACGGTCTCGGGACCCTGCCGTCCCCGGCGCCACCGGCGGAACGTCGGCGTGGACCGACTCGAGGAGAACCCGTGATCACCGAACCCGAGCTGCCCGAGCCCGAGCTGCCCGGACCCGTCGAACTGGCGCGACTGGCCGACGTGGAGGCCGCGGCCGACGCGGCCCTGCTGGCCCCGTCGGTGCACAACACCCAACCGTGGCTGCTGGTCCTCAACCGGGACCGGATCGACGTCCGTGCCGACCGCAGCCGCCAGCTCCACGTCCTGGACCCGGCTGGCCGCGACCTGCTCATCAGCGTCGGCGCTGCCGTGCTGAACGCTCGCGCCGAGCTGGCCGCCCGCGGCCACGGAGTCCGGGTCGAACGCTTCCCCCACGCTGGCGACCCGGACCTGGCGGCCGTGCTCACGCTGGTCGACGCCCTCCCGGACCCGACGCTGGCACGTCTGGCTGCGCACGTGCGGTCCAGACGGACCAACCGCCGGGGGTACACCGCTGACCCCGTTCCCCCGACCGTGCTCGACCGGGCGATCGCGGCCGCGGCCGACGAGGACACCCTCGTCGTGCCCGTGCTGACCGAGGACCAGCACCGGACGGTGGCCCGACTCGCCCAGACCGCCGATGCGGAGCAGAACGCCGATCCCGCCTACCGTCACGAGATCCGGACCTGGACCAACCGGGACGCCCACCTCGGGGACGGCGTCCCACCGACGGCGGTGCCGAGGGTCGACGGCGGCGCGGAGGACGACGTCCCCCTGCGCGACTTCGACACCCGGGGGCAGGGAGCCTTGCCGTCGGCCACCCACGCGGGGCGCACCGGAGCGCTCCTGGTGCTCGCCAGCCACGCCGACGACGAACGGGCGTGGCTGCGCACCGGGGAGGCGATGGAACGGGTGCTGCTCGAGCTCGCCGCGGACGGGTGGGCGGCCGGACCGCTCAGCCAGATCACCGAGGTGGCCCACACCCGCGCCGCGCTGCGCCGCGAGCTGTGCTGGGACGCGCACCCCCAGCTGCTGCTCCGGGTGGGTCGCGCCGTGCCGACCACCGGGAGCCCGCGGCGCGGACGGGACGAGGTGGTCCACGGCAGCACGCGACCGGGTCCCGGCCCGGCCCAGCGACTGCCCGCCAGCCCGACGGGATGGCCGGCCGCCGGCGCCGCCCGCGCGGCCCAGGAAGTGCCCGGGCACCGCGTCCCGGTCCCCGACGGCCGCGGAGGGACGACGTGGGTGTGACCGCTGGCCCGTCGACCACGTGAGGTCCGGATGCCGACCGGCTGGGCGCTGACCTGGACCAAGCGGCACCCCGCGACGGCCTTCACCGTGCTCGCGCTGCTGCTCTCGTGGGCGGCGTGGCTGCCGCTGCTCGCGCAGACGCAGGGCTGGGTGGAGGGTTCGCCCGCGTCCGCACTCCATCTGCTGGGCAGCCTCGGGCCTGCTGGTGCCGCGATCCTGGTGACCGGGGCGACCCGCGGGAGGCACGGCCTTGCCGAGCTGGCCCGCCGGCTGACTGCCTGGCGGGCGCGCGGCCGGGCGTGGGCATTCGCCCTGGTCGTGCCGCCGGGGCTGCTCGTGGTCGCCGCGATCGCGTCGACGCTGGCGGGCGGCGGGGCTCCCAGCGATGTCGACTGGTCGGCGTTCGGCCGCTCGGAGGAGTTCGCCAGCCTCCCCCTGGTTGTCTTCTGGCTGGCCAACCTAACCTTCTTCGGCTTCGGCGAGGAGATCGGCTGGCGCGGCTTCCTCCAGCCCGAGTTGGAGCGGCGCCGCCCACGGGTGCTCGCCGCCAACCTGGTGGCGGTCGTCTGGGCGCTGTGGCACCTCCCCCTGTTCGGCATCACCCCGAGCTACCGAGCGATGCCCGCACTCGGCTTCGTCGGTTTCGCCGCCAGCATCTGGGTGGCGTCCTGGATCTTCGCCTGGCTGCTGCAGATCGGCCGGGGCAGCCTGCTGGTCGTCGCGGTCTTCCATGCCTGGTTCGACATCTCGACCACGTCGCCCCTCGGACCGGGCCTGCTGCCGACGGCGATGGGGGCAGGAACCACGCTCATCGGCTTGCTCGTGCTCCGGCACCTGCTGAACGCCGACCAGGTGGGGCACCCGGGTCCGGCGACCGAGCGGACCGGCTCCTGACGGCCCTCCGGGCCGGCGACCCCGACTGGACCGCCGGCGTCCGCGTCGATCCCCTCAGGCCTGCCACACGACCAGGACGACGATCGTCCCGACCAGGGTCAGGGCCGACAGCACCATCCCCACCGTGGCCTGGCCACGGCCGCCGTCGGTCGCCGGGGTCCTCGTCGCGCCCCGCAGCGCTGCCCATCCCAGTGCGAGACCCACCACTGCAGCCACGATGCTCACCGGCGTGAGGACGGGCGCCAGGGGCGCAGAGACCACGGACACGATGCCCAGCACCATGGCCGCGATCGCTTTCCCCTTGCCCGGCGCCGAGGACGACCGGACGTCTGCTCCGCCTTGCCTCGATGTGTTCATGCACCCCGACGGTAGGCGTCGTCCGGGATCGTGTCGAAGCCGGCAGTGCGCCGTCCGGCGCGGTCGAGCGGAGCCGGGTGATCGGGCGCCCGAGGTCAGGGGGCGCGTCGGTCACCCTGCCCCGCGCAGGTGGACGTCGAAGAACGCCAGGATCCGCTGCTTGGCGTCGGCCGCCGATGCGTGGTCGTAGCCGACCCCGGCCACCTTCATCATCGGCGTCAGCGGCGACGCGGCCGCCAGCCGGTTGATGAAGCCGTGCCGGGCCCGCGGGTACTCGTGGACGTCGGCGGTCACCCCTGCGGCGTCGGCGGCCGCGCGGAGCTTCGTCGCCGCACCCGGCAGGCTGGTGTCCCGCCCACCGAAGCTGGCCACCACCGCGCAGGCGCCGGCGAGGACGTCGGCGACGTCGTCGGGGACCTGCCCGTAGTTCACTCCCGCCGCCGACCAACCGGGCCGGCCGGCCAGCAGGAGGGCGAACCCGCCCCCCATGCAGTAGCCGATGACCCCGACCACCCCGGTGCAGCGGTCGTCGGCGGCCAGCGCCGAGCGGGCGGCCTCCAGCTGGTCGAAGACCGGGCCCTGCCGTCGGGCCAGCTGGGCGAACGTGCCCTTGAGGCACCGCACCGCCGACCTACCGCCGTAGAGGTCGGGCATGACGACGACGTAGCCGGCGGCGGCCAGCCAGTCGGCCTGCTCGTGCATGTCGTCCCCCGGTCCGAAGGCGTCGTGCACCAGCACGACACCCGGCCAGGGACCGGGCCGGTCGGAGGTGGGCACGGGGACGGCGAGGTAACAGGCTCGGTCTGCGGTGGTCATGGGCCGATCGTGCTCCTGGGCGGTGGAAGGCGCCGGTCAGCGGTCATCGGTCAGTGGTCGTCGGTGGCGCGGGAGTCGGTCAGGGACAGGGCGCCGTAGGTGGCCACCACCCCGACGACACCGGCCAGCAGCAGGTAGGTGGCCCGCTCACCGCTGAAGAACGAGTGCACGAGGTCGGAGGTCCAGACCCCGGCGGGCAGCGTCGAGGTGACCAGCGCGGCGATCATCGTGCCGACGACGGCGGTGCCCAGGCTGCTGCCGACCTCCTGGGCGGTGTCGTTGAGCGCGGCGCCGATCGAGGTGCGGTTGGCCGGCATCGCCTCGACCAGGGCCACGGCGCAGATGGTCATGATCGTGCGCAGCCCGACGGTGAGCACGACCATCGAGACCGCGATGGCGGCGTATCCGTGCTCGACGCCCCAGGCCATGCCCAGCAGCGACACCGTCAGCAGGCCGGCGCCGACCAGGCAGGCGGTGCGGTGCCCGAACCGGCCGGCCAGCCACTCGGCGACCGGGGTCGCGGCGAGCATCGTGACGATCACCGGCAGGTTGGCCAGCCCGGCCTTGACCGGGCTCCAGCCGTAGGCGTACTGGAAGTGCAGGATCAGCCCGAACAGGACGCTGGCCATCGTGATCGACGCGGCCATCTGGGTGATCGCGGCGCCGCGGGCGGGGCCGGCGGCGAACAGGCCCAGGTCGAGTATGGGGAACTCCGTGGCGCGCTCGTGCCGCACGAACCAGGTGCCGGCGACCACGGCGCCCAGCGCAGCGGCGAAGGTGATCGGGGACAGCCAGCCGTGCTCGACGCCGCTGGTGAGGGCGTAGCAGCCCAGCCCGACGGCGGTGATGGTGAGCACGGCCCCGGGTAGGTCGAGCGGGTCGCTCGTGAGGTCCTCGCGCCGGTCGGCGGGCACGCCGAACCGGACGCCGACCCAGGCGACGAGCGCGACCGGGGCGTTGACCAGCAGCAGCCAGGTCCAGTGGACGTGGGCCAGGGCGGTGCCGCCGAGCAGCGGGCCGAGCACGAAGCCGGACATGCCGACGACCATCACCACGGTGATGGCCCGCATGCGCAGCTTCTCCTCGGCGAAGAGCCGGAAGACCAGCGACATGGTCACCGGGGCCATCGCGGCGGCGGCCAGCCCGAGGGCGGCGCGCAGGGCGATCAGCTCCCCCGTCGTCCCGACGAGCACGGCGGCGAGGCTGACGACGCCGAAGGCGCCGAGGCCGGTGAGCAGCACGCGCCGTCGTCCGAGACGGTCGGCGGCCGACCCGGCGGTGAGCAGCATCCCGCCGAAGGTGAGGGAGTAGGCCCCGGTGACCCACTGCAGGGCGGTGGTGCCGCTGCCGAGGTCCCGGCCGATGGTGGGCAACGCGATGGTGAGCAGCGTGTTGTCGACCATCTCGACGAAGAAGGCCAGGCAGAGGGCGGCCAGTGGCAGCGCCGCGGCGCGCAGCGACGGGTACGTCGACGCGGCGGCGGTGCGGCCGGGTGCGCTCGTGGTGGGCAAGGAGACCTCCCAGAGGATCGAACAGCGTTCGATCGTCGAACGCCGTTCGAAAGATAGAACGCCGTTCGATAGAGTGCAAGCATGAGTGACCGACCCGCTGCACCCGCCCGGCGCGGGGCGCAGCGCCGACGGATGGCCCACTCCCTGGAGACCGTGCTCACCGAGGCGGTCGCCCTGCTGGACGAGGGGGGTGAACCGGCCCTCACGTTCCGGGCCCTCGCCACCCGGCTCGGCGGCGGCGCCGCGAGCATCTACTGGTACGTGGCCAACCGTGACGAGCTGCTCGACCGGGCCACCGACGAGGTCATGCGCCAGCTGCTCGAGCACACCGCCGACCTGGTCGACGGCCCCGACCCGGTGGCCGACCTGCGCGCGCTGTCGCTGGCCCTGTTCGACGAGATGCGGCGACGGCCGTGGTTCGGCTCCTACATGCTGCGCAACACCGGTCTGCAACCCCACTCGATGCTGATGTTCGACCGCATCGGCCAGCAGCTGATGCGCCTGGACCTCACCCCGCGCCAGCGGTTCCACGCGGCGTCCTCGCTGGTGAGCTACATCGTGGGCGTCGCCGCCGACCTGGCGCAGCCGCCGCCGAAGGAGTTCCTGGACAGCGGCCTGGAGCCTGCCGAGTTCCTGGCGCTCTACGCCGACCGGTGGCGGGCATTGGACCCCGAGGACCACCCGTTCGCCCACCACGTGGCCGACGAGTTCGCCGGCCACGACGACGAGGACGTCTTCCGCTCCGGGCTGGACCTGCTGCTGGCGGGCATCCAGGTGCAGGCCGGCGAGCGCGGCCGAGGATGACCTCCCCCCGCTGGGACGTCGTCGTCGCCGGAGCCGGTCCGGCCGGTCTGGCGGTCGCCGCGGCCTGCGCCGACCGGGGCCTGTCGGTGGCCGTCGTCGCGCCGTCGACCCGACCCTGGACGCACACCTACGGCCTGTGGGCCGACGAGCTCGCCACCGCCGAGACCACCCTGCTCGGCGGGGCGGCCGCAGGCGCGCGGTACCCCACGACGCTGGTGCGCACCGGCGCCGGCGACCACGACCTGCGCCGGCCCTACGCCCGGCTGGACAACGAGCTGGTGCACGCCACCCTGCTGGAGCGGGTGCGCGCCGCCGGCGGTGAGCTGGTCACCGGCCGGGTCGGGCAGGTCCGCGACGGCCGGGTCGCCGTCCTCGACGACGGTGCCGAGCTGACCGGCACGGTCGTCGTCGACGCCCGCGGCGGAGGCCCGGGCACCGCCCAGCAACGGGCCTGGGGCGAGCGGGTCGCGGGCCCCGTGCCCGACGTCGTCCCGGTGGGCGGCGCCCTGCTCATGGACTGGACGGCGCTGCGCGACCCGGCCGACCCGCGGCCGCCTGCCTTCCTCTACGGCATGGGCCTGGACGACGGCACGGTGCTGCTGGAGGCCACCTCCCTGGCCGGGCGACCACCGGTCCCGCTGCCCGCCCTGCGCGACCGTCTGCACGCCCACCTCGCCCGGCACGGACTGCGCAGCGTGGGCGAACCCGAGAAGGTGGCCATCCCGCTCGACGCCCGCGCCACCGGCACCGGCGGGGTGCCCGTGGGCGCGGCGGCCGGGCGGGTGCACCCCGCGACCGGCTACAGCGTCGCGAGCTCGCTGCGGCTGGGTCCGGTGGTCGCCGACGCGGTCGTGGGCGGGGCGGGACCGGCCGAGGTGGCGGCCCTGGTCCGCTCCCGCCGACGCCGGGCGACCCTCGGCCTGCTCGGCATCGGCCGCGAGGTGCTCCTGGGGCTGGACGAGGCCGCCACCGACAGGTTCTTCCAGGCCTTCTTCACGCTGCCGTCGCGGGCGTGGGCGGCCTACCTCGACGTCGACAGCTCCCCCGCCGCGGTGGCGGCGGCGATGCTGCGCGTGGCGGCGGCCCTGCCCGCCGCGGGCAGGCGCACCCTCCTGACCGGGGTGGTCCGCGCGCTGCGCAGCTGACGTCACGACGTCCGGGCGAGGCCCTCCCGCAGCTCGGCGAGCGCCTCGGCCAGGCCGACCTGCGGGCGCCACCCCCACCGCCGGGCGCGGTCGGGGCTCAACCGGCCGGTCCACACCGGCTCGTCGGTCCACTCCGGCGCGGCGCCGACCGCCTCGCCGACGGCTCCCAGGTAGTCGCCCCAGGTGGCCGGCTCCCCCGCCAGCAGCACGGGTGTCGCGGCACCCGGGACCGGCCCGTGCTCGGGGTCGGACGACTCGGCGACGGCACCGACCGCGACGTCGGCGATGAACGTGGCCAGGTCCTGCACGTGCACCCACGGCCAGCTCTTGGCCGGGTTCACGCTGCGGTCGCCGTCGACGAAGGCCTGCGGGCGCAGCGTGTTCCACACCGACGTCGGGCCGGCCCCGGCGATGGCCGGCGGCCGGACCAGCACCGTGGTCAGGCCGACCTCGGCCAGCGCGAGGTCGGCGGCGTTCTTGGTGTCGGGGTAGTCCCCGCTGCCGTCGGGCAGCAGCGCGGCGTCCTCGGCCAGGTCGCCCTGCTCGGGTGAGCGGTCGTAGACCCCGGCCGTGGAGACGTGCACCAGCCGGGCCACCCCGGCCTCCCGCGCTGCCCGGGCCTGCCGCGCGGTGCCCTCGACGCCGACCTCGTGCTGCGCCTCCCGGGAGGAGCCCATCGGGTGCACGGTGGTGACCAGCGCGTCGGCGCCGGCCAGCACGTCGGCGGCGTCCCCGACGTGCTCGGCGACGCCGTCCAGCTCGGGGGCGGTGCCGGGACGCCGGACGACGGCCCGCACCTGCGCACCCCGGTCGGCCAGCGCGCGGCAGACCGCGGCACCGACCAGACCGTTCGCACCGGTGACCACGACGACGGCTGCGGGGTTGCTCATGCCCCCACCCTGCGTCGGGACCGCCGGTCGCGCAGCCCGGCGGAGTGGCCGCCGGCCTGGTTCACTCCCCGCATGGTCGCCCCGATGCCTGGTCCGCTGGACCCCAGCCAGCCCGTGCCCGACGACCCGGGCGAGCTGCTGCCCGACACGCCGGACACCCTCCCCCCGGCGCCGGTCGAGCCCACCCCCGACGACCCGGGCGGCGACCCCGGCGGGGTGCCCGAGCCGGCGTGAGCGCCCGGGGCCGGCGAGGTGACCGGCCCCGGGGAGCCACGCCCGGCGCCGGTCACCCTCAGCCCGGCGCCAGCGACCGGACCAACGCGGCGATCCGCGTCTGCCGAGTGGTGTCGCGGACGGCGTCCTCGACCGGCTGCAGGGCGCGGCGCCGCTCGGACGGGCGGCGGCCCTCGAACACCGCCAGCCGACCCGCCACCTCCAGCGCCCGCCGCACGTCGTCGGGCAGCGGCACGTGGTCGGGGTCGGCCGGGCGCAGCCGGCACCGGAGGACGTCGCCGGCCTCGGCCCGCACCCGGCGCTGCAGGGCCGGACCGACGTAGCAGAACGCCCGAGCGGCCACGTCGGCCCGGTTGACGCCCAGGTTCACCGGGACGTCGTCCAGGAACCCCTCGACCCGGCGGGTGCCGGCCGCCCGCACGGCGTCCTCCACCAGGTCGTCCAGGTAGAGCACGGTGTAGGTGTTCCTGCCCCACGCGAGCAGCTCCAGCCGCGCAGCCACGTCGACGTACTCCCGGGGCTCCACGGTCACGGAGCGATCATCGGGTCACAGCAGCGAGACCACCAGGGCGAACCCGGCGGCGCCGAGTACCAGCGCGGGGGCCAGCCAGCGCAACGCCGCACCCCACTGCCGGTCGTGCAGGCCCAGGCCGGCGAGCAGACCCAGCCCGACCACTCCGGACACCACGGCGTAGTCCCAGTACCGCAGGACCGCACCGAACACGACCACGGCCTCGGTCAGCCAGACGGCGACCAGCAGCGCCGCACCGGCTCCCCGCCAGCGGTCGGTGCGGGTCCACCAGGCCCACCCGGCCAGCCCCAGCACGGCGCCGCCGACCAGCCCGCCGCCGGTCCACACCAGCACCCACGGCGTGCTCGCGGCGAACCCCCGTGCCGCGGCGACCAGGTAGTAGCCGGGCACCTGGGCCGTGCAGGCCAGCACCCCGGCGAGCGCAGCCGTCCGCGGCGAGCCGGCCCGGGCGCCGACGACGAACGGTGCCAGCAGCCAGGGCCCCACGGCGTTCGCCAGCCCAGCCAGCACCGTGCCGCCGAGCAGCGTCTGCGCGGGTGAGGTCAGCGCGCCGACGAGCAGCCCGGCGGCGAGGGCGACCAGCAGCAGGCGCGCCGGCGGAGTACCGCGCCGGGAGCGGGTGGTCGGGGCGGCGGCGGTCGGGGCAGTGGCGGTCGGGGCAGCGGTGGTCACGGTGTCGAGTGTGCGGGCGGGAGCGTCGCCGGCGCATCGGCCCTGGGTCCGATCCTGGGTCCACCCGTGGGCGGAGCACGACCGGGCACACGTGCTGGGTGCTCAGCGTCGCCAGCCGCCTGATGCCCCCGCTGCTCCGCGCGATGCGCCGCACGGTCGCGCCCGATGGCGCGGCGTCCGGGCAGCACGTCGTGCACGTCCACGGCGGCACCTGGTCGGCCTGCTCCGCTGACCCTGGACGGTCGACCAGCCGCACGGCCGGCGGCCCGCCGCGGCGTCGTCCGTCCCGTCCCGCGCTGCGGGCCGCGACCTCCACGCCGACGATGGTCGACGCAACCAACCCCCTGCGCCGAGCTGGAGCCCGATGCCCGCCTACCTGGACCTCGCGGTGATGGCCGGCACCGGTGTGCTGGGTGTCGCGCTGGTCGTGGGCCTGGGGCACCGGCTGGCCGCCGCGCCGCCGGACCGGCACGTGCTGCCGTTCTCCGGGGGCCGCCGGCCCACCGAGCACGCGCTCTCCCGCTTCCACGCCCGGTGGTACCCGGTGACCCTGCTGTTCCTCGCCTTCGACGTCGAGATGCTCTACATGTACCCGTGGACCGTCGTGGTGGCGCGGGTCGGCGTCGGCGCGGTCGTCGAGATGTTCGTGTTCCTGGGTGTCCTCATGGCCGCGGTGGTCTGGGCCTGGCGCGAGGGGGCGCTGCGGTGGACGTGAGCGGTGCCCTGACCCGGCTCGCCGCCCGCCGGCTGCACGTGCTCCTGGTCGAGGCCCGCGGCGCGACCGCGGTGCGCTGGGCGGCGGAGGCGGAGCTGGACCGGCGCGGGTGGGTGGTCGCCGCGTCGGCCGCCGACGCCGACGTCGTGCTGGTCTGCGGGACACCCGGCCCGGCGCTGGCCGCCCTGGCCGACGCCGTGCTCGACCTGCTCCCCCGCCCCGCGGACCGGGCGGCCGCCGCCACCCCCGAGGAAGTGGGCACCGCCCTGGACGGCGCGCTCGCCCGGTGGGCCACCGGCGGGCTGCCGCGGGCCGGCCGAGCGGCCGGCGCCGAGGACGGCGACGGCGACGGCGACGGCGGCAGCGGCGACGGCGGCAGCGACGACGGCGGCAGCGACGACGATGACGGCGACGACGGCGGCGGCATGGACATGAGCGGCCCGGGTGGGGTGCCGCTGGCCGGCGGGGCCGAGGACCGGGACGGGCTGGAGATGGACGTGCTGCACGTGCCGCTCGGGCCGGTGCTGCCGGCGTGGCCGGCCGGCCTGGTGCTCACCGGCACGCTGGCCGGGGACGTGGTCACCGGCGCGGGGGTCGACGTGCTGCCGGCCGCAGGTCCCGCACCGGGGGCCGTGCCCGCAGCGGTGCCGGTGCGCCCACCCGGCGGGGCCCTGCGCGCCGACCTGGTCGCCCGGGTCCTCACCCTGGCCGGCCGCGCCGACCTGGCGGGGCGGGCCCGCACGGCGCGGGGGCTGCTGCTGGCCGGCGACCCCTCGGCGGCGCAGCGGCAGTGGGTGCGGGTCGGCCGCGCCGTCGGCAGGTCCCGGGGGCTGCGCTGGTCGCTGCGCGACGTGGGCGCCCTGGACGGGGTGCTGCTCGCCGAGCACCGGGTCCCCGCCGGGCTGGCCGGGGACGTCGCCGACCGGCTGGCCGCGGCCCTGGCCGACCCGCTGTCCCACCCGCTGGACGCCGAGCCGCTGGACGCCGGTTCCGCAGGCTGGCCCGGGCCGGCTCCGGCGGGCTGGCGCGCCCGGCTGCTGGGCCTGCTCCCCGGGCTGGTCACCGGCGCGGAGCTGGCCGGGGTGCGGCTGGTGCTGGCCAGCCTCCCCGCCGACCTCACCGCGGTCGTGCCCGAGGTCGAGCAGGTGCGGCATGGGTGAGGTCACCGCGGTCGGCACCGGCTGGGTGCCGCTGGCGGCCGCGGTGCTGCTGGCCACGACGGCGGTGACCGCGACCGCCGACGGGGCGCTGCTGGGCCGCCCGGACCGGCCGTGGGCCGAGGCCGCTCGGCTGCTGCGCCAGCAGCGCCGCACCACCCTCGCCGCGGACACCCTGCTGGGCCGCGGCGCGGTGCTGCTCGCCCCCGTCGTCGCACTGCTGATGGTCGCGGTGGTGCCCCTGGGCACCTGGACCGTCGCCGACCTCGGTGTCGGGGTGGTCTGGTTCAACGCCCTGGACGTGGTGCTGTGGGCGGTGTTCTGGCTGGCCGGCTGGGGCGCGAACAGCGCGCTCGCCCTGGTCGGGGCCTACCGGTTCCTGGCCCAGGCGCTGGCCTACGAGCTGCCGCTGATGTTCGCCCTCGCCGCGCCGGCGGTGGCCGCGCAGAGCCTGCGCCTGGGCGACGTGGTCGCCGCCCAGCAAGGACTGTGGTTCGTCGTGTGGATGCCGGCGGCCTTCGCCGTGTACTGCACCGGGGTGCTGGGCTTCACCGCCCGCGGCCCGTTCGCCGCGCCCGTGTCGGCCGACGTCGCCGGGGGGCTGGCGGCCGAGCTGTCCGGCGTGGACCGGCTGCTGCTGGCCGGCGGCCGCTGGCTGCTGCTGGTGGCCGGGGCCGCGTTCGGGGTCACGGCCTTCCTGGGCGGGGGCGGCGGTCCGCTGCTGCCGGGCTGGCTGTGGGTGCTGGTGAAGACCGTGCTGCTGTCCCTGGTCCTCGCCGCGGTGGCCCGCCGGCTGCCGCTGTGGCGGGCCGACCGGTTCACCGAGGTGGGCTGGCTGGTGCTGCTGCCGGTGGCGCTGCTCCAGCTGCTGGTCGTCGCCGTCGTGGAGGTGCTGTGAGCGTGCTGTCGGGGATCGTGTTCTGGGTGCTGGGGGCGCTCGCCGTCGGCACCGGCGTGGCCGTGTTCCGGGTCGACTCGATGGCCCGGGCCAGCTACGCCCTGGCGGTGAGCTTCGCCGCGGTCGGCCTGGCGCTGCTGCTGGTCGACCTGGAGTTCGTCGGCGTCGTCACCGTGCTCATGATGACCATGGAGATGGCCGTCATGGCGGTCTTCATGGTCATGTTCATGGGGATGAACCCGGCGTTGATGCCGATGAGCATGACCCACGGCACCCGCACGCCGGCGGTGCTCGCCGTCGGCTGCTTCCTGCTGCTGGGCTCCGGTTCGGTCCTGGTCCCCTGGCCGACCCGCGAGGGTTCACCCGCCGCCGACCCCACCGCCAGTCTGGGGCTGGCCCTCATGGAGTCCAAGATGCTGGTGATGCTCACCGTCAGCGCGGTGCTGTTCGCCACCGTCGTGGCCGCCCTGTGCCTGGCCGCGGCGCGCACCCGCTACGACCGGTTCGGCGACGACCTGCGCTCGCGGCCGGTCGACCCGATCCGCGGCGGGGTGGGCCGGTGACCCTGCAGACGGTCCTCCTGGTCGCCTCCGCGCTGTTCAGCGTCGGGCTGTACGGCGCGCTGTCCCAGCAGGTCGTGGTGATGGTGATGATGGGCCTGGAGCTGATGCTCAACGGCGTCGTCCTGGCCGCCGCGGCCTTCTGGTGGTTCCTGTCCCCCTCCCCCGACGGGCAGGTGCTGCTGCTGGTGGTCATCACCGCGATGACCGTGGAGATGGCCATGGGCTTCGCCGTCGCCACCCTGCTGCACCGCACCGCGGGCACCGACAGCGCCGAGTCGGTTGCCGAGCTGCACGGGTGAGCGCCGTGCTGCTCGGGGTCCTGGTGGGCCTGCCGCTGCTGGCCGGGACGGCGTTGTGCCTGCTGCCGGTGCGCCGCCCCGCACCCGTCGCCGTCGCGGTGGCGGTGGTCGTCGCGGTGGCCGCCGTCGTCGCGGCGATCCGCCGGCCCACCGGCGGGTGGGCGTTCCTGCCGCTGGTGGAGGGCGGTCGCGCCGAGCTGGCCGTCGACGACCTGGCCGCGCCGGTGCTGGTCGCCGTCGGGGCGGTCGCCGCCCTGGTGCTGCTGACCGCAGCCCTCTCCGGCGAGCCCCGACCGGCCCGGTTCTGGGGGCTGATGCTGGTCTTCACCGGCTCGGTGGTGCTGACGGTGACCGCGACGACGCTGCCGGCGCTGCTGCTGGGGTGGGAGGTCATGGGCGCCTGCTCCTACGCGCTGATCGGGCTGCGCTGGTCCGCGCCGGCGACGGTCGACGCGGGGGCCGCCGCGTTCCTCACCACCCGGACCACCGACCTCGGGCTGTACCTCGCCGGTGGCGCCGCGCTCGCCGGCGGGGCCGGCTGGTCGCTGGACCGGTTGCCCACCGCGGCCGGGCCGTGGCTGCACCTGGCTGCTGCCGGTGTGCTGGTGGCCGCGCTGGGCAAGGCCGCGCAGCTGCCGTTCTCGGCCTGGCTGTCCCGGGCCATGGAGGGTCCGGCCCCGGTCAGCGCCCTGCTGCACTCGGCCGCGATGGTCGCGATGGGCGGCTACCTGCTGCTGCGCACCGCCCCGCTGCTGGCCGCCACCGGCTGGGCCGGGCCGGCCGCCGCCTGGACCGGCGCGCTCACCGCGGTCGCCCTGGGCGCGGTGGCGGTGGCCCAGACCGACCTCAAGCAGCTGCTGGCCGCCTCCACCGCCGCGCAGCTGGGCTTCGTGGTGCTCGCCGCGGGGGTGTCGGCGACCGCGGCCGGCAGCGCCCAGCTGGTGGCGCACGCGGCGGTGAAGGCCGGGCTGTTCCTCGCCGCCGGGGCCTGGCTGACGGCGATCGGCAGCAAGCAGCTGCCCGCCCTGCGCGGCGCGGCCCGCCGCCCCCGCGGCCTCGGCGTGCTGGCCACCGTGGGGCTGCTCGCGCTGGCCGGGGTGCCACCGCTGGCGCTGTGGTGGACCAAGGACGCGGTGCTCGCGGTGGCCGGCGAGCAGTCGGTGCCGCTGCAGCTGGTGGGCCTGGTGGGCGCGCTGCTCTCGGCGGCCTACGCGGGGACGGCGCTGCGGGTGCTGTGGTCGCGTGCGGCGCCGGCACCCGGGGGCGACGAGCAGACCCCCACCGGGCACGTCCCCCGCCTGCAGCTGGTCCCCCTCGGCGCCCTGGCCGTCGGGTCCCTCGTCCTCGGTGCGCTGGCCCCGGGCACCGCCGGCCCGGCCGAGCTGGTGGTCAGCGGCGCCCTGGCCACCGCGGTCGTGCTGGTGGTGCTCCGCCACCCGGTACCGGCCCCCCGGTGGGCAGCTCGCTGGCTGGGCCTGCCGGCCGCCACGGACCAGGTGGTGCGCGGCCTGGCCCGGGTGGTCGCCGGCGCCGCGCGCATGGAGCGCCTCGTGGGACGCGGCACCGCCGGGGTCGCCCGCGCCGTCCCCCGGTCAGCCGCCGCGGTGGCCGTCCTGGACGACCGGGGGCCGGGCGCGGTGGTGCGCGGGGCCGGCCGAGCACTGCCCCGGCTGGCCGGGGCCGCAGCGACCCTGGACGACCGCGGCCCGGGCGCGGCGGTGCGCGCGGTCACCGCCGGCGCCCGCTCGCTCGGGGTGCTGGCCCGGCGGCCGCAGACCGGCCTGGCCCACCAGTACTACGCCCAGGTGCTCGTGGCGCTCGCCGTCGTCGTGGCCGCCGTCCTGCTGTCGATCGTGGTGAGGTGAGCGTGCTCGAGCTGGTCGTGCTCGGTCCGGTGGTGGCCGCGGCCCTGCTGGCGGTGGTGCCGGTGACCGACCGGGCCGCGCGGTGGGTCTGGCTGGCGGTGACCCTGGCCGACCTGGCGCTGCTGGCCGCGCTGGCGCTGGCCTACCGGACCCCACCGGCCGGCGGGCTGGCGTTCGAGCGGCAGGCGACCTGGATCCCGTCGGCGGGGGTGGGCTACCACGTCGGGGTCGACGGGCTGTCCCTGCCGCTGCTGCTGCTCACCGGGGTGGTGTTCGCCGCCTGCGCGGTGCACGCGCTGCGCGAGCAACGTCGACCCCGGGCCCAGGCGGCGCTGTTCCTCTTCCTGCAGACCGCCTGCCTGGGCGTCTTCGTCGCCCAGGACCTGGTGCTCTTCTTCGTCTTCTTCGACCTGACGATCGTCGGCATGTGGTTCTCCATCGCCGGCTGGGGCCACGGGGACCACCGCCGCTCGGCGCTGCAGTTCTTCCTCTACACCTTCCTGGGCAGCCTGGTCCTGCTGGCCGGGTTCATCGGCGTCTACGTCGCCGCCGACCCGCACACCTTCGACATCCCCACCCTCGTGGCGGCCGACCCGCTGGGCGACCACCCGGTCGGCGGCGCGGTCGTGCTCGGGCTGGTGCTGCTGGGCCTGGCCATCAAGACCCCCCTGGTGCCCGTCCACACCTGGCTGCCCCCCGCGCACACCGACGCCCCGGCCATCGGGTCGGCGGTGCTGGCCGCGGTGATGCTCAAGCTGGGCACCTACGGGTTCGTCCGGGTCGCGATGCCGGTGCTGCCCGACGCCTGGCGGGCCTGGGCGTGGGTGGTGGTCGCACTCGGGGTGGTGTCGGTGCTGTACGGCGGCCTGGTCGCCCTCGCCCAGACCGACGTCAAGCGGCTGGTCGCCTACACCTCGGTGACCCACATGGGCTACGTCGCGGTGGGCCTCGGGGCGGCCGGGCTCATCGACCGCGGCGACCCGGTGCTGCGCCAGGTGGCGACCACCGGTGCGGTCACCCAGATGGTCAGCCACGGGCTGCTCGCCGGGGCAATGTTCCTGCTCGCCGGTGCACTGCACGACCGGCGGGGCAGCTACGCGCTGGCCGACTACGGCGGGCTGGCCCGACCTGCGCCGCGGTTCGCCGCGCTGTTCGGCGTCGCCGCGTTCGGTTCGCTGGGCCTGCCCGGGTTCAGCGGCTTCGTCGCCGAGTTCCAGGTGCTCAGCGGGAGCATCGGGACCACCGCGTGGGCCGCCGCCGCGGTCCCGGGCATCCTGCTCACCGCCGTGCTGCTGGTGCGGGCCACCGGGTCGCTGCTCACCGGGCCCACCCGCGGCCGGGCCGTCGGGTTCACCGACCTGCGCCCGCACGAGGCGGTGCCGGTGGCCGGCCTGCTGGCGCTGTCGGTGCTGGTCGGGGTGCTGCCCGGTCCGCTGCTGGCGTGGGTCACCCCGGCCACGGAGTCCCTGGTCGCCCTGGTCGGCGGCTAGGTGTACGCCGACCTCGTCCCCGAGGCCTGCCTGCTCGGCGGTGCCGTCGCCTGCCTGCTCGGGGGCTCCTTCCTGCCCCGGACGCGGCAGTGGGTGGCCCGGGTCGTCGCGGTCGCCGCGCTGCTGGGCTCGCTGGTCAGCGCCGTGGTCACCGCCGTGGTCGCCGGCGCCGCGGGGCCCACCACGTTCGACGGCAGCTACGCCCTGGACGGCGGGACCACCGCCGCCCGCGTGCTGGCTGCCGCCATCACCCTCGTGGTGGTCGCGCTGGGCACCGCCGAGCTGGCCGGCGACCGGCGGGAGAGCGAGACGTACTGCCTCCTGCTGCTGGCCGCGCTGGGCGTGGTCGTGCTGGCCGGCGCCTCGGACCTGCTGGTGCTGGTCGTCGGGTTCCTGCTGGCGTCGATCCCGGTGTACGGGCTGGTGGGGCTCGGCCGCACCCGTCCCGGCACCGAGGCCGCCGTCCGCACCTACCTGCTCGGTGCCCTGGCCGGCATCCTGCTCATGCTGGGGGTCACCCTGCTGACCGCGCTGGCCGGCGGGTCGACCTACCGCGAACTGGCCGAGCGGTTGCCGGGCGCGCCGCTCGCCGCGGTCGGCGTCGGCGTCCTCCTCGTGCTGGTCGGCCTGCTGTTCGAGGCCGGCGCCGTCCCGCTGCACCCGTGGGTGCCCGACGCCGTCCAGGGCACCCGGACGGCGGTGGCCGCGTTCCTGACCACCGTGCCCAAGGTGGGCGCCCTGCTGGCGCTGTCCCGGCTGGTCGAGACCGTCCCCGCCGCGGTGCCGGTGCGGCCGGTGGTCGGCGGGCTCGCCGCGGCCAGCCTGGTGCTGGGCACCTTCGCCGCGTTCGGCCAGCACGACCTGCGCCGGTTGCTGGGCTGGTCGACGGTCAGCCAGGTCGGGTTCCTGCTGGTGCCGGTGGCGGCGGCCGGTCGGTCCCCGCTGGCGGTGGGTTCGCTGGTGCTCTACCTGGCCGGCTACGCGGTCACGACCCTGGCGCTGTTCGCCGTCCTGGCCGCGCTCCCCCAGCAGCGCACGCTCACCGACGTCCGGGGCAGCGCGCGGGCGCACCCCTGGCTGACCGCGGTGGTGCTGCTCGGCCTGCTGGGCACCGCGGGCACACCGCCCACCGCGGTCTTCCTCGGCAAGCTGACGACCTTCACCGCCGCCTGGGAGGCCGGCCTCGCCTGGTTGGTCGTCGTGGCGGTCGCGGCCACCGTGGCCAGCCTGTTCTACCTGCTGCGCTGGGGTGCGGCGGTGCTGCCGTGGTCGGCGCCGTCAGGGCCCGGAGCGGCGGCCGAGCCAGCAGACCCCGAACCAGCGGACCCCGAGCCGGCAGACCCCGGACCGGCGGGGCGGTGGGCGGCGAGCACCGCGGTGCTGTGCGCCGCCGGCGTCCTGGTGCTCGGCGTGGGCGGCGACGTCGTGCTGTCCGGGACGGCGGCGCTGGTCCGCTGACCGGCCCGCGCGGCCAGGATGACCGCCGTGCTGCGGTCCAGGTGTTCGCGCACGGCCGCCGGCCCGCGCTGCTGCACGTCGTCCAGGTAGGCCTGGTGCTCGCCCACCAGCGCGCCGACGTCGTAGGCCGGGCGCACGTGCACCAGCAGCAGGAGCACCTCGGAGTGCAGCCGGGCGTAGGCCTCGGTGATCCGCGGGCTGCCGGCTGCGGCCACCAGCGCGAGGTGCACCTGCGCGTGCGCGGTGGCGACGGCCGGCCAGTCGTCGTCCGGGGCGTCGGCGAGCTCGGCGACCGCTCGCCGGGCCGCGGAGAGCACCTCGTCGGGCCACCGCGTGCCGTGCGCCTCGCCGAGCAGCCGCACCGCCTCCCCCTCCAGCGCGCCGCGCAGCTGCTGCAGGGCCACGACGTCGGCGTCGGCGAACGCGGCGACCCGCACGCCCCGGTAGGCCTCGGCCACCAGCAGCCGCTCGTCGACCAGCCGGGCCAGCGCCGCCCGCACGGTGTGCCGGGAGGCTCCGGTGGCCGCGGCGAGGTCCTCCTCCCGCAGCGGCTCCCCGGGAGCCAGCGCACAGGTGAGCACCCGCCGCCGCAGGTCGTCGGCCAGCCGGGCCGTCGCGGTCGGCCCCGGCGCCGCCTCACGCCGCCGCGGCACTCGCGACCACCCCCGCGCGCCGCCGGCGGGCCGTGAGGACGGCGATGCCCAGCCCGAGCACCGCCACCCCGGCCCCGGCCGCCGGGGCCAGCCGCTCACCCAGCACGCCCACCCCCAGCAGCGCCGCGCACAGGGGCTCGGCCAGGGTCAGCGTCGCGACGGTGGTCGCCGGCAGCCGGGCCAACCCGTAGCCGAACAGCAGGTAGGCGACGGTCGTGGTGACCACGCCCAGCCACAGGGTGAGCACCAGGCCGTCGACGGTGAGCAGGCCGCCCGGGCCGGCCACCAGGAGCACCGGCAGCGCCACCGCCGCGGCCGAGCCGAACACCGCGCCGACCGACCGGGTCGGTGCCCACCCGCGGTCGAGCAGCTCCTTCACCGCCACGGCGTAGAGCGCGTACGAGGCGCCCGCGACCACCGACCAGAGCACCCCGGCGCGCCACGAGCCGCCGCCCGACCCGGCGGCGACCAGCGCCAGCCCCACCAGGGCCAGCGCGGTGGCCGCCCACCACCGGCGCTCGGGCCGGCGTGCACGCAACCCGGCGTCCAGCAGGCCGGTCACCACCGGTGCCGAACCGAGGGCGACGACGGTGCCGATCGCCACGCCGTTCGTCGTCGTCCCGGCGAAGAAGGTCGGCTGGTAGGCCAGGACACCGACCGCACCCCCGGCCACCACCCACCCGGTGGGCACCCGGGCCAGCAGCCCGACCCCGCCGGCCGGGGCCGAGCCGGTGCCGCGGAGGACGCAGAGGGCGAGCAGCCCGCCGCCGACGACGATGCGGGCCAGCCCGACCACCAGCGGCGAGGCGTCGACGTCGAGGAGGGCCTGCGCCGTCCCGGTGGTGCCGAAGCCGACGGCGGCCAGCAGCACCGCGACCACGTACCTCACGCCGCGGATTGTTGCACAATCCTCCCGGGGTCAGGTCTGGCAGCGCGGGCACCACCACGTGTGCCGCACCCCGGGGTCGTTCGGCACCTCGGGCGAGAACTCCAACCGCGTGCCGCACCGTCGGCAGGGCTCGCCGGTGCGGCCGTAGACGTAGTACCGCTCCCCCGGTCGGGTGTTGCCGGTGGTCACCCGCCCCGGCCCACCGGGCTGCACCGCGAACCGCATCGCCCGCACCGCGAGCCTGACCAGGGGCTCGACCTCGACCTGCCCGACCGGGGTGAGCGGCAGGTGCCCGCGCAGGAACGCCAGCTCGTTGACCCACACGTTGCCCAGCCCCAGCACCAGGCGCTGGTCCAGCAGCGCGGACACCAGCGGCCGGTCGGGCTGGGACTCCAGGTTCGCGGTGGCCTGGGCGACGACCTCGGGCACCGGACAGGTGTCGTCGAGCAGGTCGGGGCCCAGGTGACCGACGACGGTGTGCTCGGCCTCGGTGGGCAGCAGCTCGACCACCGGCAGCCGCAGCCCGATCGCGGTGGGCCCGCTGGTGGCGAGCACCAGACGGGCGTCGCCCATCAGCCGGCGCGGCAGCAGCTTGCCGTGGCCGACGATGCTCCACTCGCCGTCCATCTCCAGGTGGGTGTGCAGGGTAACCGCTCGGCCGTCGTGGTCGAAGCGGGTCAGCATGTGCTTGCCGCGCGGGACCACCGACAGCACCCGGGCACCCGAGAGGTCGGCGGTGGCGAACCGGGGGACGCGGAAGTCGCTGCGCTCGACCTCGGTGCCGGTCAGCACCTGCATCCGGCGCGCGAGCCGGTAGATCGTGTCACCTTCGGGCATGAGGGCTCCACCGTAGACACGGTGCGGCCGGTCAGCCCGGTGGGACCGGCGTCCGCCCCCACGCCGCAAGCAGGGCGGTCAGCGCGGTGTCCGAGCCGGGCGCCCCGAGCAGCGCCAGCCCGACCGGGAGACCGTCCACGAGCGCGGCCGGGGCCACGGCCGAGGGCACCCCGCCGACCCCGGCCAGGCAGGTGAGCCGCAGCGTCGCCGCCCGCAGCGCGGCCTTCTCGGCGGTGGTGGCCTCGAGCCGGGGGCCGGTCGTGCTGGTGGCCGGGGCGAGCACGGCGACACCTGGGCCGATGCGGGCGCGCAGCTGCGCCCGCGCACCGTCGAGCACCTCACGGGCGGCGGCCTCCTCGCCGGGAATGACCGCCGCCGCGTCGGCGAAGCGCTGGGCGATGCCGGGACCGAGGACGCCGGGGTGCGCGGTGACCCAGGCCCCGTGGGCGGCCCAGGCCTCGGCGCCCTGCACCGTGCGGAAGGCGGTGAACCAGGCCTGCTGCTCGTCGGGCTCGGTGAGGCGCACGCTGCGCAGCGGGAGCCCGGACGCCGCAGCCAGTTCGCGGGCGGCGCCCAGCAGGGCGTCGGCCTCGGCCGGCTCGGCGAGGTCGAGCTGGTCCTGCGCCAGCACCAGCTCGGTGATCGACGCCGCCGCGGGTAGCAGCACCTGCGCCACCCGGTGCAGCAGGTCGGCGTCGCGGCTCAGCCAGCCCACCGTGTCGAAGCTCGGGGCCAGCGGCCGCACGCCGTCCAGGGACAGCGCCCCGTGCGTGGGGCGCAGGCCGTGCAGGCCGCACCACGACGCCGGCACCCGGATCGACCCGGCGGTGTCGGTGCCCAGCCCGAGGTCGGCCTGCCCGCGGGCGACGGCGCTGGCCGGACCGCTGGTGGAGCCGCCGACGACGCGCGTCGGGTCCCACGGGTTCACCGGGCTGCCGGTGTGCACGTTGGTGCCCGAGATGCTGTAGGCCAGCTCGTCGGTGGCCGCGATGCCGCGCACGTGCGCGCCCGCGGCGAGCAGCGCGGCCAGCGTTGGGGCGTGGGCGGGCTCGGGCCGGGCCTGGGCGAGCGCCACCGGGTTCCCCGACCCCACCCGTTGCCCGGCCACCGCGATCAGGTCCTTCACCGCGACCGCCGTGCCGTCCAGTGGACCCCGCCCGGTCGGGGCCACGAGCGGAGAGCCCAGCACCCGCCAGGTGGCCGGGTCGGTGATCGGCTCCAGCGGCTGCGGGCCGGAGCTCACGTGCGCCACCCGCACCTGCCAGTGCACGGCACCCCGCTCCCACACCTGGGTCTGCAGCCCGCGCGTGCCGTCAGGGCGCAGCGTCTCGGCGACGGCGGTCGCCAGGTCGGGACCGTGCACCACCACGTGCACCGCGGTCACGGTCCGGGCCGGCGCGCCACCGCGGTCGCGGCGGTACTCGCTGATCGCCTCGTGCGAGACCAGCACCCCGCCGGCGTCGGCGCGCAGCGTGGTGGGCCCGGGGGCGAACAGCGCATCCAGCTCGGGGAGGTCGTCGGCGGCCAGCGCGCGCTCGTACCGGTCGACCGCGGCGCGGACCTCGGCCTCGACGTCCGGCCCCCCGGCGTCCGCGATCGTCACGCCGCGCTGAGGACGGCGCCCAGCACCGCGGCGTCCTCGGCGTCCAGCTCGGCCTCCGGGCCGGTCAGGATGAGATCGGCGAAGCCGCCGTCGTTCTCCATCACGGTGATCGTGTAGAGCCGCTCGGTCGCCGAGGTGTTGACGATGTGGTGCACCGACGTCGCCGGCAGCACGATGACGTCCCCCGGGCCGAGGTCGGCGACGTGCTCGTCGCTGTGCGCCCGGGCGGTGCCGCGCAGCACGACGAAGGTCTCGGTGGAGGCCTCGTGCGAGTTGTCCGGCTGCGAGCCGCCGGGCTCCCAGATCTCCAGCACGACGGTGGTGCCCGACCCGTCGGCCGGGCCGGACAGGACGGCGAGCCGCACGCTGCGGTTGTCGCCGATGTGGTGCGGGGTGATGTCGGCCAGCGACTTGACGACGGGGGCCAGGGCCACGGGACGCTCCTAGGTGTCGAGGCCGGCGCGCAGCTCGGCCGAGGTGGTGGTGAACCCGAAGCACTGGCGCACGTTGTAGAGCGTCGCGTCGGTGCAGAAGCCCGGGGACGTGGTGCCGCACAGGTCCTCGACCAGGACGACGTCGTAGCCGAGGTTCGCCGCGTCGACGAGCGTGGCGTACACGCACTGGTCGGTGTTGAGCCCGGCGAACAGCAGGGTGTCCACCCGCAGGTTGCGCAGCACCGAGTCCAGCGGGGTGTCGGGGAAGCCGCTCATCCGGTGCTTGGCCACGTGCAGGTCGGCGGGCTCGGGCACCAGCTCGTCGACCAGCCCGGCCGACCAGGAGCCGAGCTGGAGCACCCGCGACCCGCCGGGCAGCGGGTCCCCGATGCCGGTGGAGGCGCCGTCGGGGTCGTAGACGTGCCGGACGCCGGGCGGCAGGTTGGCCCGGTCGGGCCGGGTGCCCCAGGTCAGCCACACCACGGGGACGCCGGCCGCCCGCAGCTCGGGCAGCACCGCCGCCAGGGCCCCGATCGGCCCGGCGGCGCCGGAGACGTCGACCCCGATGGAGGCCAGCCAGCCGTGGGGGTGGCAGAAGTCGTTCTGCAGGTCGACCGCGACCAGGGCCGTGCGCGACAGGTCGAGCGTGAGCCGCTGGGGCAGCGCACCGACCTCGACCGGCCGGGGCTCGACGGCCGGCCGCCGCAGGTCGACGTGCTCGGGCGAGAGGGTCCAGTCGTTGCGGCTCAATGCGTGACCATCCCGCCGGCCACGTTCAGCGCCTCGCCGGTCAGGTAGTCCGAGTCCGACGACGCGAGGAACAGTGCGGCACGGGCGACGTCCGCGGGCTCGCCGAGCCGGCCCAGCGGCGACCTCGCCGACCACCGGGCGACGTCCTCGGCGGTGCGGGTCCCGGCCCCCATCTCGGTCAGCACGTACCCCGGGCACAGGCAGGTCGCGGTGATGCCCAGCGGGCCGAGCTCCTCGGCCGCGGCCCGGGTGAGCCCGATGACGGCGGCCTTGGACGCCGCGTAGTGCGCCTGGCCCGCTCCCCCGGCCTTGCCGCCCATCGAGGCGGTGTTCACGATCTTCCCCACCACGTCGCCCGGGAACGCGGGTGCCCGCTCGGCGACCATCGCGGTCACCGCCACCTGGGTGGTCACCAGCATCGCGCGCACGTTGACCGCGAACACCTCGTCCCACTCCGTGGGCTCGATGTCCAGCAGCGGCGCGAACCGCAGGATGCCCGCGTTGTTGACCAGCACGTCGACCCCGCCGAGCGCGTCGACGGCCGACTGGGTGGCCGTGCGGGTGGCGGCGACGTCGGCCAGGTCGACCTCGACCGCGTGGCCGCCCACCTCGGCGGCCAGCTTCCCCGCCTCCTCGGCCAGCACGTCCACGACGGCCACCGCGGCGCCCTCGGCGGCGAAGGTGCGCACCATCGCCGCGCCGATGCCGCGGGCGCCGCCCGTGACGACGACCCGCTTGCCGGCCAACCTCACCGGCGGGGGCCGGGGTCGAAGCGGGCGACCTCGGCGAACGCCTCGCCCAGGTAGGTCAGCATCGCCTCGGCCTTCTCCTTGCCGTGCTCGGCGGTGGCGGTGCTCGCGTCGCCGATCACGCCGTCGGGGCCGAAGTCGTCCGACGTCCAGCCGAAGCTGACCGACCCGCCGAAGCGCACGTGCCGGTACTCGGTGAGCTGCTCGGGGACCCAGCGCTGCGCCTTGTCCATGTCGACCAGCTCGGGCCGCAGGTGCAGCATCAGCGAGGTCTCCTCGTGGCCGCCGTGGATGCCCAGGCCCAGCTCGCCCTCGGGGCTCTGCCCGCCGTGGTCGGCCGGCAGCGAGGGGTGCAGCGTGAAGGTGCGCAGGCCGTGGGCGATCCGCAGGTCGCGCGCGGCGACCTGCAGCAGGGCGGAGTTGCCGCCGTGGCCGTTGACGAACGCCAGCCGCCGGGCCGGGGTCTTGGTGATCGAGGAGCCGAGGTCGTGCAGCACGCTCATCAGCGTCTGCGCCGAGAGCCAGAAGGTGCCGCAGCTCCAGTGGTGCTCGTTGCTCTTGGTGTAGGCCAGCGGCGGCAGCAGCCACAGGTCCAGCTCCTCGCCGAACTCCGCGACCGCCCGCTCGGCCATGCTCTGCGCGGTGATCAGGTCGGTGGCGACCGGCAGGTGCGGGCCGTGCTGCTCGATCGCGCCGGTCGGCAGCACCAGCACCGAGTCCGGGCCGAGGGCGTCGGCGATGGCGGGGGCGGTGAGCTCGGTGAGCAGTCGGACGGTCACGGCACCGGACGCTAGGACCGGGTCGTTGCCGTGCGGTGACGACTGCGTTCCAGCCGACACCTGCGTGGAACACGCGCCTGCCAGGGTCGGTGGCGTGATCGACGTGACCGGGGCCGTGGCCGTGCTCGGATCGACCTCGCGGGAGGTCGCCTGCGGCGACGACGGCCGGGTCACCGGCTTCGCCGCCGCGGGCGGTGAGGTGCTCGACGCCACCGGCTGCGTGGTGACGCCGGGCCTGGTGAACGCCCACCACCACCTGCTGCAGACCGCCTTCCGCACCCTGCCGGGCACCCGTGGCGTGCCGATGGCGCAGTGGTTGCCGACGATGGCCGCCGCCTACGCCGCCGTCGGCGTCGACCCCGAGCTGGCGCACGCCGCGGCGTCGGCCGGGTTGGCCGAGGCACTGCTGTGCGGGGTGACCACGGTCGCCGACCACCACCTGACCTGGCCGGCCGGCGACCTCGACGTGGGCATCGCCCGCGGCGTTGCCGCGGCCGCGGCGCAGCTGGGTGCCCGCCTGGTGTTCGTGCGCGGCTCCGCCCGGGACGACGCGGCCACCGCGGCGGCCTCGGCCGACGCGATCGCCGGTGCGCTGGTCCCCCACGGCGGGGTGACCGCCGACGGGATGCTGCAGGTCGCGGTCGGACCGGCCGGGGTGCACAGCGACGGCCCGGAGACCTTCCGGCTGATGGCCGAGGTCGCGGCCGCCCGCGGGCTGCGCCGCCGCACCCAGGCCAACGAGCAGGTCGACGTCGACGTCGCGGCCGAGAAGTACGGACGGCGCCCCCTGGAGCTGCTCGAGGAGTGGGGCTGGCTGGCCCCCGACGTGACCCTGGCCCACCTGTGCGGGGTCACCGAGGCCGAGGTCGCCCGCCTCGCCGCGGCCGGGGTGAGCGCCACCCATGCCCCGGGCTGCGACCTGCCGATGGGCTGGGGCATCGCACCGGTGGCCGCCCTGGCCGACGCCGGGGTGCCGGTCGGGCTGGGCACCAGCGGCGGCGGGTCGAACGACGCCGGGCACCTGCTGGCCGACGCCCGGTTGGCGATGCAGGTCGCCCCGCTGATGGGCCGGCCCCTCGCCGCCGAGGAGGTGCTGGGCATGGCCACCCGCGGGTCGGCCGACGGCCTGGGCCGCCCCGACCTCGGCCGCCTCGAGGTGGGCGCCCGCGCCGACCTGGTCTGCTGGGACGTCACCGGGGTCGCCGACGTGGGCGTCGCCGACCCCGTCGCGGGCCTGCTGTGGGCCTCCCCGGGCCGGCGTCCCAAGCACGTGGTGGTCGGCGGCCGCGTCGTCGTGCGGGACGGGCGGCTGGTCACCCGGGACGAGGCCGACGTCGCCGCCGACCTCCGGGACCTGCTGACGGCACGCGCTGCGTCCCGGTGAACCGGGCGACCTTCTCCCCCACGCACGTCGTGCCCTGCGTCGCCTGAGTGAGCAGAACGGTCTGCGTCGCCTGAGTGAGCAGAACGGTCTGCGTCGCCTGAGTGAGCAGAACGGGCTGCGTCGCCTGGGTGAGCAGGGCACGAGGTCGGCTGGCGAGGTGTTGGTGCCACCGTGGTCCGGGAACCGCGGGCCCGCCGCCCCGACCACCGTCCCCACCGGCGCGACGACCCGGTTCACGGTGGGCAGCAACAACACGGCGATCGACTGCTGACGTCCAGACCTGCGACCGGATGCAACACGGACGTCACCGCCCGCCGGGACAGTGCCCGCCATGGCGACGACCGTGGTGGTGGACAGCGGGCACAACGGTCTGGCCTGCGCGGCCTACCTGGCCCGCGCCGGCCACGACGTCACCGTGCTGGAGGCCGCCGACGGTCGCGTGCGCACCGGCGCCCGGGTCGTGCGGGTGCTGGCCGAGGGGGCGCGGGTGCGCGGGGTGCTGCTGGCCGACGGCGCGGAGGTGCGCGCCGACGTCGTGGTCAGCTCGGCCCGCACCTCCCGGCCGGGTCCGAGCGCATGGTGGCCCGCTGGACCGCCCGCACCACCCCCGACGGCTACGGGTCCGAGCTCGACGCAGTCGTCGGCACGCTGCCGGCCTTCCCCCGGGTCGAACGGCTGCAGGACGTGGTCGGCCCGTTCGACCAGCACGCCCCCACCGTGACGATCGCACCGGGCACCGCCGCGATCGAGCGGGCCCACGCCGCCCTGGGCCGGGGGTGAGGTCGCCGCCCGGCCGATGGCGCTGGTCAAAACCCCGTCTGCGCTGGACCCCACGATGCGGTTCGGTGCGGACCACGTGCTGTCCCTCGGGGTGCTCTGGACGCCGTACGCCCTGCCCGGTGGGTGGGCGAGGTCCACCGAGCCGCAGCGCTGGCTGGACCTGCCGGGGTCTGGGGCGCACCGGGCCGCAACGCCGCCACCGTCGTCCGCACGGACCTGGAACGGGGCTGAAACCCGTCGGCAACGGACCACCGGCACCGTGCTGGACGGGGCCGCGCGAACGGCGCGAGCGGCCCGCGTCACGAGCAGGACGAGACATGACCGCTGTGCAGGAACCCCGCACCACCCGCCACGCCGGCCCCGAGACCCTGGTGCTCTCCGAGCACCCCGTCCTCCGCCGCTTCTGGTACGCCGTGTGCGCCGTCGACGACGTGCGCACCGAGGTCGAGCCCGGACGGCGGGGCGCGGCCCCGCTGCACCGGAAGGTCCTGGGCACCGACCTCGTGGTCTGGCGCCCCGACCCCGCCGGCCCGGTCAGCGTGGCCCACGACCGCTGCGCCCACCGCGACGCGCCGCTGTCGATGGGCTGGGTCGCCGACTGCCACCTGGTCTGCCCCTACCACGGGTGGGAGTGGGACAAGGACGGCCTGACCCAGCGGATCCCGCAGTTCCCGGAGGCACCGCACCCCACCAAGTCTGGGCTCACGATGGTGCGCAGCCAGGCGAAGTACGGCCTGGTGTGGGTGTGCCTGGCCACCGACGCCGAGGGCGGCCCGATCGCGGACGTCCCCGAGGTCGTCGAGTGGGACGACCCGGCGTGGCGACAGGTGCCGGAGGGCTCGTGGGACTTCGACTGCACCGCCATGCACCTGGTCGAGAACAACATCGACCCCGGCCACGTGGCCTTCGTGCACATGAACAGCTTCGGCAACCCCGACAACCCCGAGCTCACCGACCAGAACGTCGAGCGGACGCCGTACGGGCTCATCACCTGGACCGACGTCCCGGTCGAGGGCCGCCCGGGCGAGGACGGCGCCACCGTGCGGCACACCTGGAGCCAGGTGCACCTGCCCTCCTTCATGCACCTGCTCATCCGCTACCCCGACGGGCTGGGCCACGTGATGCTCAAGGCGATCACCCCGGTCGACGACACCCACTGCACCATCCACCAGGTCGTGCTGCGCACCGACACCGAGGCCGACCGGCCGGCCGCCGACATCCGCGCCTTCGACCACCAGGTGGAGCTGGAGGACAAGGCGCTGCTGGACCGGCTGCCCGACGAGTTCCCGCTCGCCCAGCACCTCAACGCGCACGCCAAGGCCGACAAGAACAGCCTGCTGCTGCGCCGCATGTACACCGAGCTGGTCACCGGCCAGTGGACCCCCACCCCGCACCCGACCACCGCCCGGGAGGCGTGATGACCACCCAGCCCCCGAGCACGAAGCTGCTCGTGCACGGCGCCACCCTGCTCACCGTCGACCCGCAGCGCCCCGACCCGTTCGTCGGCTGGTTCGCCGTCGGCACCGACGGCCGGCTCACCGCCGTCGAGGCCGGTGAGCCGTCGGCCGAGCAGCTCGCCGGCGCCGCGGACACCCTCGACGCGACCGGCACGATCATCGGCCCCGGCTTCGTCAGCGCGCACAGCCACCTGTTCACCTCCGGCAGCCGCGGCCTGGGCATGGACGAGACGCTGTACGGCTGGATCGAGGCGATGCTGCGCTACGTCATGCCGGCGACGCCTGCGGACATGTACTGGTGCACCCGGCACGGCGCGCAGGACTTCTTGCGCAACGGCATCACCACCGCCTACGACTTCACCGACGGCGGCCTGCAGTTCGACAAGACCATCGCCAGCTTCGGTGACCGGCTGCCCTCCCTGGAGCGGCAGGATGCCCAGCTGCGGGCCAAGCTCGACGCCGGGTTGCGCAGCCTGCACTCGGTGATGCTGGCCCAGGGGGACGTCCCCCGGGCCGACGCCCTCGCCCACGTCGAGGACACGGTCAAGGCCGCCGCCGACGCCGACCCCGCGCTGCTGCTGGGCGTCGCGGTCAGCGGCGCGGTGCAGTGGGCACCGACCCCCGACACCGCGGCGCTGGAGACCGAGGTGATGCGCGAGCACGGGCTGGTCAACCAGGCGCACTTCCTGGAGACCGCGGAGATGCTGGAGCTGCAGCGGTCGAAGTTCGCCTGGTACGCGGAGTCCGGTGCCCTGTCGCCGCAGCTGGTGTTCGGCCACTTCATCCAGACCACGCCCGAGATCATCGCCACCGCCGCGGCGGCCGGGTGCGCGATGAGCTGGCAGCCGATGAGCAACGGCCGGCTGGCCAGCGGCGTCGCCGCGATCCCCGAGATGCGGGCCGCCGGCATGCGCATCGGGATGGGTCTGGACGACCAGTCCTGCACCGACGTGTCCGACCCCTGGAACAACATGCGCACCGGCATCGCGATGGTGCGCGCGCAGTACAAGGACCCGCTGGCCGCCCCGGTCGGGGACGTGCTGGTGATGCACACCCGCGGCGGCGCCGAGGCCCTGGGCGTGGACGACCGGGTGGGCTCGCTCCGGGTCGGCCGGTTCGCCGACTTCTGCGTGGTCGACCCCCGCCGTCCCGACACCGGGCCGGTGTGGGACGCCGTCGGCACCTACGTGCTGGCCTGCTCGCTGCGCAACCTGCGCTCGGTGTGGGTGGGCGGCGAGCCCGTCGCGCACGGCGCCGACCTCGCGGACCCGCAGGCGGCGGAGGTGGAGTCCCAGGTGCACGAGCGGCTGGCCCGGATCGCCGCCGACCTCGGGCGGTGACGGTCCTCCAGCCGGGCACCGGTCCGGTCGCCGGCGACGTCTACCTGCCGGCGTCGGTCGACCACGTGCTGTGGGGCCGGCTGCCCTGCGCGACCGACCAGCCGGTGCTCTGCGTGGAGCCCGGCACCGCGGTCACCTTCGACACGATCAGCCACGAGGGCATCCTGGAGGACCAGGGCCGCGACCCGGCGGCCTTCTTCGGCGCCCACGGCGTCACCGACGTGCTCGACGACGCCGTCGCGCTGGCCGCCAGCGAGCACCCGCACCGGTTCGGCGTCGACGGCCCGCACGTGGTGAGCCGGCCCGTCCAGGTGGCCGGCGCCCAGGTCGGCGACCTGCTGGCGATGACCGTCGTCGAGACCGCACCCCGGGTGCCCTACGGCGTCATCAGCAACCGGCACGGCAAGGGCGCGCTCGTCGGCGAGTACCCCCTCGGGGGCGCGCCGCTGTTCAGCGCCTTCGCCACGGTGTCCGCCGACGGGGGGTACGGGCAGCTGCCCCTGGTCCCCGGGGGCGAGCCGACCGTGCGGTTCCCGCTCCGCCCCTTCCTGGGCACGATGGGGGTGGCGGTGCGCGGTGCCGAACGGCCGCACTCGGTACCGCCGGGCCCGCACGGCGGCAACGTCGACATCGCGCTGATCACCACCGGGGCCACGCTCTACCTGCCCGTGCAGGTGGACGGCGGTCTGGCCTACGTCGGCGACCCGCACGCAGCGCAAGGCGACGGCGAGGTGTCCCTGACCGCCATGGAGGCCAGCCTGCGGGCGACCGTACGGCTCGACGTGGTGGCCAGGGAGGACGCCCTGGCCCGGTTCGGCGACCTCGCCGGACCACTGGCGGAGACCGCCGAGTTCCTTGTGCCCACCGGGATGGACGAGGACCTCGACGTCGCGGTCGCCGACTGCGTGCGGGCGGTGGTGGCGCTGCTGCAGGCCAGGTTCGGGATGGACCCCTCGCTCGCCTACGCCTACCTCTCCGCGGCCACCGACTTCCGGATCAGCCAGGTCGTCGACGTCGTGAAGGGCGTCCACGCCACCATCCGCAAGAGCGACTTCTAGAAGGACCCCACCGCCCCCCGCCACGCGCTCCGCACGCGGCGGGTCCCTGCGGCGGGGCCGTGCCAGGCCCTACCAGCCGGGCGGGCGGCGGAACCCGACCAGCCCGGCCTCCTCGGCCAGCCGGGCGATGGCCAACGGGGTGCGGTCCTCCAGGTAGGCCCCCAGCAGCTGCGCCCCGACGGGTAGCCCGCTGACCTCCCCCGGCCCGAGCGGGACGACGGTGGCCGGCAACCGACCCAGGCTGGACAACCGCGCCCAGTCGCAGACCGAGTCGATCGGCACCTCACGTCCGTCGACCTCGACGGTCTCCGGGGCGGTCATCGCCGGGGTGTAGGTGGTGGCGACCCGCGACACCGCCGGGCACAGGACGACGTCCACGCCGGTGAACGTCTCCGCCCACCGCGCGGTGGCCGCGCGCTGGGCCTCCAGGTCGCGCAGCGCCGCCCAGACCGACTGGTGGTACCGGTCGTCGGCGGCGGCGAGGTCGTCGGCGGTGAAGCCGTGCACGATCTCCGCCGACTGCAGCCGCAGGTACAGCTGCAGGTCACCGGGGCCGCCGACCGGCGGGTGGACCAGCTCCGCGACCTGGGCACCGGCGTCGGCCAGCCGGTCGGCGAAGCCGCGGACCGCCGTCGCCACCTCGGGGTCCACCGGGGCGGCCGGGTCGTCGAGCCAGACCGCGATCCGCAGCCCGGTCAACGACGAGACCCGGGCCGGCGGCAGCCGCAGCTGCCAGCCGACGGCCTCGATGCCCTCGGCGCCGAACAGGGCCTCGCTGAACAGCGCGGTGTCGGCGGCCGAGCGGGCGAACGGACCGATCGCGCTCACCATCGGCTCCAGGAGACCGCCGTCGGGCCAGGGCAGGTTGCCCAGCTTCGAGACGGCGCCGTTGCTGGGCCGGTGGCCGAACAGCCCGCACCACGCGGCCGGGACCCGCAGCGACCCGGCCAGGTCGCTGCCGAGGTCGGCCACGCCGAGACCCGCTGCGACGGCGGCCGAGGAGCCACCGCTGGACCCGCCGCTGGAACGGGTGGTGTCCCACGGGTTGACCGTGGCGCCGAAGAGGGCGTTCTCGCTGTGCATGCTGGCCAGCCACACCGGCACGTTGGTCTTGCCCAGCACCACGCAGCCGGCCTGCCGCAACCGCCGCACGGCGGGCGCGTCGGTCGTGGCCAGCCGGCGGTCGTCGGGTCGGCCGTGCGAGCTGGGCAGCCCGCGGGCGTCGACCGAGTCCTTGACCGTGATCGGGAGGCCGGCCAGCGGGCCGAGCGGCCGCCCGGCGGCGCGGTCGGCGTCGACCGTGCGGGCCGCGGCCAGCGCGGCGTCGGTGTCCACCGCCACGAGGGCGTTCAGGGCCGCACCCGGACCGGCGATCCGGTCCAGGTGCGCCCGGGTGAGCTCCTCGGCCGACACCTCGCCGGCCGCGAGTGCGGCCAGCATCGTCGTGCCGTCGAGCAGGGTGTCCATGCGTCCCTCCCGGGCACGGGCCAGCGCCCGCCACCCCGGGTGGGTGACGGGCGCCGGCGGGGTGGGTCAGCTGGCGGGGACGCCGATGGTGTCGTCGATGAACTCGTTGGTGACGAGGTCGTCGGCGGTCAGGCCGTCGGTGGGCGGGGTGCCCTGCTCGGTGAAGATCGGCGTGGTCTGCTCGATGAGCGTGTCCACCCGGTCGGTGTCGAAGTTGCCGTGGACGTCGTCCGGGCCGTTCCCGACCAGGCCGAGCTCCTTCTGCGTCTCCACCGAGTAGTCGGCGACGCCCTGGGAGTAGACCCAGCCGGTGTCGTACTGGTCGACCAGCTCCAGGATGATCTCGTTCACCCGGGACGGGTCCTCGAGGTAGTCGACGTCGGCCTGCTGCATGAGCGGGACGAGCTCGGCGAGGCAGTCCGACATGCCGTCCAGGTCGGCCGAGCGCACCGAGATCGAGGACTGGTAGGGCTGGAACCCGGCGTCGTACACGAGCTGGAAGTCCACGTCCTTGCCCCAGTCGGCGACCTCGTTCTTGTAGATGTAGGGCTCGGCCGAGGCGAACCCCTGCTGGGCGACCTCGCCGGCGGCGGCCACGAAACCGGCCGGGGTGCCGTCGTAGGAGCCGTCGACCTGGGCGGCGTCCAGGATGCCGGCACCGGTGAGGTAGGCCATGTAGGCCGAGCCCTCGAAGTACCGCACCGTCACCCCTGCGGCGCCCAGGTCCTCGATGGAGGACACGTCGGGGTAGGTCTCCGGGTCCCACATGATCATCGTCGGCGAGATCTCCAGGGGTGCCAGCACGGCGGTGGTGGGCTGGGTGTCCGACAGCTGGATGGCCTCGTCTGTGGCGATGTAGCCCATCGTGATGTCGGTGTCGGAGTACATCTGCGCGGTGACCGTCTGGAAGCCGATGGCCGGGCCGCCGGCGCGGATCTCCAGGGTGACGCCCGTGCTGTCCCCGTCGCTGTCGATCAGCGTGCCGGTGACGGTCTTGCTGCCGGCGTCGATCGTGTAGTCGTCACCCAGCGACTCGTAGAGGCCGCCGTGCTCGGACTCGGGGTTCCAGTCGGTCTGCACGACGACGTTGCTCGGGCAGCCGGCCGCGGCGAGGTCGGTGCCACCGACGTCGCCGGAGGGACCGGCGGCCGCGCCGCCGTCGTCGCTGCCGCAGGCGGCGAGGGAGAGCGCCAGCACGGCGGTGGCCGCGAGGGCCGTCGTGGTCCGGGTGATGCGCACACGTGCTCCTGGGGATGGGTCGGGCCGGCACCTCGGGTTCGGGGTGTCGGTGACCGGGACGGACGGCGGCGGCCGGCCCGGGTGGGGCAGTCGGGGGCGGGCTGGTCTCCGGGATCAGCGGTCGCGGGACTGGTCGTACCAGCGGCCCACGGCCAGCTTGGACAGCCAGCCGAACAGGAAGAACACCGCGAAGCCGAGCGCGGCGGTGACGAGGATGGTGAAGAACAGCGCCGACCCCTGCAGCCGAGCGCGGAAGTTGTCCAGCAGGATGCCCAGGCCGGGGTCGCCCTGCTTGAAGAACAGGTCGCCGACGATGGCGCCGACCACCGACAGCCCGGCGGAGATCCGGAAGCCGGCGAAGATGGCGGGCATCGCGGCCGGCAGCTGCAGCTTGACCAGGCGGGTGATGCGGCCGGCCTTGTGCAGGGTGAACAGCTCGTGGTGGCCGCGCTCGACGGACTGGATGCCGAAGAGCGTGTTCGACACGATCGGGAACAGCGCGATCATCACGCAGACCACGACCCGGGACGGGAAGTCGTAGCCGAACCAGAACCCGATGAGCGGGACCAGGGCCAGGATCGGGATGCACTGCAGCGCCACGGCGTACGGGTAGAGCGAGGTCTCGATCGCGCGGCTCTGGCTCATCGCGATGGCCCAGAGCATGCCGATCACGATGGCGATCGCCAGCCCGGTGAAGGTGACCACGACCGACCGGCCCAGCGCCGGCCACACCTTGTCGGTGATCGCGGGGTCGAGCAGGGCGTCGGTGACGAGCGTGTGCGGGGCCGGCATCAGGAAGCGCCGACCCGGGTCCAGGATCAGGTAGGTGATGGCGTACCAAGCGCCGACCAGCGCGGCGAAGACGAGCACCGGCAGGGCCAGGTTCACCGCCCGTGGGCGGCGGCGCCGCACGACGGGTGCGGGGGTGCTGCCGGTGGCGACCGCCTCGGCGGTCGGGCTCTCCAGGGTGGAGGTCACCGCGGTCTCCTCGGAGGTGGTGGTCTGGCCGGGCAGGGTGGCGGTCACGAGTGGCCCTCGCGCAGTGCGTGGGAGACCTCGCCGGCGAGCTTGGCGAACTCCGGGGTGAACCGGAGCTCCGGCGTGCGGTCGGTGCCGAAGGGCACCTCGAAGCTGTCCACGATGCGTCCGGGACGGCCGCTCATGACCAGCACCCGGGTCGACATGTAGACCGCCTCGGACACCGAGTGCGTGATGAACAGCGCGCCGAAGCCCTTGGCCACGAAGAGCCGGATCAGCTCGTCGTTGAGGCGCTCGCGGGTGATCTCGTCGAGGGCACCGAAGGGCTCGTCGAAGAGGAACAGGTCGGGGTCGAGGGTGAGCGAGCGGGCCAGCGAGGCGCGCATCTTCATGCCGCCCGACAGCGCCCGCGGCAGCTTCTTCTCGTGACCCCGCAGGCCCACCAGCTCGATCGCGTCGAGGGCGGCCTGGTTGGTGGCGGTCGTGCTGATGCCGTGCAGCTCGGCGAGCAGCTCGACGTTCTTCTTCACGCTGCGCCAGGGCAGCAGGGTGGCGTCCTGGAAGACGTAGCCGATGCGGGCGGCGTCGACGCGGGCGGTGCCGGCGCTGGCGGCGTCCAGGCCCGAGGCGATCCGCAGCAGGGTGGACTTGCCGCACCCGGACGGGCCCACGACGGTGACGAACTCACCCCGGTCGATGGTGAGGTCGACGCCCTCCAGGGCGACCGTGCCGTCGGGGAACTGGCGGGCGACGTCGGTGAACTCCAGGACCCTGGTCCCGGTGGTCGTCGACGGGGCGGCGTGCGCGGGTGCGCTCACGGTCACCTCCGGTGCGTGGGCGGGGGGCCGGGCCGGGCCGGTCCCGTCGCCCGGTCGAGCACCGGGCGATGGGGAGACGATGGGCCCGGTCTGTTTCAGCTGCGTGTGCCGACGGTGAACGCGGCCGACCGCTTCATCACGACTGGGACACGGCCGTCCCCGGGAGCACCCGCTGCACCCGGGTGCTCGCGACGACCCGCCCGCGGGACACCACGACCCGGTCGGTGCCGGCCCCCGCGACGGCGGCGTCCAGGCTCTCGGCCCGCACCGCGAGGAACTCCCCCACGGACCCGACGGACACCGCGGGCACGGGCAATCCCATGCACCGGCGGGCGCCGGCGCTGACGGCGTCCCAGGCCTCGCGGGTCGAGAGGTGCCCCGAGGTGACCAGCAGCGACGCCGCCTCGCACGCGTCGGCCCGGCCCATGGGGTTGAACGGGTCGCGCAGGTTGTCGCCACCGGCCCCGAGCACCGCCCCGGCGTCCAGCAGCGCCCGGACGGCGGTCAGCCCGCGCGGGGTGGCGACGGGGGTGTCCCGGCCCTGCAGGTAGAGGTTGGTCTGCGGCAGCGCCACCACCCCGACCCCGGCGGCGGCGACCTCGGCCGCGGTGGCCCGGGCGACCTCCAGCGGGTGCACGCCGAGCGACACGCAGTGGCTGGCGGTGGCGCCGTGCGCGAAACCGGTGGCCCGCACCCGCTGCGCCAGGTGCAGCAGTCCCTGCGCGGTGGGGTCGAGCGTCTCGTCGGTGTGCAGGTCCACCGGCAACCCGCGCCGGGCCGCCACGCCGAAGGAGAGGTCCAACCCGGCACCGCGGTCGGGCCACATGTGCGGGGCCCCGCCGACCAGGTCGACGCCGAGGTCGACCGCCTCCTCCAGCAGCCGGGCGTTGTCCTCGGCCTCGCCGGGCGCCCAGGGCGCGCTGCACAGGGCGACCACCTGGACGTCGACCAGGCCGGCCAGCGCGTCGCGCACCTCGAGCAGGGCGCGCACGTGCCGCAGCCCGGTGTGCGCGCCGAGGTCGGCGTGCGTCCGGATCGCCGTCGTCCCGTTGGCCAGGTACTCGTGCGCGGCCCGGGTCGCCCGGTCGACCAGGTCGGCGTGGGTGAAGCCGGCCGAGATCGTGCGGATGGCCTCGATCGCGCCGGCCAGGTCGCCGGTGCGGTTGGGGGCGCGGTGGCTGGTGAGCGCCTTGTCCAGGTGCGCGTGCGGCTCCGCGGGGGCGGGCAGCAGGTGGCAACCGGCCAGGTCGTGCACCTCGTCGTCCGGGCGGGGATCGAGGGCGGGTGCGACGGCGGTGACGACGTCGTCCAGCCGGACGTCGACCAGGTCGCCGTCCACCGTCGTGACCGACCTCAGCAACAGGCTCAACTCAACGCTCTCCCGATCTCGGCCAGGGCCGTGGCGGTGGTCAGCTCGGTACCCGGGGCGGCCACCCCGGAGAGGTCGACCCCGCGCACGCCGGGCACCTCCAGGTAGGCCTCGGCCAGCGCGACGGCGGCGGCGATGCCTGCGCGGAACGGGTCCCGGGCACCCTCGATCCCGGCCAGGTAGCCCTCGGGCAGCCGCAACCCGGTGAACCGGCGCAGCTCGGCGACCGACCCGGGGTCGGTGGCCACCGCGACGCAGGCGATGAACGGCACGTCGGCCCCGGCGTCCGTGGCCTGCTCGACGAACGTGCGCAGCTCCTCGACCCCGCCGGCGTGGTCGACGAAGCACACCTGCGCGCCGGCGCGCACCTTCTCGGCCAGTCGCCGCGGACGGCGGTCCGCCGGGGGGCCGTGCGGGGTCTCCCCCACCGACACCAGCAGCCCGGCCGCGCGGGCAGCGGCGGCCAGCTGGGTGGAGTCCCAGTCGAAGACCGGCTGGGCGTCGGGCCGGTCACCGGTGAGCGTGTGGTCGCCGGTCACGCAGTGCACCGCGCCGACGCCGAGGTCGGCCAGCCCGGCCAGCTCCCCCTCGAGGGCGACGCGGTTGCGGTCCCGGCAGTTCAGGCCCTGCCACACCGTGACACCGGCGGCCTGCACGATCGAGGCGCGGTAGGTCGGGCAGAACTGCACCCGGGCGGCGGCGTGGTCCCCGAGCAGGACGGCGTCCACCCGGCCCGCCACGAACCCGGCGGCCCGCTCCAGCGACCAGCGGGACAGCGCGACCGCCGGCAGGTCGGCGACGACGACCGGTCGCTGACGCATCAGCTGCAGCAGCGGGGGCTCCGGGGTCACCGGCGCCACGGGGCGGCCCGCCCAGCGGACGGTGGGCAACGGCAGGAACGAGCAGGGCTCCGGGGCCACCTCGCAGCAGCCGTCCTCGGCCACCCCGCCGCACGGCCCGTGCACCATCGCCTTCGGGCAGGGTGGTGCGCTCACAGGTCGACCACGAGCCGCGGCCCGGCAGCACGGGAGACGCAGACCATCATCACGGTGCCGTCGGCCTGCTCACCGGGGCTGAGCACGGAGTCCCGGTGCTCGACCTCGCCCTCCAGCACCGGTGTCTCGCAGGTGCCGCAGGTGCCGGCCCGGCAGGAGGAGAGCACGTCGACCCCCTCGGCGGCCAGCGCGTCGAGCACCGTCACCCCGGGCTCGACGACGACCGTGGTGCCGGTGAGCGCCAGCTCCACCTCGAAGGGGCCTGGCCACACCGGGGCGCCGAACGCCTTGGCCTCGAACCGCTCGACGTGCAGCGTGCCCGCCCACCCGCTCGACGACGCCTCCAGCGCGTCCAGCAGCTTCGCCGGACCGCAGGCGTACACCGCGGTGCCGGCGTCGACGTCGAGCGCGGCGACGTCGAACCGGTCGCCCTCGTCGGCCACGTGCAGCCGCACCCGGTCGGGGTGGGCGGCGAGCAGGTCGTCGGCGAAGGCCATGCGGCCCCGTGAGCGGCCGGCGTAGTCCAGCACCCAGTCCGCGCCCGCCGCGTCGGCGGCGGCGACCATGGCCCGCAGCGGGGTGATCCCGATGCCCCCGGCCACGAAGCGGTACCGGGTGCTCGGGGTGACCTCGAGGACGAAGTGGTTGCGGGGGCCGCGCAGCCGCAGGCGCTGACCCACCTCGACCTCGTCGTGCAGGGCCACCGACCCGCCGGAGCCGCCGTCCTCCCGCAGCACCGCGATGCGCCACCGCGACCGGTCGGCGACGTCGCCGCACAGGGAGTACTGCCGCTCCAGGCCGGGGCGCAGCACGACGTCGACGTGCGAGCCGGGGGTCCAGCCGGGCAGTTCGCGGCCGTTGTGGGAGACCAGGTCCAGGGCCAGGACGCCGTCGGCCAGCAGCGTGCGGTCGGCCACGACGAGGTCGCGCTCGACGTCGGAGAAGAAGCTCACCGGCCGATCCTGCACACGCGGGCAGCCCTGGGTGCAGATGACGCAGAAGGGTCACACGGATGTAACCGCGGCCAGGTCTCATCGACGTCGTGACCGCCACCGTCCCCGCCGCCGTGCCCGCGACCGCCCTGTCCGCCCTCGAGGCCGAGCTCGTCGCCCTGCTCGGCGAGCGCGGCGTCAGCACCGAGCTGCGCGTGCGCGAACGCGTCTCGGTCGACGGGTCGCGGATGAGCCCGATCATCAGCGAGCTGCTGCCGCTGGGCATCGCCGACCTGGTGGCGTTCCCGACCACCGCCGAGCAGATCGCCCAGGTCGTGGCCGCCGCCGTGCGCCTGGGCGTCCCGGTGACCCCGCGCGGCAAGGGCACCGGCAACTACGGCCAGGGCATCCCGATGTCCGGTGGCCTGCTGCTGGACCTCTCCCGTGCCCGCGCCGTCGTCGAGGTCGGGGACGGGACCATCACCGCCGAGGCCGGCACGCCCATGGTCACGCTGGAGCGCGCCGCGCACGAGACCGGGCAGCAGCTGTGGATGTACCCCTCGACGGTGCAGAGCTCGCTCGGCGGGTTCCTGGCCGGCGGGTCGGGCGGCACCGGCAGCATCGTGCACGGCACCAACGACGCCGGCTTCGTGGCCGCGCTCGACGTCGTGCACGCCGACGGGTCCGCCGAGCTGGTGCACGTCGAGGGGGACGAGGCCCAGCGGTACGTGCACAACTACGGGACGGCGGGGATCATCGCCCGGGCCACCGTGCGCCTGGAACCGCTGCAGGAGTGGCGCGGCTTCTACGCCAGCTGCGCCGACTTCCGCACGGCGCAGGCCGTCATGGTGGCGCTGGGCAAGCTCCGGCCGACCCCCCGGCTGGTCTCGGCCGACACCCCCGAGATCACCGCCGCCCTCCCCGAGGACCCCGCGTTCCCCGCCGGTCGGGCCAGCGTGCGCGGCATCCTGGAGGCCAGCACGGTCGACGCCGCCACCGCAGCGGTGCAGGCCGCCGGCGGCCGGGTCGAGGACGTGCGGGACGGCGCCCAGGTGCCCCTGTCGCTGAGCGTGCTCAGCTACAACCACCCCATCGAGTGGCTGCAGAAGAGCGCGCCCGGCGTCTACTTCCACCTCGAGGTGGGTGGCCAGGCACTGGTGGACCGGGTCGACGAGGTGCACCAGGTGTTCGAGGGCGCGCTGCTGCACAACGAGGTCGGCCACTCCGGGCCCATCGGCATGCTCGCCGGGGTGTACCAGAGCCCCGAGCAGGTGCTGGAGGGCATCGCCGCGCTGGAGGCGCTCGGCGTCGGCGTGCACAACCCGCACCAGTGGAACGTCGACTTCCAGCTGCAGCGCACCGTGGAGACCGCGCGGCGCACCGACCCGCAGGGCCTGCTCAACCCCGGCAAGCTCAACCCGGGGTACGGCGGTCCCACCAAGGGCGCGGTGCGGTGACGCACCCGGCGACCACCCCGTTCGACCTGCACGCCGACGGCGACCCACCCGCCGACCCCTGGGTGGTCGCCCGCTCGTGGCTGCCGGCCGACGACGACCCCGAGCGGCCGCAGGTCACCCTCGCCACCACCGGCGCCGACGGCTGCCCCGACGCGCGCACGGTGCTGCTGACCGCCTTCGACGAGACCGGGTTCGCGTTCCACACCGCCCGCACCAGCCGCAAGGTGGCCGAGCTGGCCGCCGACCCCCGGGCGGCGCTGGTCGTGCTCTGGCCCGGGTTCACCCGCCAGCTGGTGGTGCGCGGCGGCGTCGTCCCGGACGGCCCGGCCGACGCCGCGCGCGCGTGGGCCGCGCGGTCGGACCACCTGCGCCGGTTGGCGTGGCTGGGCACCGACGAGCTGGCCGGCCTCGACCGGGCGGGCCGGGTGGCCGGCTGGGCGGCGGACGTGCCGACCGGTGCCGACACCGACCCGGCGCCGGGCTGGGTCGGCTACCGGGTGCGGCCGGTCGAGCTCACCTTCTGGGCCGGCGGCGTCGACACCGCCAGCCGCCGGCTGCAGTACTCCCTCGTCGAGGGCACCTGGCGCACCCGCTGGCTGGCCGGCTGATCCCGGGAGCGCACGGCGCCCCCGGGGCGGACCGGACGCGAGGGCAGGGCGGTCCGCACCGACCGGGGGCCTGGGGCGTGGGACGTCGGGCGTCAGGCCAACCCGAGCTGGGCCAGGAGGCGCTGCTCGATGATGGCTGCGTCGTCCCGCCGGGGCGTGGGGCAGCACGGCGACTTGGCTAGAGTGCAGCTCTAGCCAACCTGAAGGGCCGCCATGTCGACCTACCTGCTGTGCAGCACCCCGCTCTACGGGCACGTCGTCCCGCTCGTCACGATCGGCCGCCGGCTGGTCGAGCACGGTCACCGCGTCCTGCTGCTCACCGGATCGGTCTTCGCCGATCGCGTGCGGGCCGCCGGGTTGGAGTTCCGGCCCCTGCGTGGGGCGGCCGACTTCGACGAACGCGACCCGGGGACCTACGTGCCCGACCTCGACCGGTACCGCGGACTGCGGTTGTCGCGGTACCAGGTCGAGCAGACCTTCGTCCGGCCGATCCCCGACCAGTTCCGCGCCGTGCGCGCGATCCTCGACGCCGAGGGGGTCGACGCCGTGCTGGTGGACTGCGTGTTCGCCGGGATCCTGCCGCTGCTGACCGCCGCCCCCGGCACCCGCCCGCCCGTGCTGGCTGCCGGGATCATGCCGCTGGCCCAGACCAGCCGGGACGTCGCGCCCTACAACACGGCACTGCCCCCGTCGTCCACCCGGCTAGGCCGGCTCCGCAACCGCACCCTCAACGCGGTCGGCCGGCGGGTGCTGTTCGCCCCCACCCAACGCCTGGCCGACCAGCTGGTGCGCGACGTCGGCGGTACCGGGCTCGGTGACTCCTTCGTCATGGACCTGTCCCGGCTGTTCGACCGCTTCCTGCAGCTGGGGCCGGCCGAGTTCGAGTACCCCCGCTCGGACCTCTCGCCGAACCTGCGGTTCGTGGGCCCCGTCCTGCCCGGGCACGGCGGGGCGTCGCTTCCGGACTGGTGGTCCGAGCTCGACGACGGCCGGCCCGTCGTCCACGTCACCCAGGGCACGCTCGACACCGACGACTTCACCAAGCTCGTCCGACCCACCCTCGACGCGCTCGCCGACGACGACGTGCACGTGCTGGTCAGCACCGGGCGGCGACCCGTCGAGGCCGTGGGACCGACGCCGGCCAATGCCCGGGTGGCCGAGTTCCTGCCCTACGACGCGCTGCTGCCCCGCACCGACGTCGTGGTCACCAACGGCGGGTTCGGCGGCACGCTGCAGGCCCTGGCAGCTGGGGTGCCGCTGGTCGTCGCCGGGGCCGCCGAGGACAAGCCCGAGACCGCCGCGCGGGTGGCCCACTTCGGGCTGGGCATCGACCTGCGGACCGGGCGCCCCTCCGCCGAGCGGGTCCGGCGTGCGGTGCACGACGTCCTGGCCGACCCGTCGTGGCGGGCGCGGACCACCGCTCTGGCTGCGACCATGGCCGGGTACGACGCGCTCGACGCCGTGGTCGACGAACTGGAGCGGGCGGTTGCAGCGAGGCGGGAGGCCGGTGGACGCCGAGCAGGGTGATCGGCGCCGGTACGTGTCGCCGTCCCGGGCGGCCGGCGCCCAGAAGACCCGTCGTCGCATCGTCGCGGCCGCCGGTGCGCTGTTCGCCGAGCGCGGCTACCAGGCCACGACGATGCCGGCCATCGCCGCCGCGGCCGGGGTCTCGGTGCAGAGCGTGCACCTGGCCGGCCCGAAGAGCGCCCTGCTCGTCGCCGCCTTCGGGGTGGCCTTCATCGGCGACGAGGGCCAGCAGGCGCTCACCGACCGCCCCGAGCTCGAGCAGATCATGTCGCTGCCCCCCGCCGAGGCCCTCCCTGCCTACGCCTCCTTCCTGACCGCGGCGCACGCCCGGTCGGCCCGCATCTGGCAGGCCCTCCGCGCCGCCGCCACCACCGACCCGGTGGTGGCCGGGCTGGTCGACGCGCTCGAGGCCCGCCGCTACGCCGACTTCGAGCGGGCCGTCGCGTGGGCCGGTGAGCGAGGTGTGCTCGTGGGGCCCGGGGACCCCGCCGTCCGGGCCGACGTGATGGCCTGGCTGGCCGCGCCGGAGACCTACGTGTGGTTCACCCGTGACCGGGGCTGGACCGGGCAGCAGTACGCCGCCTGGCTCGTGCACGCCCTCACCACGCAGGCGTTCGGGCCGCTCCCCGACTGATCCCGCGTCCCGACCGTAGGATCCCGGCGGTGACGGTGGACCGGCGGCGGTTCCTCGGCGGGCTGGTCGCCGCCGGGGTCGCCGCGGTGCTGCCCGGGTGCTCGTCGGGCACCCCTGCCGACGGGGCCGCCGGCCGGCTGCGCATCGCCACCGGCTCCCCCGGCGCGGTCTTCCACCGCTACGGGTCGGCGCTGGCGGCCGAGGCCGGGCTGCTCATGCCGGGTGTGCGGGCCGACGCCCTGGTGACGACCGGGTCGGTGGACAACGACCTGGCCCTCGACGACGGCCGCGCCGACGTCGCGTTCTCGCTGGGCGACACCGCGGCGCTCGCCCTGGCCGGCACCGACCCGTTCACCGCTCCCCTGGCGCCGGTGGGCCTGGCCCGCTTGTACGACAGCTTCCTGCAGGTCGTCGTCCGGCGGGACTCGCCCGTGCGCACCGCAGCCGACCTCGCGGGGCGGCGCGTCGCCGACGGCGGCGTCGGGTCGGGGGGACGGGTGGTGCTGACCCGCTGCCTGGACGCCCTCGGCATCAGCGGCGACGTCGAGCTGCTCGGCGGCCCCCTCTCCGACGGCGCCGACCTGCTCCGCTCGGGCCGGGCCGACGCGCTCTCCTACGTCAGCGGCTACCCGGTCCAGGCGCTGGTCGAGCTGGGGGCCCAGGTGCCGCTGCGCGCGTTGGACCTCGGTGACCTGGTGGCCCCGCTGGTCGCCGCGCACGGACCGCTGTACGTCGCGGGTCCGCTCCCGGCCACCGCCTACGGGCTGCCCGAGGCCGTGCGGACGGTCGCGGTCACGACCTACCTGCTGGCGGCGCCGAGGCTGTCGGACGCTGCGGCCTACGGCCTGTGCTCGGTGGTGTTCGACCGGCAGGGGCAGCTCGCCGAGCGGGTGCCCGACGTCCGGCAGCCCACCCTGGCCTCCGGCATGTTCACCCAGCCCGTGCCGCTGCACCCGGGGGCGCTGCAGTGGTTCCGGGACCGGGCCCGCCAGGGAGGGTGACGGTCACCCGCAGCCCCGGGTCGGCGGCGTTGATCGTGGTGGTGCCCCCGGCGTCGGTGACCCGGCCGAGCACGATGGCCAGGCCCAGCCCCGTGCCGTCCACCTCGGCGTGCCGGGGCAGCCGGTGGAACCGCCGGCCCAGGTCGACTGCCTCGGCCGCGGTGACTCCTGGCCCGTGGTCGCGGACGTCGAGCAGCCACCCGTCCCCGTGCGGTCGCAGCTCCACCTCGACGGCGGCGTCGGGCGCGTACTTGGCCGCGTTGTCCAGCAACGCGTCGACCAGGGTCTCCACCAGGTCCGCCTCCAGCACCGCCGGCGCGGGGCCCGCCGGGACGCGGCAGGAGAGCCGCCCGGTGAACAGGGGCTCCCACAGGTGCACCCGGGCCCGCAACCGGTCGGCCAGGTCCAGGGGCACGGGGACGCGGTCGGCCGCACCGGTGCGGCTGACCTCCACCAGGCCGTCGAGGATCTGCGCCATGCGGTCGGTCTCGGCCAGCACCGGGGCGACCTCGGCCGGCCGGTCGGTCGACAGCGACTCCAGCCGCAGCCGCAGCGCGGTGAGCGGGTTGGCCAGCTGGTGCGACACGTCGGCGACCAGGTCGCGCTGCTGCTGCTGGGAGCGCTCCACCTGCGTCGTCATGCGGTTGAACGACTCCGCGAGCCGGCGCAGCTCGGGCGGTCCCTCCACCCGGGCCCGAGCCGGCCGGCCCGCCGTCACCTGCTGCACCGACTCCTCCAGGTCGTGCACCGGGCGCACGATCCACCCGACCAGCGGGCTGGCCACCGACCAGGCCAGCAGCGCGAGCAGCACCAGGCTCCCGGCGGCGGCCAGCGCCATCCACCGGCCCACCTCGGCCCGCACCCACGCGGTGTCCTCCACCAGCACGACCGCGCCCAGCACCTGCGCGTCGCGGCCGACCGGGGTGGCCACCACGAGCGGGTCGGTGCGCCAGGGCCACATCGCCGGGGGCGGCGCCGACGGCACGCCGTCCAGCGCCGCGCGCAGCGCCGCACCCACCGCGGGCCCGGTGGGCAGCGGGGTGCCGGCGTCGGCCAGCACGCCCTGGTCGGTGCCGACCACCCAGGCCTGCACGTCGGTGACCTCGCGGTAGCGCTGCAGGTCCCCACCCAGCCCGAGGGCGCCGTCGCCGGCCGCCACGAGGCTGGCGAAGCGCGTGGCGTCGGCCAGTCGGGCCTGGTGCAGGTCGGTCGCCCGCCCCTCGGCCCAGGCCACCAGCAGCGGGACGACGAGGGCGGCGAGCAGGCCTGCCGTGGTGAGCAGGGCGAGGGCGAGCAGCCGGCGCCTCACCGCTCGGCCACCGGCACCCGCTCGGCCACCGGCACCAGGCGGTAGCCGACCCCGCGGACGGTCTCGACGACCCCGGCGCCGAGCTTGGCGCGCAGGGTGCCGACGTGGACGTCGAGGGTGCGGGAGGCGCCGATCCACGCGGTGTCCCACACCTCCTCCATGAGGGCGGCGCGGCTGACCGGGCGCCCGGCCTGCCGCAGCAGCGCGGCCAGCAGCTCGCACTCCTTGGCGGTGAGGACGACGTCGCCGTCGGGGGTGCGCACCCGGCGGGCCTCGGCGTCCAGCTCGAACCCGGCGTCGACGGCGGGCGCCGGGTCCGGGCGGGTGCCGGCCCGCCGCGCCACGGCGTCCATCCGGGCCAGCAGCACCGCCAGGCTGTAGGGCTTGACCACGTAGTCGTCGACCCCGGCGCGCAGGGCCGCCACCACCGAGGCCTCCGCCCGGCGGGCGGTGAGCGCGACGATGGCCACCGAGCTGGTCTCCCGGATGCGGGCGCACACCCACAGCCCGTCGTGGTCGGGCAGGCCCATGTCCAGCAGCACCAGGTCGGTGTCGGGGGTCAGGGCGGCCACCGCGTCGCGGCCGGTGGCGGCGTGCCGCACGGTCCAGCCGCTGCCGCGCAGACCCTGGGTCAGGGCCTCGGCCACCCCGGCGTCGTCCTCCACCAGCAGCACGCGCACGTCTCCCCGCACCTCCGGCCGCGCACGCTACCGGGCCGTGGCGCTCGCCACGGCCCGGGAGCGACCGATCAGGACCGGCTGGCCGCGAGGTCCTGGCCGGGACGGGCGGGGGTGCCGTCCAGGAAGTTCTTCGTGCGCTGCAGGACGAACGCGTAGACCACGAGGGAGACCGCGATGGCCACCGTCACGTAGACGGCGAAGGCGGACTCGGCGTCGTTCTCGGCCGCGGCCTCGTAGATGACCGGGGCGGTGCCGCCGAACATCGAGTTGGCCAGCGCGTAGCCCAGACCGACACCCAGCGCCCGGACGTGGGAGGGGAACAGCTCGGCCTTCACCACGGCGTTGATCGAGGTGTACCCGGTCAGGACCACGTAGGTGCCGGTGATGAGCAGGAACGAGGCGACCGGCGAGGTCACCGTGGGCAGCAGGGTCAGGAACGTGTAGGTCCAGAGCACGCCCGCGACGCCGAAGCCGATCAGCAGCGGGCGCCGCCCGACCCGGTCACTGAGGTACCCGCCGACCGGCTGCATGAGCATGAGCAGCACGAGCGCGATGAAGTTGATCCAGGTGCCGGTCATGCCGTCGTCGGCGTAGACGCCCTTGATGATGCGCGGGCCGTTGACGCTGTAGGTGTAGAAGGCGATCGTGCCGCCGAGGGTGACCAGGAAGCACACCAGCAGCTGCTTGGGGTAGGCGGTGAACAGCTCGACCATCGAGCCGGACCTGCGCGCGCCCTCGCCGTCCTTCTGCAGCGTCTCGTCCATGCTGCGGCGCAGGAACAGCACCACGACCGCGCTGACGGCGCCGATGAAGAACCCGATGCGCCAGCCGAACCGGGTGATCTGCTCGTCGGTGAGGAAGGCCTGCTGGACGAGCAGGGTGGCCTGGGCCAGCACGTGGCCGCCGACCAGGGTCACGTACTGGAACGAGGAGAAGAAGCCCCGCCGTCCCTGGGTGGCTGCCTCGGACATGTAGGTGGCCGACGTCCCGTACTCACCGCCGGTGGCGAAACCCTGCACCAGCCGGCAGAGCACCAGCAGGACGACGGCGCCGGCACCGATGGTCTCCGCGGTCGGGGTGATCGCGATGACCAGCGACGCACCTGCCATCAGCGAGATGCTGAACACCAGCGCGGGACGGCGGCCGTGCCGGTCGGCGTAGCGGCCGAAGAACCACGAGCCGATGGGCCGCATGACGAAGGTGACCGCGAAGATGGCCAGCGTGTAGATGCCGGCGTTGGGCTCGCCCTCGGCGAAGAAGTTGGCCTGCAGGTAGGTCGCGAAGACCGTGTAGATGTACACGTCGTACCACTCGACGAGGTTGCCCAACGACCCGCGGATGGTGTTGAACACCGCCCGTCGGGTGGAGGGGGCGGTCAGCGGCTCGGGTCGCGCTGCGGGGGACGTCGTGCTCACGGGGCACCTCCGTTGGTGTCGGTGCCCAGACGCTAGGTATGACCACGACCACAGCCCGAGCCCGGACGACGTCTCCTTACACAGACTTTGCAGTCGCTCCCCGGTCTCGCTGTCGGCCATGACGGCGACCACCGTGATCACCGAGCAGACCGCGATGCAGACGTCGACCCGCCCCGGGTCGGGGTCGGGTCGGGCTCGGTGCCCAGCAGGGCCACCGCGATGATCGGCGCCGAGGCGCCGGCCACCAGTGACGCGAGCGGCGAACCGACCGACATGCCGGTGTGGGGTCCCTGGCGCCGAACACGTCGGCGGAGCAGGCGGCCTGCGGGCCGTGCATCTCCATCGCCGCCCCGTGGTGGAGGGCGCACGCAGGTTCTCACGACGTGGCTGCCGATACTGGTCGCGTGGACGAACGGCGGTCGAGCCTGCGGCTGCGGCCGGCCGTCGTGCGCACCTCGAACGGCGACCTGCACCATCTCGACCTCGTCGTCGACGGCATCTCGATCCAGACCACGATGGGCCATGAGGGCGCCACGACCCTGAACCGGGTGTGGATGCCGTCAGCCTGGTCCCCGGTGGACGTCTTCCGTGGGCGGGCAGTCGATGACCTCGCCGGTCCTGGTCGCCTCTCACTGCTCACCTGCTCGATCTGCGCCGATCTGGAGTGCGGGGCGCTGACGGCCGCCCTCCACATCGGTCCCGACCAGGTCGCGTGGTCGGACTTCCGATGGGTCACCGGCTACGACGACGATCTCCTGCTCAGCCAGCTCCCATCGCCGGTGCGGTTCGACCGCGCTGCCTACGAGCGCGAGCTGGACCAGGCAGCCGTCGTGCTGGAGACGCTGCCCGCCAAACTTCTCCGTCCCCCTCGGCAGCGGTGGTGGCGGCGGTGAACGTCCTCGGCCTACGCACCGTCGTGGACGGAGGTTTCGCGGAGGTCGTGCCGTACGTGGACGGTGTCCCGCTCGTCGACCTCGTCAGCGTCTTCGAGGCCGACAGCGGCTACGACGTCCCGGGGGCGTATGCCGGCCTCGCCCGTGACTGGGAGTTCGACGCAGAACGGTGGTGCCCGTCCCCCGAGCGCTTCCTGCGGGCGAACTTGCTCGGCTGCGATTGCGGCGAGGCCGGGTGCTGGCCGCTCGTTGCCCGCATCCGGGCGGTCCGCGACCAGGTCATCTGGGACTCGTTCGAGCAGCCGTTCCGCCCCGAGCGCGACTACACCGGCTTGGGTCCGTTCACCTTCGACGCTGGCCAGTACGCCGCCGCCCTCGTCGACCCCCGCGGCCGCCGCTCCGGGTGATGGATTGCCGAGTGTGCGGTCGATGCTGCTGGTACGCATCGGAGATCGCGCTGGCCGCACGCTCGGGAGCGTCCGTCCCCACCTCGCCGGATGAACGGTGCGACGTCAGCCCTCCTCGACCACCGCGGCTGCACAACCATCGGTGAGGCGGAACAGCAGCGCGTCTCCAGCGGTGTTGCAGTCCCCACCCCCGGAACGGCGAAGACGGTCGACCGCTGCGGGGCGGTCATCGCCCTGGGCCCAGCCCACCGGGGTCGAGCACCCCGAACGCTCAGCGGAGCGGGATCCCGCCGTGCCCATGGACGCTCCTGCCGGACGGTGAGCCGCTGGCCTCGCTCGAGCACTTCGCCGTCCGGGGCCCGAACGGCGGGGCCCTGATCGCCCTGTCCCCCGAGGTCCCATCGCGACTGCATCTGCTCGACCCGGCGAGTGCTGCGATGTCGGCTGCGCACCCGGTCTCGTGCACCGCGCACGCCATGCCCTGGCCTGGGCACCAGCGGTTCCACCGGCGCGGTCGACAACCGGCGGACGGGATCCTGACCCCGGTCGGGCGGTCGAGCATCCTCGACCGGGTCCCGTGGCAGTCGCTCGGTGCCACCCCGACCGCACACGGGCGGCCCGCGTCACGCATCCCGGCGTGGTGGCTGCGCGAGTGCTCTCCGGAGTGCGCAGCAGCCACGCCAGCATCGGCCAGGTGCGGCGGCTGCGTAGCGTGCCCGGGGTGGGTGGGGAGCTGGTTGACGTCGAGACCCCTGCCGGGGTGTTCACCGCGCGCCGCGAGGGCGGCCTCGTCCGGGCCACCGGCATCCGGTACGCCCGCGCCGAACGCTTCCGCGCCCCGGTTCCCGAGCCGGTGCACGAGCAGCCGGTCGACACCACCCACCTCTCCCCCGCGTGCCCGCAGAACCCCACTCCGCTGCTGGACGAGCTGTTGGTCGACGCCACCGCCGGCCTCACCGTCGACGAGGACTGCCTGCGCCTCTCGGTGACCGCCCCGGCCGACGCCGTGGCCGCGCCGGTGATGGTCTTCCTGCACGGCGGCTCGTACCGCGCCGGCGCGGGCGACGCCCCGGTGTTCGACCCACGGGCACTCGTCCGGGAGCAGGGGGTGGTCGTCGTCGCGGTCACCTACCGGCTCGGCCTGCTGGGGTACCTCGGGGACGGCGGGGCCCGCGCCGCCAACCTCGGCCTGCTCGACCAGATCGAGGCCCTGCGCTGGGTGCAGCGGGCGATCTCCGGCTTCGGCGGCGACCCGGGGAACGTCACCCTGTTCGGGCACTCGGCCGGCGGCGACGCGGTGGCCCACCTGATGGTCGCCGACGGCGCGCGGGGGCTGTTCCGGCGGGCGATCGTCCAGAGCGCGCCGCTGGGCATCAGCCGCGGCCGGGCCCGCATGTCCGCGGCGATGGACGCCGCCGCCGGGGACCTCGACGCGGAGACCCCGCTCGACGACGTCCTGGCCACCGAGGCCCGGGTGGAGGCCGCCGCGACCCCGTTCGGTCTGCTCGGCGCGATGCCCTTCGGCGTCCGGTACGGCCATGCCCCACTGCCCGCGGAGCAGGACCTCGACGCCGCCTGGGCCGCCGTGGCCCCGCACGTCGACCTCCTGATTGGCAGCACCGCCCGGGAGGTCGCGCTGTTCGTCCCGGGCCTCACCGGCCTGCCCGCCCGCCTGCTGTCGGCGCCGCTGCTCGGCCGCGTGCTCACGCGGGCCGCGGTCGCCGTCCTCAGCTGGAGGGTCTACGGCGAAGCCGCGCGTTCCACCGCCCGCAGGCACGCCGCAGCCGGCGGCCGGGCGTCGACCTACCGCCTCGAGTGGGGCCCGCCGGGCCCGTACCGCGGTGCGCACTGCGTCGACCTGCCGCTGCTGTTCACCGACGCGGCGGCGTGGCGGGACGCGCCGCTGATCGCCGGTGCCGACTGGGCCGACGTCGAGGCCCGCGGCCGGCAGCTGCGCCGGGTGTGGTCGGAGTTCGCCCGCACCGGGCTCGTCCCGCAGGTGGACGAGCCCGGCTTCCTGGGCACCCGCCGGGTCAGAAGGTGATGCCCAGCGCCAGCCCGCCCAGCGCGTAGACCGCGACGGTGATGAGCACGATGCCGATGACGTTGAGCGCGGCCCCGGCGCGCACCATCTGCCCGATCGAGACGTAGCCCGAGCCGAACACGATTGCGTTGGGCGGGGTCGCGACGGGCAGCATGAACGCGCAGGTGGCCGCCAGGGCCGCCGGTACCAGCAGCGCGAGCGGGGCGATCTCCAGGCCGAGCGCCACGCCGCCGAGCACCGGCAGGAAGGCCGCCGCCGTCGCGGTGTTGCTCGTGACCTCCGTCAGCAGGAGCACGACCACCGCCGTGACGACGACGAGGAGCACGACCGGCAGCGCCCCCAGCCCGCTGACCTGGCTGCCGATGAACTCGTCCAGCCCGGAGGACTGCACCGCGGTCGCCAGGCTGAGCCCGCCACCGAACAGCAGCAGCACGCCCCAGGGGAGCTGCGCGGCCGAGGCCCAGTCCAGCGCGGACACCCCGCGGCGGCCCTCGACGGGGACCAGGAACAGCGCCAGGGCGCCCGCGATGGCGATCACGGGGTCGGAGAGCTGGGCGACGAACGGCAGGACGTCGGTCAGCGCCGTCCACCCGGTGAGCGGCTGCCGGAGGACCCACAGCAGGGCGGTGGAGACGAAGATGCCCAGCACCGTCCACTCGGCGCGGGTCATCGGCCCCAGGGCGTCGAGCTCGTCCTGGATGACCTTGCGGCCGCCAGGGATCTCGGCGAGCCGGGTCGGGAAGACCACCCGGGTGAGCACCAGCCAGGCCGCGACGAGGAACACCAGCGACAGCGGCAGCCCGAGCAGCATCCAGGCCCCGAACCCCAGCTCGATCCCGTACTGCTGCTCGACGAAGCCGGCCAGGATGAGGTTCGGGGGCGTGCCGATGATGGTGGCCAGCGAGCCGATGCTCGCGGCGTAGGCGATGCCCAGCATGAGGGCCACCGCGAAGTTGCGGATGTCCTTGTCCTGGATCAGCTCGGTCACGACCGTGCCGCCGGCTGCGGGGGCGTCCTCCCCGGCCGCCCGCACCTGGTCGGCCACCTCGGGGTCGGCCGAACCCACCCGGTCGAGCACCAGCAGCAGCACCGACAGCCCGATCGGCAGCATCATCACCGCGGTCGCGGTGTTGCTGACCCACATGCTGATGAAGGCGGTGGCCAGCATGAAGCCGGCCACCAGCCGGTCGGGCCGGGTGCCGACGGCCCGGACGACGAGCAGCGCGATCCGCTTGTGCAGGTCCCAGCGCTGCATGGCCAGGGCGATCATGAACCCGCCCATGAACAGGAAGATGTTCGGGTCGGCGTAGGGCGCGGTCGCCTCCGACGTGCCGAGCACACCCAGCAGCGGGAAGGCCACGATCGGCACCAGGGCCGTGGCCGGCAGGGGCAGGGCCTCGGTCATCCACCAGACGGCCAGCAGGACGCCGACCGCCGCCGTGGCGCGACCGGCGTCGGACAGGTCGCCGGCCCCGCCCAGGGCCAGGTAGGCGACCACCGCGGCCACCGGGCCGGCCACGCGACCCACCCACAGGCGCCGGGTGGGCACCGTGCACCCCTCGGCGGCCTCGTCGAGCTTGCCGCGGTAGCGGTCGGCTGCGGTCTCGGTGGTCGGCTGCGCCACGGCAGGCCCCTCTGGGTCAGGGCGCCACCGCGGGCGCCGGCTCGACGCGGGTCCTGATCGTGCCCGCCCACCGTGACCACCGCCACAGGGAGCGCACAGGGTCAGCCCGGCGCCGGCGCCCCCAGCTCGTCGACCAGCAGGGCGACCAGGGCCTCGAGCTGGACGTCACCGGTCCCGGCGACCTCCTCGTCGGAGCCGTCGAGCGCCCGGGCGGCCAGGCCGGCCTTGCTGCCGATCAGCTCGGCGATGCGGGAGTCGATGGTCTGCGCGGCGATGATCCGCCACGCGGTGACCGGCTCGGTCTGCCCGATGCGGTGGCTGCGGTCGATGGCCTGGGTCTGCTCGGCGTCGGTCCACGACAGCTCGGCCAGGACGACGTTCGACGCCACCTGCAGGTTCAGCCCGACGCCGGCCGCGGTGAGCGAGCAGACCGCGACCTTGACGTCGGGGTCGGTGACGAACGCGTCGACCTGCTTCTGCCGGGCCGACGGCGTCTGGTCGCCGCGGATCGAGGAGAACCGCACCCCGGCCTTCTCGAACGAGGCCTCGGCGGTGTCCATGACCGCGATGTGCTTGGCGAAGAACACGACCTTGCCGGCGCTGCGGGCCAACTGGGCGGCGTAGTCGGCGGCCAGCTCGGCCTTGGCCAGGCCGATGCGCCGCATCATCGAGAACACGTTCTCGCCGGTCTGGCGGGTCATCGCGTCCTTGAGCTCGCTCTTGGCCACCCGGCGCACCAGGTCCATGTCCAGCTCGTCGTCGACGACGTCCCGGTAGGCCATCGCCGAGCGGTACTGGTGCACCATCCGCTGGGCCAGCTCGCGCTCGGCGGCCCGGATGGAACGACCCACGGCGCCGTCCAGCTCGACCGGCAGGTCGGCGATGCGGCGGGCCGGGATGTCGGCGGCGACGTCGACCTTGCGGCGGCGCACGATCCCCATGTCGATGACCGCGCGCCGGGCGGCGTCGTAGAACTCGCGGTCGGCCGGCACCAGCCCCAGGGACTCCAGCCGCTCGGTCAGCTCGGCCAGGGGCTTGCTGTCGTCGACCCAGCCCAGGAACCGCCAGATGGCCCGGAAGTCGTCGACGTCGTTGATGAGCGGGGTGCCGGTCAGGGCCATGAGCAGCGGCTTGGCGGTGCGCAGCCGCATGCCCTCGCTCAGCGCGAGCACGTGCTGCGAGCGCTGGGAGGTGACGTTCTTGATGAAGTGCGCCTCGTCGACGACCATCCCCCGGAACCCGAACTCGCCCAGCCACCCGCGGTGCCGGTCGAGCACCTCGTAGTTGACGACCACGATGTCGGCGAACCCGTCGACGGTCTCGCCGTCGCCCTGGACGACGGTCGCCGGCCGGTGCGGCGTCCAGACCGCGGCCTCGCGCGCCCAGTTGGTCTTCACGACGTTGGGGACGACGACCAGCAGCGGGTAGGCCATCGCCGCCTCGGCGGCCAGCAGCGCCTGGGCGGTCTTGCCCAGACCCGGCTCGTCGGCGAGCAGGAAGCTGCGGTGCCCCTCGGCGGCCGCGGCGACCAGCTGGCCCTGGTGCGACATCAGCTCGAGCCCGGGCGGGGTGAAGCGGCTGGTCGGGAACGGCAGCGGCATGCACGCCGGCGCGCCGCCGCTCGCTCGCTCGAAGGAGGTCAGCAGCGGGCCCATGAGCTCCCAGCCGGCCAGCCGCCCCACCCGCGGGCCCCGCTGCGCCGCGCCGGCCTCGTAGTCCGGGGCCAGGAAGGGGTTGGCCAGCTGGCGGGAGACCACCGACTGCGGGACGACCCGCCGTCCGACCTCGACCGGGGCGACCGGGGTGGGCTCGGGCTCGTCGTCCTCCTCGGGCTCCAGCCCCAGGTCCTGCCGGATCTCCTTGGCCACCTGGCGGGCCGCGGCGGAGACGACGGCGTCGTCCCCGAGCAGGGCCAGCAGGCCGGCGTCGCGGACGGCGGTGGTGGCCAGGATCGTGGCGATGCCCTCCAGCCGCTTCAGCTGCTCGGCGCGGTGGGCCTCGCTCCCCTCGGCGGTGCGCACCCGCGCGCGCTCCTCGCGCAGCAGCAGGGCGACGGCCTGGAACCGGGCCCGCACCGAGGGGGTGACGCGGCCGCGCTTGGCCGCTGCCTCCACCTCGCGGACGGTGCGCGCGAGGGCGCCCACGAGGTCGGTGCTGCGGGGGCGGTGCCCGCCCCGCCCGGCGGTGCGGCGAGCGCCGTCCCGACGCTGGCCTGCTCGAACCAACTGCGTCTCCTCCTGCTTGCGCGCGCTCCCGGCGCGGCGGTGCGCGGCGCACGAGCGCCGGGACGACGTCCCGGGTGCGCCGGACGGTGCGTGGACCGCTGGCCAGCAACGGCCCGGTCCGGTGCGGGAGCAGCCGCACGCCGACGACTGGTGGCGGGCCTTGCTCCCGACGCACAGGCTACGCGGACCGACACCGGCGCGGGAGACCGACCCGCCCGCCGACGTCCAGCAGGGTGTCGACGTGCGAACCCCGGGCATGCGACGACGTCAGCTGCTGGGCCTGGCCGCCTGGGGCACACTCGGCGCGGTGACCGCCGCCTGCTCCCGACCCGGCCCCGATCAGGGCACCACGCGCAGCGCCTACGGGTCCGACCCGAGCCAGTGGGCCGACCTGTACCGGCCCTCCGGCACCCCGCGCGGGGTGGTCGTGGTCATCCACGGCGGTTTCTGGCGGGCGCAGTACGACGCCTCGCTCGGCGAGCCCCTGGCCCGGTCGCTGGCGGCCGAGGGCTGGGCGGCGTGGAACCTGGAGTACCGGCGGGTGGGCAACGGCGGTGGGGTGCCCGCGACGCTGGACGACGTCGCGGCCGGGATCGACGCGCTCGCCACCACCGACCTCGACCTGACCCACGTGCTCGCGCTCGGGCACTCGGCAGGCGGGCACCTGGCGGTGTGGGCGGCCGGGCGCACCGGGGCCACGGTCCCGCTGACCGGGGCCGTGTCCCAGGCGGGGGTCCTCGACCTGCGGGCAGCGGCCGACGAGGGGTTGGGCGGCGGGGCCGTCGAGGCCTTCGTCGGCGGGCCGGTGGACGCGACCGTGGACCCGGTGCAGCAGGTGCCGCTCGCCGTCCCGGTGCGCTGCGTGCACGGGCGGTCGGACACCAACGTGCCACTGTCGCAGTCGCAGTCCTACGTGTCCGCGGCGACCGCGGCCGGGGCCGACGCGACGCTCACCGAGGTCGACGGCGACCACTTCGTGCTCATCGACCCGTCCGGGCCGGTGTGGCGGACCCAGCTCGACCTGCTGGCCGACCTCGCCCGCTGAGCGGGCGCGCACCCGCCCGCCAGGGCGCCCCCACGCGGCTGACCCCGGTCTCCGACCCGCACGGGGGCGCACCCGCCTCGCCCGTGCGGCCCGACGCGCCCCGACCGGCTCCCTGACCCGCATGGGCGCGCACCCGCCCGCCAGTGCGGTACCGCGGGCCGGATCGTCGGACCTGCCCAGCACACTGCGGGTGTGCCAGCCTTCTTCCTGCCCCGCGCCGCTGACCCCGACCAGGCCGAGCGGCTCTACGAGGCCCTCGCCGAGTTCGCCGGCTGCGAGCCCGCGCCCGCCGGCGAGCGCATTGCCGCGATCACGTTCGACGTCGACGGCGCCCGGTGGGTGGCCGCGGTCGGCGAGGAGCTCACCGGCACCCGCACCACCCGGCAGATGCGCCGCGGCGAGCTGCTCGAGCACACCGTCGAGCTCACCTCGCCGACCCGCGTGCTGGCGATCTACCCCGGCTCCCCCACCACCGTCGTGACCGACGCCGCACCCATCACCGGCGCCGAGTCCGAGTGGGCCAACCCGTTCACGGCGTCCCCGTCGGGGGTCACCCTCTTCGACCGGGCTTAGCCCGAGGTCAGTTCGCCCGCTCGACCGCTGAGGGCCGTCCTCGACGCGCCCACCGACGACCACGCTGCACCAGGACAGGTCCGCCACCGGCCACGACCCATTGCTCCGCCACCCACGACCCATGCCGGGAACAGCAGGAGCACGGTGGCCAGCAACGCCATCATCGGACCCCCGCTCTCGGCGACCCCACGATCCCCCGGCTGCCCCAGCGCCAGCTGCGCACCGCGTGCGATGTGCCTGCATGCGCACGCCGCTGTTTCGGCCCCCCTCCGCGGTGGGGAGGAGCCGCGGGCCTGGAGACCACGGGCGCAGCGACCGCGCGACCGAGGGGGACCCCCATGAAGGCAGTGACCTGGCACGGCAAGGGCGACGTCCGCGTGGACGACGTCCCCGACCCGACGATCCAGCAGCCGACCGACGCCATCATCCGCGTCACCACCACCAACATCTGCGGCTCCGACCTCCACCTCGTCGAGCCCCTCGCCCCGTTCATGAGCGTCGGCGACGTGATGGGCCACGAGACCATGGGCGAGGTGGTCGAGGTCGGCGGCGAGACCGGTGACCTGCGGGTCGGCGACCGGGTCTCCATCCCCTTCCAGATCTCCTGCGGGCACTGCTGGATGTGCGACCGCGGCCTGTACACCCAGTGCGAGACCACCCAGGTGCGCGACCAGGGGTCGGGTGCGGCGCTGTTCGGCTACTCGAAGATGTACGGCTCCGTCCCCGGCGGGCAGGCCGAGTTCCTGCGGGTGCCGCAGGCGCAGTTCACCCACGTCAAGCTGCCGGAGGGCCCGGCCGACGACCGGTTCGCCTACCTGTCGGACATCCTGCCCACCGCCTGGCAGGCCGTGGCCTACGCGCACGTCCCAGAGGGCGGCACGCTCGTCGTCCTCGGCCTCGGCCCGGTCGGCGACTTCGCCGCCCGCATCGGCCTGCACAAGGGCTACCGCGTCATCGGCGTGGACCTGGTCCCCGACCGGCTCGAGCGGGCCCGGCTGCGCGGTGTGGAGGTGGTCGACCTGCGCGAGCACGAGGACGACCTGGGTGACGCCATCCGCGACATGACCGACGGTCGCGGGCCGGACTCCGTCGTGGACGCGGTCGGCCTGGAGGCGCACGGCTCCCCCGCCACCACCTTCGTGCAGAAGGCCGCCGGACTGCTGCCCGACGTCCTCGCCGCCCCGCTGCAGAAGACCGCCGGTGTCGACCGGCTCGCCGCCCTGTACTCCGCCATCGACATCTGCCGGCGCGGCGGCACCATCTCGCTGTCCGGGGTCTACGGCGGCGCCGCCGACCCCATCCCGATGCTCACCCTGTTCGACAAGCAGCTGCAGCTGACCATGGGCCAGTGCAACGTCAAGAAGTGGGTGCCGGAGATCATGCCGCTCCTCACCGACGACGACCCGCTCGGCGTCGACACGTTCGCCTCCCACCGGCTGCCGCTGGCCCAGGCCCCGGAGGCCTACACGAACTTCCGCGCCAAGGAGCACGGTTGGCAGAAGGTCCTGCTCAAGCCCGCCGGCGTCTGAGCGGACGTACCGTCGTGGGGGTGAGCAGCACCCAGACCGGCATCCGCCTCGGGCACCGCTTCGCCGACGACCTGCCCGAGCTGTCGGTGCCGTGGCAGGCCGACCCGGCACCCGACCGGCGGCTGCTCGCCCTCGACGACGCACTGGCCGAGTCCCTCGGGCTCGACCCGGCCTGGCTGCGGACGCCGTCCGGCCTCGCGTTCCTCACGGGGAACGAGGTGTCCGACGGCGCCCGCCCGGTCGCCCAGGGGTACGCCGGCCACCAGTTCGGCAGCTACTCCCCCCGCCTCGGCGACGGCCGGGCACTGCTGCTCGGCGAGCTCGGGGACACCGACCTGCACCTGAAGGGCTCGGGACGCACCCCGTGGTCGCGCGGCGGCGACGGGCTGGCCGTCGTCGGCCCCATGCTGCGCGAGTACGTGATCAGCACCGCGATGCACGCGCTCGGCATCCCCACCACCCGGTCGCTGGCCGTCGTCGGCACGGGTCGCACGGTGCAGCGGGAGACCCCGCAGCCGGGTGCGCTGCTCGCCCGGACGGCGGCCAGCCACCTGCGGGTCGGGTCGTTCCAGCTCGCCCGGGCCACCGACGACCTGGACCTGCTGCAGCGGCTGCTCGACCACGCGATCGCCCGGCACGTGCCGGAGGCTGCCGACGCCGAGGTGCCCGCGCTGGCCCTCTACGAGCACGTGGTCGGGGTGCAGGCCGAGCTGGTCGCGCAGTGGATGCTGGTCGGGTTCGTGCACGGCGTGATGAACACCGACAACATGACCATCTCCGGCGAGACCATCGACTACGGCCCGTGCGCCTTCCTCGACGCGCACGACGCCGACACGGTGTTCAGCTCCATCGACTCCGGCGGCCGGTACCGCTACGGCAACCAGCCGCTGGCCGCGCAGTGGAACCTGGCCCGGCTGGCCGAGGCGCTGCTGCCGCTCATCGACCCGGACGCCGAGGCAGCGATCCCCCGCGCGGTCGCTGTCCTGGAGACCTTCCTGCCGCGCTACGAGGCGGCCTGGGCGGCGGGCATGCGGGCCAAGCTGGGGTTGCCCGCCGCCGCCGACGCCGACCTCGCCACCGCGCTGGTCACCGACCTGCAGGCCCTGCTGGACGCCAACCACCCCGACCACACCGGGTTCTTCCGGGCGCTGGGCGGGGCCGCACGCGGGGACGTCGAGCCCGCGCGGGAGCTGGTGCTCAACCTGGCGGCGTTCGACGCGTGGCTCGAGCGGTGGCGCGCCGCCGGACCGGACGCCGACGCCATGGACCGGGTCAACCCCGTCCACGTGCCGCGCAACCACCTCGTGCAGGAGGCGCTGGACGCCGCGACGACCGGCGACCTCGGCCCCCTCGACGAGCTGGTCGACGTGCTGCGCCACCCCTACGAGGAGCGGCCGGGCCAGGAGCGCTACCGCACCCCCGGCCCGAACACGGCCTACGTCACCTATTGCGGGACGTGAACTACGGCTGCGTCCTCAGCGGTAGTTCACGTGCGGGTGGTCGAAGTGGTTCGCGGTCGTGCCGCCGCGGTCCTCCATCATCACCCAGGAACCACCCGGCGAGGACAGCATGCGCTGCTCCCAGATGATGTACTCCACGCGCAGCTCCGACCAGTGGTCGATGTGGTACTGCACGATGGCGTCGCCGAGCGCCGCGTCGCGCATGACCATGTAGTCCAGCGCGTAGCCCGACGGGTGGCCGTGCGGGTCGGCGGCGCTGGCCCGGGTGCCGCCGAGGGTGATCGAGTCCGCGCCCGGCACGTTCGTGACGACGGCGTCGGCGGCGGCCTGCACGACCGCCTTCACCGGGCCCGCGCTGTTGGTGATCTTCGCGATCCCGGACACCGCGTTGGCCGGCGCCGCGGCGACGGCTGCGGCCTCGGCCGCCTCCTTCGCGGCGGCGGCGGCTGCCGCCTCGGCAGCTGCCTGCGCGGCGGCCTCGGCCGCGGCGGCCTCGGCGGCCTGCTGGTCGAGCACGGCCTGGTCGGCGGCGGCCTGCGCGGCGGACGCGGCGGCCTGCTGGTCCTCGCGGGTGCTGCGGCTGGCGGCGAGGTCGGCCAGCTGACCGAGGTCCGGGGCGGGGGCGACGTCGGCGGTCAGCCCGAGCGACGCGGCGACGCTGGCCGGCTCGGTCGCGGCCACCGGGGTCGACGCCGGCGCGGCGCCGATGAGGACGTGGGCCAGGACGGCGCCGGAGGCGGTCAGGCCGAGGTACATCGCCGGACGGCGCCGGCGGGTGGGCACGCCGTGGCGGCGTGCTCGGGGGGTCGCCATGCGGCGGCTCTCCAATTGCTCCCAGTGGCCGCCTACCGGGTTAGCTGACGGGTTCGGGCGGGAAGTCGCCCTACCCCTGACGGTCAGGTGTGACCGGCAGCGGGATGCACCCCAGGACTGCGGTGGGTCCCCGGCTCGCCCGTGCGCTGGCGGGGCCAGCGGGCGACTCGACGGCGTCGCCCCTGCGGGACGACCAGCCCACGGTAGCCACCCGCACAGCCGCGGCCAAGGATCAGCGGCGGATTCGTCACGTGATGTCGTACGCACGTGACAGCATCCGCGGCGTGAGCGAGACCCACCCCGCCGTCCGGGCGCTGCAGGAGCTGGTGCGGCACCCCACCGTCGCCGACCGCGACCCGGCCCGCACCGACCCCGCCCCGTTCGTGGCGCTGCGCGCGTCGCTGGCCGAGCACTTCCCGCTCCTGCACGGGCTGGAGCGGGTCGAGGTCGAACCGCACGCGCTGCTGGTGCGCTGGCCGGGCCGGTCCGCCGAGGGCCCCGTCGTCCTCATGGCCCACCTCGACGTGGTCCCCGCCGAGGGCCGGTGGACGCACCCTCCCTTCGGGGCCGAGGTCCACGAGGGGGCGGTCTGGGGCCGCGGCACCCTCGACGACAAGGGCGCCGTCGTCGGCATCTGCGCGGCGGTGGAGTCGCTGCTGACCGAGGGGTTCGTGCCCGCCCGCGACGTGTGGTTGTCCTTCGGGTCCACCGAGGAGGTGTCCGGCACCACCGCGGCCGACGCGGTCGCCGAGCTGCGCCGCCGCGGGGTGCGGCCGTGGTTCGTGCTCGACGAGGGCGGCGCGGTGGCCGCCGAGGCCTTCCCCCTGGTGGCCGCACCGCTCGCGGTCGTCGGGGTCACCGAGAAGGGCGTGACGTCGGTCGAGCTCGTCGCCGAGGGCGCCGGCGGCCACGCCTCCACCCCGGCCCCCGGCGGCCCCACCGCGCGGCTGGCCCGCGCCATCACCGCACTGGAGGCCGCGCCGCTGCCCCTGCGCGCCCCGGCACCCACGCTGGAGCTGCTGCGCCGGCTCGGCCCGCACCTGCCGGCACCGCTGCGGCCGGTGCTCGCCCGGGCCGACCGGCTGGCGCCGGTGCTCACCCGGGTGCTGCGGGCCGCCGGGGCCGAGGCGGCCGCGATGGTGCGGACGACGGTGGCGGTCACCACGCTGTCGGGGTCACCCGCGCTCAACGTGGTCGCCTCCACCGCGCGTGCCGGGGTCAACCTGCGGGTGATGGTCGGCGACACCGTCGAGGAGGTGCTGGCGCACGTGCGCCGCACCGTCGGCCCCGGCATCCGGCTCGAGGTCGTCGAGCGCAACGAGCCCAGCCCGGTCTCGCCCTGGGACGACGCCGCCTTCGCGCTGCTGGAGCGCATCACCGGTGAGCTGTTCCCCGACGCCGTGCCCACGCCCTACGTGATGATGGCCGCCACCGACGCCCGCTTCTTCACCGGCCTGTGCGACCGGGTCTACCGGTTCACCCCGTTCCGCATGACCAAGGCCCAGCGGGCGACGATCCACGCGGCCGACGAGCACATCGGGGTGGCCGACCTGCTGGCCGGGGTCGACTGGTACCGCCGCCTGGTCCAGGAGCTGCCGGCATGACCCGGGCCACCGCGCAGGCCCGGGCGCAGACGCTGTTCGCCGTCGTCGGTGCCCTGTCGGTGGTCGAGGTCGCCAGCGGGGTGCTGCAGGGCTTCTACACACCGGTGTTCTCCGACGTCGCCCGGGCGCTGGGCATCGGCGACGGCGACGTGAACTGGTTCGAGGCCGCGCAGCTGGTCGCCTCCGCCCTGCTGGTGCCGGTGCTGGCCCGGTTGGCCGACCTGCACGGGCACCGGCGGGTGCTGCTGGCCTCCACCGCCGTCACCGCGCTGGGCACCTGGGTGATGGCCGTGGCACCGGCCACCGGCCCGGCGGGGTTCGCCGTGTTCGTCGCCGGGTCGGCCCTGCAGGGCGCCTACGTCGTCTGGCTGCCGCTGGAGGTCGCGATCGTGCACCGGCGCGCGGCTGCCGACGACCACCGCACCCGCCGCGCGGCGGGTGTGCTGGTCGCCTTCCTGCAGCTCGGGGTGCTGGCCGGGGCGCTGTCCAGCGGTGCGCTGGTCACCGTGCTGCCGGTGCCCGTGCTGCTCGCCCTGCCGGCGCTCGTGGTCACCGTCTGCCTGGCGGTGGTGTGGTGGGGCGTCGAGCCCGACGCCGTGCGGGTGCCGGGGCGGTTGGACCTGCCCGGGCTCGGCCTGCTGACCACCGCCCTGCTGCTGGTGATGGGCGGGCTGGTAGCGGTGCGGGTGCTGGGCCCGGGCTCGGCCCTGCCCTGGCTGCTGGTGCTGGCCGGCCTGGCCGCCGGGTGGCTGCTGGTACGGGTGGAGGCCCGGCAGCCCGAGCCGTTGCTCGACGTCCCCGTGCTGACCGCGCCGGGGCAGTGGCCGGTGCAGGCCACCGCCTTCCTGTCCGGCATGTCGGTGCTGGGGGCGCAGATCCCGCTGTCGACCTTCGCCCGGGCCGACCCGGCGGTCACCGGCTACGGCCTGGGGGCGAGCGCGTCGTTCGTGTCGGTGCTGATCGGCCTCTACGTGCTCACGCTGCTGACCGGCGCCCTGCTGCTGCCGGTGCTCTCGCGGTGGCTGGGCGGGCGCCGCGCGATGGCGGCCGGCGCGGCCACCGTGGCGGTGGGGTACGCGCTGTGGTTGCCGTTCCACGACACCGCGGCCCAGGCGTTGACCAACATGGCGGTGGCCGGCGTCGGGTCGGGTCTGCTGGTGGCCGCGCTGCCGGCCGCGGCGGTCGCCGCCGCCCCCGCCGACCGCACCGGGTTCGCGGCCGGGATGACCAACAGCACGAAGACCGTCGGCGGCGCGATCGCCTCGGCCGTGTTCGCTGTGTCGTTGGCCTCCACCGGCGGCATCGACGACCCCGCGGCCGGCTCGGCCCCGCTGTCGGGCTACCTCGCCGTGTGGAGCGTCTGCGCCGCCGCCGCAGCGCTGGCCGCAGTCATCCTGCTGAGCGCCCGCCCCGCCGTCCCGGGACATTGATCAGGGGGTGCACGGAAGTCCTTCCTCCTCCGCCAGATGTGGTGGAGGAGGACAGACCTTCGTGCACCCCCCTGATCGACGCTGGGCGCGCGAGTGCGACTAGTCGAGGTAGTCGCGCAGCACCTGGGAGCGCGACGGGTGCCGGAGCTTGCTCATCGTCTTGGACTCGATCTGGCGGATCCGCTCGCGGGTCACGCCGTAGACCTGGCCGATCTCGTCCAGGGTCCGCGGGGTGCCGTCGGAGAGGCCGAACCGCAGCCGCACCACGCCGGCCTCGCGCTCGCTGAGGGTCTGCAGCACCGAGGTGAGCTGCTCCTGCATGAAGCCGTAGGACACGGCCTCGACGGCGACGACGGCCTCGGAGTCCTCGATGAAGTCACCGAGCTGGCTGTCGCCCTCGTCGCCGATGGTCTGGTCGAGGCTGATGGGCTCCCGGGCGTACTGCTGGATCTCCAGCACCTTGTCCGGGGTGATGTCCATCTCCTTGGCCAGCTCCTCCGGGGTGGCCTCCCGGCCCAGCTCCTGGAGCAGCTCGCGCTGGATGCGACCCAGCTTGTTGATGACCTCGACCATGTGCACCGGGATGCGGATGGTGCGCGCCTGGTCGGCCATCGCCCGGGTGATCGCCTGCCGGATCCACCACGTGGCGTAGGTCGAGAACTTGAAGCCCTTGGTGTAGTCGAACTTCTCCACCGCGCGGATCAGGCCCAGGTTGCCCTCCTGGATCAGGTCCAGGAAGGCCATGCCGCGGCCGGTGTAGCGCTTGGCCAGCGACACGACGAGGCGGAGGTTGGCCTCCAGCAGGTGCGTCTTGGCCCGCTCGCCGTCGCGGACCACCCAGTTGAGGTCGCGGCGCATGGTGGGCGTGAACTTGGCGTCGGTGTCGGCCAGCTTGTGCGCGGCGTACAGCCCGGCCTCGACCCGGCGGGCCAGGTCGACCTCCTGCTCGGCGGTCAGCAGCGCGACCCGGCCGATCAGCTTGAGGTAGGCGCGCACCGCATCGGTCGAGGTGGCCAGCTCGGCGTCCTTGCGGGCCTTCTGCAGGGCGAGCGACTCCTCCTCGTCCCACTCGAAGGAGCCGGCGGCGGCAGCGGGGACCGCCGGCTCGTCGGCGATGTCGGCGTCGTCGTCGAGGTCCACCTCGGCGTCGGCGTCGGGCGCGGGCGCGATCTGCACGGTCTCCGCGTCGGCCGAGCGGGCCTTGCGGGCGCCGGCGGCGGCCTTCTTGCGCGGGGTCTTGGCGGTGCTGTCGGCGACTGTCGTGCTCATCTCGCCTCTCCTGAGGATGTCGTGCGGCGTCGCGAGGGCGCGGGGCCCTGGCGGAGAGGCCACCCACGAAGGGGCAGCTCAGGCCGCCCACGGTGAGGGACGGGGGTCGGAGGCCGGGCGCGGCGACGCATCGGCCTCCGACATTCTAATCCGTCCGGGCTCGGAGGGGGGCGGCGCCCGTTACCCCGGCGGGGGAATTCCACACACCGGCTCCCACCTGCCCCTCCCTCACCGGTCGATCGAGCTCATGTCGCCGTACCGGTCGCCGCGCACGGCGTCGCGGGGCACCGCCGCCGAGAGCGCCTCGACGTCGGCGGTCGTGAGCGTCACCGCGGCGGCGCCGACGTTCTCCTCCAGGTAGCGCACCCGCTTCGTCCCCGGGATCGGGACGACGTCCTCGCCCTGGGCCAGCACCCACGCCAGGGCCAGCTGGCCCGGGGTGCACCCGTGCGCGGCGGCCTGCTCGCGCACCCGGTCCACCAGCACCAGGTTGGCTGCCAGCGCCTCGCCCTGGAACCGGGGGAAGTAGCCGCTGGCCCGGCTGTCGCCGTCCGCGGGGGTCTGCGTGACCGCACCGGTGAGCAGGCCGCGACCCAGCGGCGAGTAGGGCACCAGGCCGACGCCGAGCTCCCGCAGCGTCGGCAGCACGGTGTCCTCCAGGTCGCGGGTGAACAACGAGTACTCGGTCTGCACCGCGGTGACCGGGTGCACGGCGTGCGCCCGGCGGATGGTCTCGGCCGAGGCCTCGCTGAGCCCGAGGAAGCGCACCTTGCCGGCGGTGACCAGCTCGGCCATGGCGCCGACGGTGTCCTCGATCGGCACGGTGGGGTCGACCCGGTGCTGGTAGTAGAGGTCGATGGTGTCGACGCCCAGCCGCTGCAGGGAGGCGTCGCACGCGGCCCGCACGTACTCCGGGGAGCCGTCGATGCCCAGCCGCGAGCCGTCCTCGCCGCGCTTGTTGCCGAACTTGGTGGCCAGCTGCACCTCGTCGCGCCGACCGGCGATCGCCCGTCCGACCAGCTCCTCGTTCGTGAAGGGGCCGTACATGTCGGCGGTGTCGAGGAAGGTGACGCCGAGGTCGAGCGCGCGGGCGAGGGTGTCCAGACCCGACTGCTCGTCGGGGGCGCCGTAGAACTCGCTCATGCCCATGCAGCCCAGGCCCAGGGTCGAGACGGTCAGGGCGGCGGAGCCGGAGCCCAGGGTGCGGGTGGTCAGCGGTGCGGGTCGCGGTGACGTCATGGGGAGCAGCGAACCCCTTCGAGCGCGCTCGAAGTCAAGCCGAGCGCTCGTAAATCCCGATCTTGTGGTCGATGGCGGCCAGGTGCGCCGCGGTCTCGTCGAGTTCGCGCTGCACCCGGGCCCGGTGGGTGCGCAGCAGCTGCAGCCGCTCGGGCTCGGTGCCGGCGCCGGACCGCACCAGCGCGGCGTAGCGCTTGACGTCGCGGATGGGCATGCCGGTGGCCCGCAGCCGGCTCACCACCACGATCCAGTCCAGGTCCCGCTCGGTGTAGCGACGTCGCCCGCCGGCGTCGCGGTCGACGTCGCCCAGCAGCAGCCCGTCGCGCTCGTAGTACCGCAGGGTGTGGGCGCTGAGGCCGGTGCGCTCGACGACCTCGGCGATGCCGAGTACGGGGACGGTGGTCACGGCCCCCAGTGTGGCCCGGGGCAGGATCGGGTGCGTGGCGTACTTCGAACGGCTGACCAGCACCCCCGACGGCGGCGGGAGGTTCCGCGCGACGCCGCACACCGGGGGCGGGTGGAACCCGGCCGAGCAGCACATCGCCCCCACCGTCGGGCTGGTGGCGCACAGCCTGCAGCGGGCCTCCGCCGGGGCGCCGGTGCAGCGGCTCGCGGTGGAGATCCTCGGCACGATCGGCATCGACGAGGTCGAGGTCCAGGTGGCCACCGTGCGGCCGGGTCGCACCATCGAGCTGGTCGAGGCGACGGTCGCGTGGGCCGGCCGCGACGTCGTGCGGGCGCGGGCCTGGCGGTTGGCCGGGTCCGACACCACCGAGGTCGCGGCGTCCGCCGAGCCGGCACTGCCCGCCCGCGAGGAGCTCGCCCCCTGGGACATGAGCACCGCGTGGCCCGGTGGCTACATCGCCTCGCTGGAGGTGCGGCACCGCGACGCGGGCCCGGGCCGGGCGCAGGCGTGGTTGCGGGCCCGCCAGGAGCTGCTGGACGACGAGGAGGTCACCGACCTCACCCGCACCCTGCTGCTGGCCGACACCGCGAACGGCCTCGTGCAGGGGCCTGGCCGGCGCGGGTGGTTCTACCCCAACGTCGAGCTGACGGTGCACCTGTTCCGGGCGCCGGTGGGTGCGTGGGTGGGCATGGACACCTCGGTCAGCTGGGGCCCCGGCGGTCACGGGCTGACCGCCACCGTGCTGCACGACGAGGCCGGCCCGGTCGGCCGGGTGTCCCAGTCGTGCACCCTGCGCCGCGGGCCGGGCTGAGCCAGGATGTCCGGCGTGCCCGCGCTGACCCGCCTCGCCGATGCCCTGCTCGATCGCGCCGTCGTCCCCGGCTACAGCAAGCTCGGCCCGGCCCTGCGGCGCCGGTGGTGGCCGGCGGACCCGGTGCGCGGGTCGATGCGGGGGCGGCGCGTGCTGGTCACCGGGGCCACGTCGGGCATCGGGACGGCGATCGCCGAGGAGCTGCTCACGCTGGGCGCCACCGTGCACGTGCTCGGTCGCGACCGCACCAGGACCGACGACCTGGTGGCCCGGCTGACCCGCGAGCGCCCGGGCGCCCAGCTGCACGCCGAGGTGTGCGACGTCGGCGACCTGGACGCCGTCCGGGCGTGGGCGGCCGACTTCACGAGTCGGGTGGCGGACCTGCACGGCCTGGTGCACAACGCCGGCGCCCTGCCGGCGCAGCGGTCGGAGACCGCCCAGGGCCACGAGCTGACCCTGGCCGTGCACGTGCTCGGCCCGCACCTGATGACCGCGCTGCTGGCCGACACCCTGGCCGCGGACGCGGCGGTGGTGTGGATGTCCTCGGGGGGCATGTACGGCGCCGGGCTGCGCGACGACGACCTCGAGTTCACCGACGGCGAGTACAGCGGCGTGCGCGCCTACGCCCGCACCAAGCGCATGCAGGTGGTGCTGGCCGCCGAGTGGGCGCGCCGCCTGCGCGGGCGGCACGTGTACTCCACCCACCCCGGCTGGGTGGCCACCGACGGCGTCACGACGTCCATCCCGGCGTTCGGGAAGCTCATGGCACCGCTGCTGCGCACCCCCGCCGACGGGGCCGACACCACGGTGTGGCTGGTGGCCACCCGCCCGCCGTCCCGCCCGCCGCACTTCTGGCACGACCGGGCACAACGGCCCTCCACCCTGGGCTGGGAGCGCGGCCAGGACCCGGGCACCGTGCGGCGGTTCCTCACCGCGGTCGACGACCTCGCGGGGGTCAGCGGGTCCTGAGCGGCCCCCCGACCGGTCGACCGCGACCGGAGGGGGTCACCACCGCGCCGACCACCGGTGCCCGCAGCCACGGCACAGCAGGCGCGCCCACCACCCGTCCGCCTCCGTCGACGGGGTGACGTCGGTGAGGTCCCGGCCGCCGCACGCCGGGCAGTGCAGCAGCACCGCCAGCGCGCTCACCGCCGCCCCCCGGAGGTCGGCCGGGGACCGGCGGCGGCCGTCCGCGAACGCCGGGGACGTCGAGCTGCGCGTGTGATGGCCATGCACCACTCTGTCCCGCCCGGCCCGCGGCAGGACCACCGACGCACCGCACGGGATGATCGTGACCAGATCGATGCGCGCGCTGACGGTGGGTGATCAGCGGTAGACCCGGTCGACCTCGCGGAAGGCACCCAGGGCGTGGTCGGTGCGGAAGTGCTCGTGGTCGGCGCGCAGCCGGTCGAGGGCCTCGACGGCGAAGCCGAGCACGTCGTCGACGAAGAGGTCGCGGGCGCCGATCGCCGCGATCACGTCGGGTTCGACGTCGTGGTCGACCAGGCCCGCCTCGTCCGACAGTGCGTGCGCCTGGGCCAGCACGCCACCGCAGATACGGGCGTAGTCCACCCACTGGCCCTTGGAGAGGTCCTCCAGGTCGACGTCGTTCTTGTAGGGCGACCGCTCGCGCACCATGAAGCTGGTGCCGTCGAGGTCGACGGCCCCGAAGAACGCGTCGCCGCCGACCAGCTGCACCCGCTGGGCGTGCTTGACCCGGTCGGCCTCGCCCACCAGCTCGATGGGCGAGGGCGGGACCAACCCGCGCAGCGCCGAGCGGCGGGCCTGCTTGAACTCCAGGACGACGTCGTCGGTGCCGTCGGCGGCCGGCCCCTCGATGAGCACGTAGTAGCGCTCCAGGCCCAGGGAGGCCACCCCCTGCCCGTGCCGCAGGCACACGTCCTTGACCCGCATGCCGCCGGCCCGGGCCGGCGGCTGCAGGTCGTTGACCTCGACGTAGCGGTCGACGAGGGCCTGGAACTCGGCGACCCGGGCGCTCACCGGCTCCAGCCTGCGGGAGCTGTGGAACCGCCGACCGGTCTCGTCGAGGTACTTCTTCGCGAGCCACTTCTCCCGGGACCGCGACGCCGATTCCTGCAGGACCTCCGCGATCAAGGGCGGGGCGTCGGCGAGGCCCATCTGGCCCGCGGTCTCGTCCAGGTCGCCGGCGTAGCGGTGCATGGCATCGACGTAGCCGTCCAGGAAGGCGCGCGCGGTGCGCTCCTGGGTACCCCGGCCGTAGCCGCCGGCCTCGGCGACGCCGACCAGGAAACCGACCGCACCGCGCTTGAGGTCCCAGGTGAAGGGGGCGTAGAAGGCCTCGTCGAAGTCGTCGACCCCGAAGACCGGTGCGTTGTCGGCGTTGGGCATGACCCCGAAGTTGTCCGGGTGCACGTCGCCGAGGGTCAGCACCGTGGGCATCCAGGAGTCCTCGCCGGCCAGGTCCCGGTAGAACAGCAGGCACGACCCCCGGAAGAACGCGAACAACGAGTCGGCCAGCAGGTCGAACTTGCGCCCGGCGTCGACGACGCCGGTGACGATCCGGTTCTGGTGGTCCTCGCGGACGGTCTGCCGCACGTGGATGCGCCGGTCGTGGCCGGTCAGCATCCGGGGCAGCAGCACCATCGCTCCCTCGCCGCGGGCGCGGGCGAGCTCGGCGAAGGCCTCGGTGCGCGACCCGACGGCGACGGCGCCACCGGCCTCGTCGGTGGACGCGCCCGGGCCCCGGGTGCGGGCGCGGGGGGTCGTGGTGCGGGTGCGGGCGGCGCTCATGCCCGGCACCTTCGCACCCCCGCCCGCGCTCGGCAGGGCGGACCGGGCGGTCTCACCCGGTCGCGGCCCCGCGCTCGACGGTGACGTGCGGCCGACGTCGCCATGCGGCCCACTCGCCGCTGACGTCACCGGCGGTGCGCAGCAGCAGCGGCAGGTGCTGCTCCAGCAACACCTCCCGACTGGTCTCGGCCGCGTGCACGGTGACGTTGGCCGCCGCGCGCACCACGCCGTCGCCGTCGCGCACCGGCACGGCGACCGACCGGACACCCGGGGCCAGCTCCTCGTCAGCCAGCGCCCAGCCGCGCGCCCGCACCTCGGCCAGCTCGTCGTGCAGCTGGGCCGCCGTGCGGCCGGTGCACCGGGGCAACCCCGACCGGGACGGCGTGGTCAACACCTCGGCCAGCTCGTCGGCGTCCAGGGCGGCGAGCAGCACCTTGCCCTGCGAGGTCTGCACCGCCGGGAAGCGCGTGCCGATCTCGACCCGCAGCGTGATCAGCTTCGGGACGGCGACCCGGGCGACGTAGACGATGTCGGAGCCGTCGAGCTGGGCCATCGACGACGACTCCCCGGTGCGGGCGACCAGCGCCTGCAGGTGCGGCCGCGCGATGTCCCACAGCCCGAGCGACCCGACGTAGGCCATGCCGAGGTCGAGCACCTTGGGCGTGAGCCGGTAGCCGCCGTCCGTGGTGGCCACGTGCCCCAGCTCCTCCAGGGTGAGCAGCAGCCGGCGGGCGGTCGGCCGGGCGAGGTCCGCCGCGGCCGCCACCTCCGACAGCGTCATCACCGGGCGCTGCGCCGAGAAGCTGGCCAGCACGTCGAGCCCGCGGGCCAACGCCTCGACGAAGTCCGGGCCGTGCCCACGCCCGGCCATCAGGACCCGAACAACGAGCCCCGGGCCTCGCGGGTCTCGTCGCTCTTGAACTCGGTGTAGGTGTAGGGGTTGTCGAGCACGTCGTCGCCGTCCTCGGGCATCGCCGGGTTCATGCCGGCCTGCCATGTCGAGTCCCCCATCGCCCCGCGCAGGTGCTCCACGGTCGACTCGACCGCCGAGCGGACGGCGGCGCCGTCGTACCCGACGAGCTCGCCCTCACGCTTCACGACCCGGCCGCCGACCAGCACGGTGTGCACGTCGCCGCGCTGGGCCTGGAACGCCACGTGGCCGTAGGGGTTCAGCAGCGGGAAGGACACCGGCGAGGCGTCGTTCTTGATCAGCACGACGTCGGCGGTCTTGCCCACCTCGAGCGAACCGAGGTCATCGCGGCCGAGGGCCTTCGCGCCGCCGCGGGTGGCCCAGTCGACGACGTGCTCGGCACGCAGGTGCACCTGGGTGACGGTGTTCCCCTCGACGTGGGCCTCGAGGTGCTCCCGGGAGCGGTCGGCGCCCAGCGTGGTGCGCATGGCCGAGAACAGGTCGGCCGACCACCAGACACTGGTGTCCATCGACAGCGAGACCGGGATGCCGTGCTTGCGGACCTGCCAGGTGGGCGGGTATCCCTGCCCGGCGCTCTGCTCGCTCTCGGTGGACACCGAGACCGACCCGCCGGTGGCCGCGATGCGGTGGTAGCTGTCGGTGTCCAGCGACGCGGCGTGCACGTAGACGGTCTCCGGCGTCATGAATCCGGCGTCGTGCATGAGCTGGATCGAGGCGTCGGAGGTCGCGCCCCAGACGCCGGCGTGGGTGGTGACCGGCAGGCCCAGCTCGCGGGCGACCTCGAACGCGGCCTTCTCCGGGAACGACGGATCGCCGGTGACGTCGAAGGCCAGTTGCAGGCCGAGCTTCCCTTCGTCGGCCCGACGCCTCAGGAACCCCTGGACCGCGGGATCGGCGGTCCACTCCCACGGCCCGGCCTGGATGTTGCCGTAGGCGAGCACGAATCGGCCGGGGACGGCGAGCAGGGCGTCGGCGGCGGCCTCGGCGTGGTCGACGGTCTGCAGCCCGTGGCTCCAGTCGACCGTGGTGGTGACCCCGGCCTCCAACCCCTCCCAGGCACTGAGCAGGTTGCCGGCGTGCACGTCCTCGGGGCGGAAGGTCTTCCCGTGCTCGAGGTAGTACCAGACGAAGTACTGGGTGAGCGTCCAGTCGGCGCCGTAGCCGCGCATCGCGGTCTGCCACATGTGCCGGTGCGTGTCGATCATGCCGGGCATGACGACGCCGCCGGTGGCGTCGACCTCCTCGGTGCCCGCGGGGACGTCGAGGTCCGTGCCGACGGCGGCCACCTTCCCGTCGACGACGAGGACGTCGGCGCGGGGCAGCACGGTGTGGGCGTCGTCCATGGTCAGCACGGTGCCGCCGCGGAGCACCACGGGCCGGTTGTCGGGGCTGGACATCGTCGTCTCCTCCAGTTGGCCGGACAGGCGTCCGCTGTGCGGTCGGTGGGTTGTCTGCGCCACTGTGCACATGACCCGTGCCACCGTCAACACCGCGCCCGCTGCGGTTGACAGTCAGATCGTCGCCCGGTGATACTGCGGTGCCGATCGCACCGGACAGCTGTCCGCAACGAAGGAGTGCAGCCCACCGATGACCTCCCCCACGGGACCGCTCGCCGGCGTACTGGTCGCGGACTTCTCGCGCGTCCTGGCCGGTCCCTACTCCACGATGCTGCTCGCCGACCTGGGTGCCGAGGTGGTGAAGGTCGAGGGCCCGAACGGTGACGACACCCGGCACTGGTCACCACCCGTCCGCGAGGTCGACGGGGAGGGGATCAGCACCTACTACCTGGGCGTCAACCGCAACAAGCGGTCGGTCGCCCTCGACCTGAAGGACGACGGCGACCGCACGGCGGCGCAGGAGCTCGCCCGCCGCGCCGACGTCGTCGTGGAGAACTTCAAGCCCGGGGGCCTGGCCCGCTTCGGTCTCGACTACGAGACCGTCGCGGCCACCAACCCCCGCGTCGTGTACGCCTCCATCAGCGGGTTCGGCAGCCAGGAGGGAGGCTCGCACCTGCCCGGCTACGACCTCATCGTCCAGGCCATCTCCGGGCTGATGAGCCTCACCGGCTCCCCCGACGGCGAGCCCTACCGCGCCGGCATCTCGGTGTTCGACGTCATCGCCGGCCTGCACGCCACCATCGGCGTGCTGAGCGCGCTCAACGCCCGGCACGAGACGGGTGCGGGCCAGCACGTCGAGGTCAGCCTCCTGGCGTCGGCGCTGTCGGGCATGGTCAACCAGAGCTCGGCCGCGGTCGCCGGGGAGGTCGTGCCGTTCCGGATGGGCAACAGCCACCCGTCGCTGTTCCCCTACGAGCCCCTGGAGTGCGCCGACGGCGAGCTCATCATCACGGCCGGCAACAACGGCCAGTTCCGCAAGCTGGTCGAGGTGCTCGGGGTGCCCGAGCTCGCCGACGACCCCCGCTTCGCCCGCAACGAGGACCGCACCGCGAACCGGGACGAGCTGCGCCCCCTGCTGGTCGAGCGGCTGCGCACCCGCGGCAAGCAGGAGTGGTTCGACGCCATCTTCGCCGTCGGCGTGCCGTGCGGGCCGATCAACACCGTCGACGGCGGTGTGGCCTTCGCCGAGCAGGTGGGCCTGGACCCCGTCGTCCGGCCGGGTGGCATCCCCTCCATCCGCAACCCGATCACCTTCTCGGAGACCCCGCCGTCCTACCGCCTGCCCCCGCCGAGCCTGGACGAGCACGGCGACGAGATCCGGAAGTGGCTGACGCAGCGATGACCGAACCCCGTACCTACGAGACCGCGCTGGGTGCCTCCTCCCGCGAGACGATCACGCTGCTGGGCACCGACCTGGCCCGCGACGTCATGGGCACGGTCGGGTTCGGCGAGCTGGCGTTCTGGCTGGCCACCCAGCGCCGGCCCGCACCGGGCCAGGTGCGGGTGTTCGAGGCCGTGCTGGCAGCGCTGGCCGACCACGGCTTCACCCCCACCGCGATCGTCACCCGGCTGACCTACCTGTCGGCGCCGGACTCCGTGCAGGGCGCCCTGGCCGCCGGCCTGCTGGGCGGCGGTTCGCGGTTCCTCGGCGTCACCGAGGACTGCGGCCGGTTCCTCGACGACGTGCTGGTCGCCCAGGACGAGCTGCCCGGGGACGACGCCGGCTGGGACGCGCTCGCGCTGTCCGTCGTCCAGCGCGAGCGCGAGGCGGGGCGGTTCGTGCCAGGTCTGGGGCACCACGTGCACAAGGACGGCGACCCCCGCACCGCGCGGCTCATGCAGATCGCCGCCGAGGAGGACCAGACCGGCCCGCACCTCGCGCTGTTCGCCGCGATCGGCCGCGTGCACTCGCAGGTGCTGGGGAAGACGCTGCCGCTGAACGGAGCCGGCGTCTGCGGTGCCGCTCTGGCCGACCTCGGCCTGCCCCTGCCGCTGCTGCGCGGGTTCGCACTGCTGGCCCGCACCGCCGGGCTGATCGGGCAGCTGGCCGAGGAGCTGCGGCACCCCGTCGCCAACGACATCTTCCTGTCCGTGGACCTGAACAACCGCTCGGTCGCCCCCGACCCGAGCTGAGCCCTGACCCGACCGCTGGAGGCAGCAGTGCAGCTCGTCACCGAGGACAACATCACCGACCTCGCGGCCGCCCGGTGGGCCACCGCCCACGACCCCCGCACTGCGGAGCTGATGAGCGCGCTGGTGCGGCACCTGCACGCCTTCGCCCGTGATGTGCAGCTCACCGAGGCCGAGTGGATGGCCGCCATCCAGTGGCTGACCCGCACCGGGCAGATCAGCGACGACAAGCGCGAGGAGTTCATCCTCACCAGCGACGTGCTGGGGCTGTCGATGCTCGTCGTCCAGATGAACCAGCGGCTGGATCCCCGGGCGACCCCGGCCACCGTGCTCGGGCCCTTCCACATCGACGGCTCCCCCGAGCGGGAGTACGCCGAGGACATGTCCGAGGGTGTGCGCGGGACCCCGCTCTTCCTGCACGGCACGGTGCGCGACCTGGACGGCGCGACGATCGGCGGGGCGGTGCTCGACGTCTGGCAGGCCGACGACGACGGGCTCTACGAGAGCCAGCACGTCGAGGTCGACGAGGCCCGCCTGCGGGCGAAGTACACCGCCCGCGAGGACGGCTCGTTCGCAATCCGCACCGTGGCCCCGCTGGGCTACACCATCCCGATGGACGGCCCGGTCGGCGACCTCATCTCGCGCACCGACATCTCGGAGTACCGGCCGGCGCACTTCCACGTGCTGCTGAACGTGCCCGGCTACCGCCCGCTGATCACCCACCTGTTCCAGGAGGGCGCGGACTACCTGGACAGCGACGTCGTCTTCGGCGTCAAGGAGCAGCTGGTCGTGCGCTACGAGCCGCGCGAAGGCGGCACGATGCCCGACGGCACCGCCGTCGAGGGGCCCTGGTTCGAGGCCAGCTACGACGTCGTGCTGCAGCCGGTCTGACGCCACCGACGCCTCAGCGCCCCGGCGGCTGGCCACCGCCGCCGGGGCCCCCGCCAGACCCGCCGCCGGGGCCCCCGCCGGCCGAGCCGCCACCCCCGGCCGCGGTGGTGGTGTCCACGCCGACGCCCATCGCCACCGTGTAGCCCGACGAGACGTCGCCGGTGATGGTGGGCGTCTGCAGGTCGGCCCCGTCGGAGAACACGTTGTCGGTCGCCAGGCTGATCTGCGACAGGTTGCGCACCGACTGCTCGTACCCGCTGGTCGCGTAGACGGTCTCGCAGACGTCCTGCAGCAGGGCGACCTGCGAGGTGGCGATCGCGTTGGCCGAGTCGGTGATGGAGTCGACGTCCGGGTAGACCTCGAAGTGGACGTGTGGCCACCGGCCGGAGTAGCAGGCCGGGAAGATGCTGGTGAAGGTCACCGCTCCGTCGGAGTCGGCCACCTGGACGCCGCGCAGGTAGTTCTCACCGGTGATGCCCTCGGAGTAGAGCGAGTAGCCACCCGCGCGGTCGCAGTGCCAGACGTAGACCGCCGCACCCTCGAAGGGCACCCCGTTCGCCAGGTCCTGCACCGTCAGGGTCAGGGTCATCGGGACGCCCTCGGCCGTGCCGGACGCCGACCCGAAGCTCGAGCGGATGTCCGAGCGGACGATGCCGCTCTCGTTCAGCACGTCGACCCCGTTGGACCCGTCCCCCGGGTAGGGTCCGGCAGTCTCCTCCGGGATCTCCCCCGCCGAGGTCGCCGTCGAGCTCGCCGTCGAGCCCGCCGCCGCGGCAGCGCTGGTGGTCGAGCTGCTGGAGCCCCCGCAGGCCGCGAGCCCGACGCCGACCGCGCCGAGCCCGAGGAACCCCAGCACGCGGCGCCGGCTGAGCAGCGTGTCCAGGTCGAACCGGAGACCCTGGTCGACCACCTCCTCCTCGGGTCGGGGCAGCGGGCGTCCTTCGTAGCTCGTCGTCATGCACCCACCGTGCTGCCTGCGGCCATGAGCCCCACCAGCGCCACCTGTGCACTCCCCGTGCGGTGCGCGGTGTTGTCGGACCCGCGCGCGAGACTGCACGCGTGGGGTCGACGGTCGTGCTGCAACGGGTGGGCGACGGCGTCCGCGCACACCTCGACGACGGGGCCGTGCACGACCTGGCCCGCGCCGAGCTGCCCGCGTGGGTGACCACGCAGGAGGCCGCCCGCCCCCGGTGGGTGTGGGACGACACCACCCGCTGGTACCCCGCACTACTGGCCGCCGGCGTCCGGGTGGAGCGGTGCACCGACCTGCGGTTGACCCACGCCGTCCTGCGCCGTTCCCCGCACGTCGACCAGCACCTGCTCGCCGGCCCCGACACCGACGGGTGGGACGGCCTCACCCCGGTCGTGCCCGAGGAGGCCACCCTGTTCGCCCTGGACGACCCCGCCGACGCCCTCGACCCGGTGGCCGAGCACGCCGCCCAGCAGCGGGCCCTCGCCGCCTCGCCGCAGCGCGGACGCTTGGCGCTGCTGCTGGCCGCGGAGTCCGCCGCCTCGCTGGTGGCGGCGGAGATGCAGCACGCCGGCATGCCGTGGCGGGCCGACGTGCACGACCGGCTGCTCACCGCGCTGGTCGGTCCGCGGCCACCGGCCGGGCAGCGTCCCGCCGGCCTGGAGGCGATGCTGCCGGGCATCCGCGCCGCCTTCGGGCAGCCGGCGCTGAACCCCGACTCCCCCGCCGACCTGCTGGCCGGGCTGCGTGCCGCCGGGCTCGACGTCGCCGACACCCGCTCCTGGACCCTTCGCGAGCTCGACCACCCCGGCATCGCGCCGCTGCTGCGCTACAAGAAGCTGCTGCGCCTGGTGCAGGCCAACGGCTGGGCGTGGCTGGAGACCTGGGTGCGCGACGGCCGCTTCCGCCCGGTGCTGCTGCCCGGCGGCGTGGTCACCGGCCGGTGGGCGGCCCAGGGCGGTGGAGCGCTCAGCGCCCCGGCGCAGCTGCGCGGTGCGGCGGTGGCCGACGAGGGCTGGCGGTTCGTCGTCGCCGACGTCGCCCAGCTCGAGCCCCGGGTGCTGGCCGGGATGAGCCGGGACGCCGCGATGGCGCAGGCCGCCCGGGCCCGGGACCTCTACCAGGGGATCGTGGACGCCGGCGTGGTCGCCACCCGCGCGCAGGCCAAGGTGGGCATCATCGGCGCGCTCTACGGGGGCACCCGCGGCGAGAGCGGCGTCCTGCTGCCGCGGATCGCCCGCCGGTACCCCGCCGCGCTCGGCCTGGTCGAGCAGGCCGCGCGGGACGGTGAGCGCGGCGAGGTGGTGACGACGCTGCTGGGTCGCGGCTCCCCGCGCCCGGGGCCCTTCGGCGGGGGCGGTGACGACCCCGCCGCCGGCCGGGCCGCGGACGCGCGCCGGCGCTCCTGGGGTCGGTTCACGCGCAACTTCGTCGTGCAGGGCACCGGCGCCGAGTGGGCGTCCTGCTGGCTGGCCGACCTGCGCAACCGGCTGTGGCACCTGGGCTCGGGCCCGCTCACCGACCGACCACACCTGGTGTTCTTCCTGCACGACGAGGTGGTGGTGCACACCCCGACCGCACTGGCCGACGAGGTGGTGGCCGCGGTGCGCGCCGCGGCCGACGAGGCCGGCCGGTTGCTGTTCGGCGACTTCCCGGTCGACTTCCCCCTCGACGTCGCGGTGGTGCGGTCGTGGGCCGACGCCTGAGCCCGGTCGGCTACCCCGTCGGGTCGAAGACCGTGCGCACGCAGCCGTCCTCCTTCTCCTTGAAGATCCGGTAGCCCTCCGCCGCCTGGGAGAGCGGCATCGTGTGGGTGGCCAGGTGCTCGGTGGTGAGCGCTCCGCTCTCCATGTGGCGGAGGATCTCGGGCACGTAGCGCTGGCCGTGCTGCTGCGCCCCGCGCACGGTGAGCCCCTTGTTCATCAGGGCGCCGAGCGGGAACTTGTCGACCATGCCGGCGTAGACGCCGAGCACGAACACGCTGCCGCCCTTGCGGCAGGCCCGGATCGCCTCCCGCACCGCCGAGGGCCGGTCGGTCTGCAGCCGCAGCTGCTGCTTGACCTGGTCGAAGGCACCCTGCACCCCGGTGCTGTGCGCCTCCATGCCGACCGCCTCGATGCACACGTCGGGCCCCCGGCCGCCGGTCCGCTCCCGGAGCTCGGCGACGACGTCGGTGGTCGTGTAGTCCACCGCCTCGGCGCCGATGTGCTGGCGCACCTGCGCCAGCCGCTCGGGCAGCCGGTCGATGACCACCACCTGCTCGGCGCCCAGGAGCATCGCCGCCCGCGCGGCCATCTGGCCCACCGCGCCGGCACCCCACACCGCGACGACGTCCCCGGGCTGCGTGCCGCCCAGGTGCGCACCGGTCCACCCGGTGGTCACCGAGTCCGAGGCGAACAGCGCGCGGGTGTCGGACACCCCGTCCGGCACGACGAAGCACCCGACGTCGGCGTAGGGCACCCGCATGTACTCCGCGTGGCTGCCGGCGTAGCCGCCCATCGCGTGGGAGTAGCCGAAGCAGCCGCCCGGGCTCTGCCCCCACAGGCCCTCGGTGATGCCGGGGTCGGGGTTGCCGTTGTCGCACAGGGAGTAGAGCTCCTGCGAGCAGTACCAGCAGTTCCCGCAGGCGACGAAGGACGGGACGACGACCCGGTCCCCCACCTGCACCTTCGTCACGGCCCTGCCGCGCTCCACGACGGTGCCGAGGAACTCGTGGCCCAGGACGTCGCCGGCCCGCATCGCCGGGATGTACCCGCCGATGAGGTGCAGGTCCGACCCGCAGGTGACCGTCTGGTGGATCTGCAGCAGGACGTCGTGGTCGTTGAGCAGCTGCGGCTCGGGGACGTCCTCGACCGCGACCTCGTTGACCCCGGCCCACACCGCCGCCCTCACAGCACGCCCTCCTTCGGGGCCTGCGCCGCCGCGCCCTCCAGTGCGGCGCCCTGCGGCGTGGGCGTCCTCCTGCCGTGCGGCTGGGGGTCGACGCGCAGCACCTCCCCCACCTCGGCCAGCTGCTTGGTGCGCCGCAGGGCCGCCCGGAGCTCGCCGACCTGGTCCTCGGTGGGTGAACCGTGGAACCTGCCGTACAGCTCCGTCCCGCGACCGCCGGGGGCCGGCTGCATGCGCACCTCCAGGTCCGGGCCCAACGCCTCCAGCTCGGGGAACGGACCCGCGAGGTCGTCCCGGAACACCGTCACCGCCCGCCACCGCCGGGCGGCCACGTCGGCGGGCTCGGTGGTCGAGGCCTGCCCGACGCCGGGGATGCGGGTGTGCTGCAGCGTGCCCAGCGCCGCCCCGCCGAGCTGGGCAGCCTTGCCGAGCACCTGCCGCAGCGGGCCGCTCACCGCGCTGCTCACCGGGAGTCCTGCACGTCCCGGCGGGCCTGCTGGGCCTGGCCCTGCACGTCCCCCGCGGCGGACTGGCCCTCCTCCTTCACCGCCTGCACGGCCTGGGTCGCGGTGCCCTGCACGGACTGCGCCGCCTCCTGGGCGGCGGGCTGCAGCTGCTCCGCGGCGTCCTGGGCGACCTGCTTGACGTCCTCCACCAGCGGCTGCGCGGCCTGCTCGGCCTGGGCGGCGAGCTCCTTCTCGCGCTGGCTGGTCGGCAGCAGGGAGGACACCAGCCAACCGACCCCGAAGGCGATCAGGCCGGCGGCCACCGGGTTGCCCCGGGTGCCCTGGACGGCGGCGTCGGGCGCCTGCGCCACCCCCTGGGCGGCGTCGTGGGCCCGGGCGGTCACCCCGCCGGCGGAGGAGCTGGACGGGGAGTCCGAGCCGAAGACCCGGCCGCGCAGGTCGTCCACGGCCTGCTTGGTCCGGGTGACCCGGCGGTCGACCACCCGGGCCGGGTTGACCTTCTCGTTGAGCGCGTCGACGTCGTGGCCGAGGTCGGCACGGGTGTCCTCGATCTGCTGCCGGATGACGTCGGGGTCGTTGCTGCTGGTCATGACGGGGTCTCCTCGGGTGTCAGGAACGGGGGGTGACGGCATCGGGGACCCGCTGCAGGGTCTCCACCGTCCGCTCGGGCTTGGGGTCCACGCCCTTCAGCCGGCCGCGGCCGACCACGAACAGCACGGCGGCGACGACGGCCCAGATCGCCGCCACGACGAGTGCGGCCCAGCCGGCCCGGATGGCGCTGGCCAGCCCGGCCCAGAGGGCGAGGCTCAGGGACAGCACGGTCAGGTGGCCGGCGTAGCCGGCCCCGCCGAGCATGCCGGCACCGACGCCGGCCTTCTTGGCCTCCGCGGTGAGCTCGGCCCTGGCCAGGGCGAGCTCTTGCCGCACGAGCGTGGACAGGTCGCGGCTGACCTCGCCGATCAGCTCGCCGACCGGGGTGCCCTCGACGTCGGGACGGTCCTCCCGTGGGTCGGGGCCGGTCATGCCTGGCCACCGCTGTACGGCGAGGGCGGGACGGGGCTGTAGCCCGTGACCGGGTCGTACCCGGGGCCCGTCGACGCCGCCGGGGGTGCGGCCGGGACGGCCCGGACGTCGTCCTCGCCGGGGAGCGGGCCGGTGCCGGTGCTGACCGCGTGCTCCGGCTGCCCGCCGGGGGTGGCCGCGCCGTCGGAGCTGCCGGAGCTGCTCGGGGCGATGCCCTCCTTGTGCGCGGCGACGACGCCGCTGGTGAGCCGGCCGGCGAGCACCCCGGCCACGGCGGCGCCGAGCAGGAAGGCGCCCGGACGGCGTCGGGCGAACCGGCGGGCGTCCTCGAGCAGGTCACCGGGCTCCCGGTCGCGCAGGTGCCCGGCCAGGCCCTCGACCCGGTCGGTGGCCTGGCGGAGCAGGTCGGTGGCCGGCCCGGAGCCGCCCTCGCCGTTCGTGAGCGAGCGCAGCTCGTCGGCCAGCGCGCCGAGGCTCTCGGCCGCCTTCTGCTGACCGGCGCGGGCCTGCTCGGTGGCCTGGCCGCGGCCCTGCTCGAGCAGGTCGTTCGCCTGCCGGCGGGCCTCGCCCGCGACCTGCTTGGCCTGGTCGGCGGCCGTGCCGGCGACCTGCTGGCCGGCCCCGGCTGCGGTGTGGCCGACCTCGGCGGCCTGGCCCTTCGCGACGTCGGTCGTGCTGCGGTCGCGGCTGCCGGGTGTGCCTCCCGAGCCGTTGGGGGTGTCGAGGGAGTGGGACATGGGTTCCTCCTGGGTGTGCGGGTGGGTCAGGGGGCGGCCGGCACAGCGGCCGGCGCGGTGGCCCGGCGCGGCCGGTGGTGCCGGTGGTGCCGGTGGTGCCGGTGGTGGCGGCCGACGGCCAGTCGGTGCAGCAGTCCGGCGGCCACGACGAGGCCGGCCAGCGGCGGCACGCCGGGGACGACGACGGCGACGAGCGCCGCGAGCAGCAGCGTCAGCAGCAGGGGCAGGGAGCGGGGGCTGGGCAGCACGGCGAGCACCTCGTCGTCGGTGGTGGTGGGTCCTGCGGGGTGGCCCGGGCCTGCCGGGCGGCAGGCCCGGGGGGGCTACTTCAGGGCGTCCTTGGCCTTCTGCAGGAGGGACTCACCCGGCACCGGCGGGGTGCCGAACAGGCGGGGGTCGCCCGGCGGGAGGATCGGCGCGTCCGCGTGCGCGGCGATCGGCGCCGCCGAGAGGGTCGCGTCGCTGCCGTCGAGCGCCGGGCCGTTCGCCCAGCGCCCGTTCGCGGCGTCCGGGCCGTCGGAGGCGTCGATGAACACGTGTGCGAACTCCGGCAGCTCCTCGTCGAGCGGGAACGCCTCGGGCACCGGGATGCCGTCCAGGCCGTCGGCCTTGAGCTCCTCCATCGCCGCCAGCCACTGCTGCTGGTGCATGTGGTCGCGGGTGAGCAGGAAGCGGAGCAGGTCCTTCACGCCGTGGTCGTCGGTCATGTTCCACAGCCGCGCGACCTGCAGGCGGCCCTGCATCTCGGCGGTGGCGTTGTAGGAGAAGTCGGCGAACAGGTTGCCGCTGGCGGTGACGTAGGCCCCGGTCCAGGGGTTGCCCATGCTGTCCATGTAGGAGGCACCCGAGCCGTTGGCGATGAGGTGCTGCGGGTTGTGCTGGCCGTACCCGGCCGCGGCCTCCTTGGTGCGGTCGGCGGCGTCGGGCTTGAGCGGCGCGTGGTCCAGCAGCCGGTCGATCATCGTCACGATCATCTCGACGTGGGCGAGCTCCTCGGTGCCGATCGCCAGCAGCATGTCCTTGTACTTGCCGGGCAGTCGGCAGTTCCAGCCCTGCAGCAGGTACTGGGTGGCGACGGTCATCTCGCCCCACTGGCCACCGAGGACCTCCTGCATCTTGCGCGCGAAGTCGGCGTCGGGACCATCGGGCTTGGCCTCGAACTGCAGGGCGTGGGTGTGGGTGAACACGGGGTCTCCTCGATGCTGGGTGTGGTGCTCGGGGTGGGGTGTCGTGCACCGCGACGCGGCCTCGACCCCTTCCTCCCCACCCCCGCTGGCCCGCCGGGGCCGACCGGTGGCCCCCGCGGGCCCGCCTCACCGGTCGGGCAGGTCGACCACGACGCTGAGGCCCGCCTCGTCCCGGATGCACGCCACGTGGCCGCCCAGTTCGCGGGTCTGCCGCTGCACCGACCAGAGCCCGAGACCGGTGAGGTCGGTCGGGGGCCGGTCGGCCTGCAGGTGCGCCACCACCCGGTCGGGGACGCCGTCCTGGGTCACCACCAGCCGGGCCCACCCGTGCCGGGCACCCACCGCGAGCACGACCGAGCGCCCCGCGCCGTGCCGGTACGCGTTCTCCAGCAGGTTGGTGAGGATCCGCTGCACCCGCGCGTCGCCGACCGGCACCACGGCCGCGTCGGGGGCCATCGCCAGCCTCACCTGCCGGGCGGGCAGCCCGGAGGCCTGCAGGCTGGCCCGGACGACGTCGGTCAGCGGGCGGGGCCAACCACCGGGCAGCGCCCCGCCGGTGGCCACGGCGGTGCGCAGCATCGACACCAGGCTGTCGGCCTGGGCCAGCGCCAGCTCAGCGAGGTCCGCCCCGAGGTCGGCGCCGTGGTCGCTACCGAGGTCGGCGCCGGGATCGTTACCGAGGCCGGCGCCGGGATCGCTACCGGGGTCGGCCACGCGACCCCGGTCGTCGAGGTGCGCGAGCAGGGCCCGCAGCGACGCCAGCGGGGTGCCGAGGTCGTGGCACAGCGCCCGCAGGACGGCGTCCTCGGTGCTGACCGCGGGTGCCGCGCCGCGGCGCAGCCGGGTGTGCCAGCGGGGGCGCCAGCGCGGGGCGGCAGACGGGGTGTCGAGACCGATCGTCACGGATACACCTCCCCCGACGCCCCCGGCCAGCCCCGCCGGAGGGCGCCCGGACACCCAGGTGAGGAATGGACCCGCACCCCGAGACCCCGCCCGTCGACAGCCCGCCCGTCGATGTCGTCCTGGTCGACGACCACGCCCTGTTCAGCCGCGGCCTGGCCGCGCTGCTGCCCACGGTCAGCGGTGGCCGGGTGCGCGTGGTCGGCACGACCGACGACGCATCGGCGGCGGCGACCCTGGTGCGCCGCGCGCAGGCCGACCTGGCGCTCGTGGACCTGTCCATGCCCCCGCCCGGCGGCGTCCGGGCCATCCAGGCCATCCGCCGCACCGCGCCGGCCGTGCGCGTCGTGGCCCTGTCGGGCACCCCCGACGAGGACGAGCAGCTCGAGGCCCTGCACGCCGGCGCCGAGGCCTTCCTGCCCAAGACCAGCGACCCGGAGGCCCTGGTGCCCCCGCTGCTCGCCCTGCTGCAGGGGTGGTCGGTGGTGCCGGTGACGCTGCTGCGCCGGATGCTGGCCGACGCCGCGCCCCGGGAGGACCAGGGCGTCCTGGGCCGGCTGTCCGCCGACGACCGGCGGCTGTGGCGGTTGGTCGCGGCCGGGACGTCGACGGTGGACATCGCCCTGTCCCTGCACGTCTCCGAGCGCACCGCGAAGCGGCTGGTGGCCGGTCTGCTGCGTCAGCTGCGGGTCTCCAGCCGCACCGAGGCGGCGGCGCTGGCCGGTCGGGTGGGGCTGGACCCGCAGCACTGAGGCGGGGCACGGGGGCCGGGGTGGCGGCATCGGGGGTCCTCGGCGTCGTGGGGGGCAGGACGGCCGCGGGCTGGACCTCGGGGTACTCCCTGAGCCCACCGCACCGCGCCCGACCCGGCCACCCGGGCGGCGACCTTGGCCCGGCCGGGCCAGAAGACGCACCGGACGTTTGGCCCGGCCGGGCCAGGCCACGGCCCGCGCGGGCCCTCGGCGGGGGCACGGACAGCACGTGTTCCTCAGCCGCGTCGAGGCCGCCACGCTGCCGCCCGCCACGCCACCGCGACCCCCGTCGTCCGCGCGGGCAGCCCGGCGGGCCCGGCTGTGGCCGATGCTCGGTCCGGCCTTCGTCGCCGCGATCGCCTACGTCGACCCGGGGAACGTGGCCACCAACGCGACGGCCGGGGCGTCGTTCGGCTACACGCTGCTGTGGGTGGTGGTGGCGGCCAACGTGCTCGCCGTCCTGGTGCAGACGCTCACCGCCAAGCTCGGCGTGGCGACCGGACGCGACCTGGCGACGCTGTGCCGGCTGACCCTCCCCACGCCGGTGACCCGCCTGCTGTGGGCGCAGGCCGAGGTCGTGGCGATAGCCACCGACCTGGCCGAGATCGTCGGCGGAGCCGACGCGCTCCACCTGCTCTTCGGCGTCCCGCTGCCGGTCGGCGGCCTGCTCACGGCCGGGGTCGCGTTCGCGCTGCTCGGGCTGCAGCGCTTCGGTCACCGACCCTTCGAGCGGGCGGTCACCGGGTGCCTGCTGGTGATCGCCGCCGGGTTCGGCTACACGATGGTGGATGCCGGCGTCGACCCGGCCGGCGTGGTCGCGGGGCTCGCCCCCACGCCGCTGTCGGGCGACGCCGCGGTGCTCGCCGTCGGCATCCTGGGCGCCACCGTGATGCCGCACGTGGTCCTCGTGCACTCCGCGCTCACCCCGGGCCGCTACGGGGACGCGGTGACCGCCGGGCGCACCCGGGCCGGGCGAGGCCGGCTGCTGCGGGCCCAGCGGCTCGACGTCCTGCTGGCCATGGTGCTCGCCGGGCTGGTCAACGCGGTGCTGCTGGTCGTGGCCGCCGGGCTGTTCGCCGGCCAGGGTGACCAGACCCTGGAGAGCGTGTACGCCGGGCTGGCCGAGCGCTCGGGCCAGGGCGCCTCGGTCGCGTTCGCCCTGGCGCTGCTGGCGTCGGGCTTCGCGGCGTCCTCGGTGGGCACGCACGCCGGCCAGGTGGTGATGGCCGGGTTCCTGCGGCGGCACATCCCGGTGCTGCTGCGCCGGACGATCACCGTCGCCCCGGCCGTGGGCCTGCTGATGTGGGGAGCGGACCCCACGACGGCGCTGGTGTGGTCGCAGGTGGTGCTGAGCTTCGGCATCCCGTTCGCGCTGGTGCCCCTGGTGTGGCTGACCGCCCGCCGCTCGGTCATGGGGGCCTGGGTGAACCGCCGGGTGACGACGGCGGCCGCCGTCCTGGTCGCCGTCGCGGTGACCACGCTGAACGCGTGGCTCGTCGTCGACGTGTTGACCTGAGCCCGGGCGGGCAGGGTGCAGCGGTGACCCAGCCGAGCCTGTTCGACGAGCTGGACGACGCCGAGGCCCGGGCCGCCGAGACGCCGGTGGAGAACCGCCTGCTCCAGGTGCGGCGGATCTACGCCGAACCCGCCGCCGCGGCCTCCCCGCGGGGCCGGCAGGTGCTCGCCCGCTTCCCCGCCGCCGAGGTGGTCGAGGTGGCCAGCCACTGGGGTGTCCCCGAGCTGCACGGCAACGCGGGGAACGTCGAGCGCTGGGTGCGGGTGAAGACCGAGACCCTGGTGCTCGGGGTGAAGAAGTCCATCGCCACCCGGGAGAACGGCCGGTCGGCGAACTGGATCGCCCCCTCGGCGGCCAACGGCTGCGCGATGGCCTGCGCCTACTGCTACGTGCCGCGCCGCAAGGGTTACGCCAACCCGATCACCGTGTTCACCAACATCGAGCAGATCACCGCGCACCTGCGCCGGCACGTCGCCAAGCTGGGACCCAAGCCCGAGCCCGACCAGTGCGACCCCGCGGCGTGGGTCTACGACATCGGCGAGAACGGCGACTGCTCGGTCGACGCGGTGGTCAGCGACAACGTGGCTGACCTGGTCGCCCTGTTCGCCGACCTGCCCACGGCGAAGGCGTCCTTCGCCACCAAGTGGGTCAACCGGCAGCTGCTCGACCTCGACCCGCGCGGGCGCACCCGCGTCCGGTTCTCCGTCATGCCCGACGCCGACGCGCTGCTCCTCGACGTCCGCACGAGCCGGGTCGCCGAGCGGATCGCCGCGGCCGACGACTTCGTCGCCGCCGGCTACGAGGTGCACCTCAACCTCTCCCCCGTCGTGCTGCGCCCGGGGTGGGAAGCGGACTGGACGGCGCTGCTGCAGCAGCTGTCCGACGTCCTGTCCCCGGCGACCCGGGCCCAGGCCGCCGCCGAGGTGATCATGCTGACCCACAACGAGGCCCTGCACGAGGTCAACCTGGGCTGGCACCCGCAGGCCGAGGCCGTGCTGTGGCGTCTGGACCTCCAGGAGGCGAAGACCTCCCAGAACGGCCAGACCAACGTGCGGTACCGGGCCGACGTCAAGCGGGCCGCGGTGGCCCGGCTGCGCGGGCTGATCGCGGCGCACGCCCCCTGGCTGACCGTGCGCTACGCGTTCTGAGCGGGTCGGTCAGGGCAGGTCGCGGCGGTAGACCATCAGGTCGGTACCGGGGACCGGCGACCAGTCGCGCTCGGGGAGACGGGTGAAGCCCAGCCGCTCGTAGAGCCGGTGCGCGGTGTGCATCCGCGGGTCGGTCGACAGCACCATCGCGGTCTTGCCGGCATGGACGGCGCGGCGCAGGCAGGCCCGCACCAGCGCCTCGCCGATCCCGCGTCCGCGCACCGCGCTGTCCACGACGAGCATCCGGAAGGCCGCCTCGTGCGGGCCGTCGATCACCTCCCCGAACGCGCCGTCCAGCACGAGCGCCACGCTGCCCACGACCGCACCGTCCCCGCCGTCCCCGCCGTCCCCGCCGTCCCCGGCGTCCCCGCCGCCGGCGAGCCGGGCGACCAGCAGCTCGGCCTGCGCGGCGCGGCCGGCGACGTCGGCCAGCTTCTCCTGGTAGTCCGGCGGCGCCCAGCCCTGCGACGTGTAGGTGGTGACCGTGAGGTCGGCGATGGCCGGGAAGTCGGTGGGCTGCGCGGGTTCGACGACGACGGGCACGCCGCGGACGGTAGCCCGCGCGCCCCACCCGTCCCACAGGTCCCAGATCGGCCGGGTCACCGGTGTGGCGAGCGGACCGGTCCGCCCGCCGTCCCTAGGTTGCTGGGCACGCCCCCGCAGGACCGGCCGCCGAAGCCCGGACCGCACGCCCCGAGCCCACCGCACACCCCGGAGTACACCGTGATCCGTCTGAAGAAGTCCCCCGCCGACGTCGCCGTCACCTTCGCCCTCGCCGAGGAGGCCGTCACCGGCCCCGTCTCCGTCGTCGGCGACTTCAACGGCTGGACGCCGGGCACCCACACGCTGAAGAAGCGCAGCAACGGCACCCGCAGCATCGTGGTCAAGCTCCCCGTCGGCGAGCAGGTCCGCTTCCGCTACCTGGCCGACGGCGGCGTGTGGCTGGACGACCCGACCGCGCACGCCCACGACGAGCAGGGCTCGCTGCTCCACCTCTGACGAGGGCCGCGGTGCCTGCACCGCAGCCGTCACGGAACGTCACGGAGCCCCGTACCGCGATCGCGGTACGGGGCTCCGTGGTGTTCTGGGTGGCAGGTGCAGCCCAGCCGCACGCACACTTGCCCCTCCACCGAGACGGTGGAGTTCCGGGGGGTGTGCGATGGACGACGCGTTCGCGACGGGCCTGGCGCTGGGGGTGCTCGGCGGGGGCTACGTCTGCTACTGGCTGGGCCAGGTCAGGGCCGCGTACCGAGGGGGCAGGAACACCTACCGCTCGGTCCGCGGACGACGCTGACTCAGGCGGCGGGGGCGAGCTCCGCTGCCTCCGCGGCATGCGCGGCCTGGCGGGCGCGGGTGGCCGCGATGCGCTGCGCGCGGTCGTGGACCCGGCGCACCTTGGGCCCACCGGTGGTGAGCTTGTAGAGCAGGCCCAGCTGCTGCGGCAGGTTCTTGGCGTTGGTCGCGGCCAGCCAGCCGTTGGGCAGCGAGAGCCGGAAGACCTTGTGCCACGCGCTCGCGACCTGCTGGGGCAGCGGCGCGGTGTGGTAGCGCAGGCCGTACTCGTCGAAGATCGCCTTCACCTTCGGCGCGATCTCGGCGTACCGGTTGCTGGGCAGGTCGGGGAACAGGTGGTGCTCCACCTGGTGCGACAGGTTGCCGGTCATGATGTGCATGGCCGCAGAGCCCGAGATGTTCGCCGAGCCCAGCATCTGGCGCAGGTACCACTCACCGCGCGTCTCGCCCTCGATCGAGGTCTTCTCGTAGGTCTCGACGCCCTCGGGGAAGTGCCCGCACATGATCACCGAGTGCGACCACAGGTTGCGCACCAGGTTGGCCACGAAGTTCGCGGCCAGGGTGGGTACGAAGCTGGGGCCCGACAGCGCCGGGTGCACCAGGTAGTCCTTGGTGGCCTGCTTGCGGATCTTGCCCAGCACCTGCTTGGCGGCGGCGCGGAACTTCGGGTCGTTGCGGCGGGCCGGGGTGGAGAGGTTCTTGCCCAGCTCCAGGTCGTAGGCCGCGATGCCGTACTCGAAGAAGCAGGCGTTGACGAAGTTCCAGAGCGGCTGGGCCAGGTAGAGCGGGATCCACTTCTGGTCCTCGTCGACCCGCATGATGCCGTAGCCGAGGTCGTTGTCCTTGCCGATCACGTTGGTGTACGTGTGGTGCAACTCGTTGTGCGAGTGCTTCCACTGCTCGGCGGGGCTGGCCATGTCCCACTCCCACGTCGTGGAGTGGATCTTGGGGTCGCGCATCCAGTCCCACTGCCCGTGCAGGATGTTGTGCCCGATCTCCATGTTCTCGAGGATCTTGGCCACGCTCAGGCCCGCGGTCCCCAGGACCCAGGCCGGGGGGAACTTGCTGAGCAGCAGCACGGCCCGGCTGGCCAGCTCGATCTTGCGCTGCACGTCGATGACCTTGCGGATGTAGGCCGCGTCGTCGGCGCCGCGGCTGTCGACGACCTCCTGGCGGATGGCGTCGAGCCGACGGCCGATCTCCTCGACGTCGGAGGCCGACAGGTGGGCGACCGGGTTCTCGGACTTCTTCTGCAGGGCGGTCACGTGCTTCTCCTCGTCGTCGGGGACGGTGGTCAGTGGTCGATGTCGCAGGCGCCGGCGGCGGCGCTGATGCAGGTCTGCACCAGCACCCCGTCGCCGGGGGCAGCGACGGTGAGTTCGCCGTTGCGGATGTCGCGGACGGCGCCCTCGCGCAGCGGGAGGACGCAGCCGTAGCAGATGCCCATGCGGCAGCCGCTGGGCATGATGAGCCCGGCCTCCTCGGCGGCGTCCAGGATCGGCGTCGCGCCGTCGGACTCCACGGTGGTGCCGGTCCTGTTGTAGGTGACTGAGCCGCCCTCGCCGGTGACCTGCACGCGCGGCCGGAACTGCTCGATGAGCAGCTGGTCGGCGATGCCTTCGGCGGCCCAGTGCTCCTCCAGGGCCTCGAGCAGGCCGGCCGGGCCGCACGCCCAGGTGGTCCGCTCGTGCAGGTCGGGCACGAGCTCGGCCAGCTCGGCGGGCTTGAGGAAGCCGTCGGTGTCGGTGTGCCGCTCGACCAACCGCACCCGGCCGGCGGCCGCCATCGCGCGCAGCTCGGCACCGAACACGACGTCCTCGGCCGTGGGGGCCGAGTGCACCAGGACCGCGTCGGGCAGCTCGTCGAGGTGGTTGCGCAGCATCCCCATCACCGGGGTGATGCCGGAGCCGGCGGTGACGAACAGCGCCTTGGCAGGCCGCTGCCCGGGCAGGGTGAACTCGCCGGTCGCCTGGTCGAGCTGGACGACGGTCCCCGGACGCAGGTCGCGGACGACGTGGTTGCTGACCTTCCCGTCGGGGATGGCCTTGACGCAGATGCTGATGGTGCCGTCGGCGGCCGCGCGGTCGGAGGTGAGCGAGTAGGCCCGCCACTGCCGGACGCCGTCGACGTCGACGCCGATGCGGATGTACTGGCCGGGCACGTGCTCGCGCCAGCCGCGGCCGGGCCGGATGACGACGGTGACGGCGTCGGCGGTCTCGTGCCGCTTGGCGACGACCTTGCCGCGCAGGTCGGCGCCGCTGCGCAGGGGTGCGAAGAGGTCGAGGTAGTCGCGGGGCAGCAGCGGGGTGGTGGCGGCCTCCACGAGGCGCGTCACGCGGTCGCGCAGCCCGGGTCCGGTCGTCGTCATGGATCGATGATGTCCTGCGCCGGGGGGTGAATACCTGTGCTCTCGACGTGAATCGAGGAGTAGTTTTCACCTCCTGCGAACAACGATTCCGGGAACTTCCCGGTGAGCGAGGAGGTGGCGGTGTCCGAGACCCGCACGCTGTCCCCCACGGTGGCCCGCGCCATCCGCCGTGAGCTGCCGCAGGTCGCCGAGGCCACGGTGGCCACCATCGTCGCCGAGGTGCCAGCCTACGCCGGGGCCTACACCGACGGCATGAGCAGGACCATCGAGAGCGCGGTCCAGCTGGCCCTGGGCGGATTCCTGGAGCTGGCCACCACGCGCGGGGCGGCCGCCGCCGACACCCCCATCCAGCCTGCGTTGGACGCCTCCTACCGGCTGGGGCGCGGCGAGGCACGCGGTGGCCGGTCGATGGACGCGCTGCTGGCGGCGTTCCGGGTCGGCGCCCGCGTCGCCTTCCGCGGCCTGGCCGACCGGGCGGTGGCGGCCGGGCTGTCCGCGGCCCAGCTGGCCCGCTTCGCCGAGCTGGTCTTCGCCTACATCGACGCCCTGACCGCGGCCAGCGTGGCCGGGCACAGCGACGAGCTGCAGACCGCCGGCCGGGCGCAGGCCCGGTTGCTGGAGAAGCTGGGCCAGCAGCTGCTGGCCGGCGCCGCACCCGACGAGCTCGCCCTGCTCGCCACGCGCGCGGGCTGGACGCCGCCGACCACCCTGACCGCCGTCCTGCTGCCGGCCGCCCGCGTACGCGGTGCCCTGGCCATGCTGGACCCGCGCACCCTGCAACCCGGGGACGACGACGTGTCGGTGCTGCTCGTACCGGACGCGGAGGGGTCGGGCCGGGTCGCGCTGCTGCGGGCCCTGGAGGGGAAGGAGGCCGTCGTCGGCCCGCCGCGGCCATGGACCGACGCCGCAGCCTCCCACCGGCGGGCGGCGCGGGTCCTCGAGCTCGACCCGACCGCGCCCGGCGCAGCGCCGGTGGACACCCAGCAGCGGCTCGCCGACCTGGTGCTGCACGCCGACGAGGACGCCCTGGCCGACCTGCGGGCGGCTGCCCTCGCTCCCCTCGACGACCTGTCCGACGGTGCGCGGGAGAAGCTCACCGAGACCCTGCGCGCCTGGTTGCTGCACCACGGCCGGCGCGAGGCGGTCGCGGCGGAGCTGTTCGTGCACCCGCAGACCGTCCGCTACCGCATGGGCCAGCTGCGGGAGCTGTTCGGCGAGCGGTTGGAGGACCCGCGGACGGTCCTGGAGCTGACCCTGGCGCTGGCCTAGGGCCCCTCGGGCAGCCGGGCCACCAGGAGGATGTGGGTGTCGGGCCAGTCCAGCTGCTCGTCGGTGTCCGGGTCGAGCAGCTGGGCGACCGGGGCGAGCACGTTCTCGACCAGCCACTCGTTGAGCCACGGGCCCGAGCGCGGGTCGACCTCGAAGCCTGCGTCGGTCGCGAGCCGGGTCCAGGCCTCGCCGTCGAGGGCGCAGAAGCGCTCGTGGGTCTCGCTGAGCCAGTTGTCGGTGTAGCTGCGCTTGGTCAGGAACTCCATGGCGTCGGCCAGGGTCAGCAGGACGTCGTCGCCGTCGGTGCGGTAGGCGTACGGCACCCCCGCCCCGCGGCGGAAGTCGACGGCGAACTGGTCGAACCGCGCCCGGGTGGACAGGCCGTCCAGGTACGCCTGCGGATCGGGCAGCGCGGCGAGGTCGACCGGGCCGGCGGGCCGCGCGCCGTCGTCCGTCCGCAGCCGCAGGCGGACCTCCCGGTCGCCGCCGGCCGGGCCGCAGACGTCGGAGTTGACCCAGACCCCGCCGGGCGCGGTCTGCGCGGCGATCTGCGCGGCCAACCGCTCCAGGGAGGGGACGCCGTCGCCGTAGCTGAGGATCTCGTGGGTCAGCGCGAAGGTGGTCGTGGTGTCGACGGTGCCTGGTGGGAACACCGGCCCGTTGAGCACGTTGGCCTGCACGAAGAAGGTGTTCGGGTTCGCCGCGAACGCACCCTGCGCCTTGCGGTGCTCGCACTCGTCGTAGAGGTGCCGGGCCACCTCGACGCCGTAGAGGTCGGACTCGTGCAGGGTCGGCTCGGCGGCGGCCAGCTCGAGCATCGCCCCGGTCGCGCAGCCGACGTCCACGATCCGCCCCGGCCGGATCCACGGTCGGGCCTGGTCCCACTTGCGCTGCGCGGCGGCCTCGAACGCCGCGATGTACGAGCGGTACTCGCGGGTGGCGGTCAGCCCGCCCTCGTCGCCCACGACCGGGTCGGTGCAGACGACCCGGGTGGCCTCGGCCAGTCCGTAGCGGTCGAACACCGAGACCGTCGCCGGGTGGGCCAGCTCCCGCCAGGTCTAGTCGCCGGCCACGAGCATGCCCAGGACGTCCCAGGGCCGAGCCGGGTCGTCGGGGTGGCCGGCCTCCACCGGGACGACGCGGAAGCCCAGCGCCCGGTACATCGCGATCACCGCCGCCGTCGAGCAGGCTACGACGGTGTCGGCCGGTGTCGGGGTGCGCTGGCCGCCGGTCTCGTGCGCGACGGTCTTCACGGTCAGCTCGGCGAACCGCTCGGTGGGTGCGACGTCGACGACGCCGACCACCAGGCTCTCGATGCCCTCGGTCAGCGCGAACCGCTCGATCGCGGCCTCGCGCCGGGTGACCGGGACCGGGTTGCGCCGGGTGCCCCGGTGGTTGGCCGACGTCACCGCCCAGACGACGACGGCGTCCTCGGCCATCTCGACCGGCTCCCCCTCGGTGTCGGTGACCTGGCCGGCGAGCAGCGCGTGCAAGTAGTCGGCCTGGAACCGGGTGAGGACGTGGTGCCGCCCGGGCAGCAGGACGGTGCGGAAGGGCTGATTCACGGGTGGGATGGTGCCGTGCTCCGGGCGCGGGACGTCACCGTGTCCGCCGACGGCTACGGCTCGGCGAGGGCGGTTCACCACGGCGAGCCCGTCGCGAGGAGCTGTTCCAGGACGTCGGGCGCGGAGACCAGCAGGAATCCCGCCACGGTGCTGGGCAGCACCCACGCCGCCGTCCGCGTGAGCTGGCCCGGCGTCCTCGCCCCGATGCGCAGCACGACCAGCACGGCCGCGGCGGCGAGGACCAGGACGGCAGGGTCCGGCGCGTACCAGGCAGCGCGGCGCGCGGCGTCGGCGACCAGGAGCCCGACCGCCCCGGCCGTGGCCACCGGGCCCCAGCGGCCGGGCTGCCCGACGTGGCTGGCACCCCACCCCAGCACGGTGCCCGCGACGACGGCGAGGACCAGCCACTCGACGAGCACCGAGGTGTTCACCTCGTAGGGCATGCCCGGGTACTCGACCCCGTACATGACGTCCTTGCCGACGTAGAAGGCCACGACGGCGGTCGCCAGCGCAACGACCGATGCGGCCACCGCAGCCCGCCACGGTCGACGGGCGGAGACCAGCACGACGAGCAGGATCCAAAGACCGAACGTGTGCGACAGCTCGCGGAAGGCGTCGCCGTAGTAGGCCCAGGCGGCGAACCCGCCCGTGAGCAGTCCGCCCGCCATCGCGGCCAGGAGCAGCCGCGGCGAGGCGGTGGTCGAGAGCTGGTCGGCGGTGCGATCCACGTGGGCCTCCGGAGCCGTCGGGTACCGCATCGTGCCGTCCCCGGCCCGTCCGCGGCAACGACCTCCGGTGCAACCGCCGGATCTGACGGAGCGGCACCGCAGTCACGGTCCGCCGCCGCCCGAGGTGCTCCCGGAAGGCCGCCGGGCCGGCACCCGCCGGTGGTCGTGCGGGCTCGTCCGTCGACCCGGAATTGTCGTACCCCTCCCCTAGCGTGCAGGTCATGGAGACGAGGGCACGGCTGGGGGTGGCCCTGCAGGTCGCCGTCATCAGCCCGCCTCCACCCACCTCGACCGAGGTCCTCGACCGGCCGCAGCGCCTGTGCGAGGTGCTCGCCCCACGCCTGCTGGACGACGTCGCGTGCGCCGGGGAGCTGCAGCGCATCACCGACCTGCGCGCCCGCCTCGACGCCTACGAGGTCGGTGTGGTGGCACGGTTGGCCGACCTCCGTCCCGACCTGTGGGAGCACCTGGACCACCCCGGTGGCCCGGTCGAGGGGTGGTCACCGGTGCGCGAGTTCCCCGGGGTCAGCGAGTTCTTCGTCGACGAAGTGGCAGCCGTGCTGGACCTGTCGCGCACGCGGGCGCACACGGTCGCGAACACCGCGCTGGTGCTGGTGCACCAGCTCCCGGCGACGTGGCACGCCCTGGCCGACGGCCGCATCGACCTGGCTCGCGCCCGGTCGCTGGTGACCGTGCTCGGCTGGCAGCAGCCCGAGGTCGCCGCCGAGGTCATCGCCGCCGTCGAGGCCGAGGCACTGGCCTGGGCGATCTCCGGGGAAGGTCCCTACCGGCTGCAGAACCGCACGGCCGCGCTGCTGCTCGAGCACGACGCCGCCGCGGCCGACCGCTCCCGCAAGCAGGCCGAGCGCGAGGCCGACGTCCAGGTCCGTGGTCGCCGCGACGGGCTCGCCGACCTCGTCGTCCCGCTCGACCCGGCCACGGCCGCCGCGTGCCGCGACGCCACCGACCGCTACGCCCGCATGTGCAAGGCCGACGGTGACGACCGACCGATCGGCCAGCTGCGCACCCTGATCGCCGCCGACCTGCTGCTGCGCGCGTGGGACACCACGCGGCCACCGGTGACGGCGCACATCACCATCCATGCGCCGCTGCCGTCCCTGTTCCCGCCACAGGCCGCGGCCGGCACCGCACATCCAGGCGCCTGCCCCGACGACACCATGGAGCCGGGCAGCGGGCCCGACGACGTCCCGCGACCGGGCACCGGCCCCGACGACGCCTCGGAGGTGGGTGCACCCGAGCGGCACGGCACGGTGGGCGGACTGCCCATCACGGCTGCACACCTGCGCGAGCTGCTCCGGCAGTGGTCCGATGCCGACCTCGACGACCTGCACGCCCCCGACGCCGGATCGCTCGACATCGCGCTCACCGACCCTGCCAGCGGTCGGCTGCGTGCCGTCGTCACCGAAACCGAACTTCGCCGGGCCACCACCTGCGGCTGCCCGCTGCACTCCCCGCCGACCGCACCGGCCGGGTCCCCGGCGTCCTCGCCGGCGACGGCCGCCTGCGCCTGTCCAGTCCTCGACGCCCCACCCATGACCAAGGCCTACCGGCCGACCGCTGCCCAGCGGCGGTTCATCGCCGCCCGCGATCGCGGGTGCCGCCATCCCGGCTGCTCCCGCCCCGCAATCTGGACCGACGCCGACCACGTCGTTGCCCACCACCACGGCGGCGAGACCGAGTGCGGCAACCTCTGCACCCTGTGCCGCCGGCACCACCGGCTCAAGACCCTCGCGCCCGGCTGGCGGTTCGAGATGACCCCGGACGGCGTCCTGTCGGTGACCACACCGTCTGGCGTCACCCGCACCACCCGACCGCCGGGCATGGGCCACGGCATCGACCACCTGATCATCACCGGCCTGCTCACCAGCGACGACCCCGACCGGGAACCGGGCATGCTCCCCACGCCGAGCAGCGTCGCTGCCCCGTGTGCCGGCCGGGACACCCCGGCTGACCCAGACCTGGATCACGACCTCGTCCAGGACCCCAACCCGGATTCGAACCAGGACCAGGACGACGACCCCGCACCGTTCTGATCGACCCGGCGCCCCGGGGGCACGCCGTTGCCTGGATCAGTCGTCGGACGGCGCGGGGCGCACCAGGTGCTCGACCGACACCAGCCGGAACCCGCACCGAGCAGCCAGTCGTCGCGACGGCAGGTCGGACTCGACAGTGCGGTGCTGCACCCACTCCCACCGCCCGGCGGCCCGCCGCAGCACCTCCCCCTCCAACGCCGACGCCGCCCCACGCCCGCGGGCGCCGGGTCCCACCAGCACACTGATCTCCGGCGGCCCGGCCGGTGTGGCCACGAGGGCCGCGATGCCCACCAGGTCGGCACCGTCGAGCATCCCCACCGCCAGCAGGGCGTCCGACGGCAGCGGGCTCGCGGCAGCGAGGTCGGGCGCAGGGACGGCCCCGTGCAGGACGCGTGCAGCCTGGTCGTCCTCGGGCCCCAGCGGCCGCACCGGGAGCGGCGCTGAGGACCGGCTCCTCGCCCTCGGCCGCACCAAGCCGCGCAGCCCCACCATCCGCGGTACTCAGCTCCGGGCCACCTCGCCGGGCCGGTCGAGAACCGCCAGCACCCGACCGTGCAGCTGCACCACGCGCGGGCCGGCCGCATCGCCCGGGCCGGTGGCCTGCACCCAGGCCCGGCCCGGGTCGCGCACCTCGTCCGGCGGGGCACCCCAGCAGGTCGCCAACACCCCGAGGTGGTCGTCGTCGGCCGGCCGCAGACACCAGAAGGTCGCCACCCTGCCTTCCTACCTCGCAGCCGCGGCCGACAGCGGCCAGGGTGGGTCCATGACCGCACCCGCCCGGTTCAAGGATCTCTGCCTCGACGCCCGTGACCACCACGCACTCGCCGACTGGTGGTGCACCGCCATGGGTTACGTCCGCCGCGACGAGCTGCACCCGGCCGACGACGGCTGGGTGCGCCCCGTCGACTGGCCGGTGCCGATCGTCGACCCGGCAGGGCACGGCCCGATGATCTGGCTCGTGCCGGTGGCCGACGAGAAGGTGGTGAAGAACCGCATGCACCACGACGTCGTCGGTGACACCCAGCGGCTCCTCGACCTGGGCGCCACCCTGGTCCGCGGCGACGACCGGCGAGCCGACGGTGAGCTGACCGACTGGAGGGCCGGCGACATCGAGTGGGACGTGCTGGCCGACCCCGAGGGCAACGAGTTCTGCTGCTTCGCCCCCTGACCGCCACGCCTTCCCGCAGCCCGGGGACCAGCCGGGGGACATCGCCACCGACTGACCGTGCGAGCATCGCCACGTGGTCGACGGGGGCAGGGAGCGGTTGCCCCGCGAGGTCCACGTACTGGCGGTCGTCGCCTTCGTGGTGGCACTCGGGTTCGGCATCGTCGCCCCGGCGATCCCGGTCTTCGTCCGCTCGTTCGGCGTCGGCACCACCGCAGTCGGGCTGGCGGTCAGCTCGTTCGCCTTCTTCCGGTTCGTGTCGGCCTTCGGTGGCGGCGCACTGGTGGAGCGGTTCGGCGAGCGCGCGGTGCTCGCCGCCGGCCTGGTCGTCGTGGCGGTCACCACGGGCGCCGCCGGGTTGGTCGGCAACTTCCCGCTGTTCCTGGCGCTGCGCTCGGCCGGCGGCGTCGGCAGCGCGATGTTCACGGTGTCGGCGCTGTCCCTGCTGCTGCGGGTGGCCCCCGCGCAGCACCGAGGGCGGTCGGCGGCGACCTTCCAGGGCGGCTTCATCCTGGGCGGCATCGCCGGCCCGGCAGCCGGTGGCCTGCTGGCCACGCTCTCCCCGCGCCTGCCGTTCCTGCTGTACGCAGGGTTCCTGCTGGTCGCCGGGGCCGTCGCGCTGACCCTCCTCCGGGCCCCCGACCGCGCCGCCCCGGGCGACCCCGACACGCCGCAGGCCGCACCGCCGCTGCCGCTGGCCGCGGCCGTGCGCAACCGCGCCTACGTCGCCGCCCTGGTGGCCAACTTCGGCGTCGGCTGGATGCTGTTCGGCGTCCGCAACTCCCTCGTCCCGCTGTACGTCACCGAGGACCTCGGCCGCACCGTCGCCTGGGCCGGCGCCGGACTGCTGGTCGGGTCGGTCGCGCAGGCCGTCGGCCTGCTGCGGTCGGGCCGCATGGTCGACGGCTGGGGACGACGACCCTCCCTCGTCCTGGGCTCGACGCTGGCCACCGGGTCGGTCGCGCTGTTGGCCGGCCCGCCCTCGACCGCGGTCTTCCTGGTGTCCATGGCGGTCTTCGGCCTGGGCGCGTCGCTGCTGGCCAGTGCCCCGGCGGCGCTCGTCGCCGACGTCAGCCCGGCCCGCGGCGGCCGCGTGGTCGCGGTCTTCCAGATGGCGTCGGACCTCGGGGGCATCGTCGGGCCGCTCGCCGCCGGCGCGCTCACCGACGCCGTCGACTACCAGCTCGCCTTCGGCGTCACGGCCGCGGTCCTGGCGGCCGGACTGGTCGCCGCGCTCGCCCTCCCCCGCACGTAGCCCGTCAGCCCACCGGTTCGCCGGTGCGGGCGCCGAACAGCTCGCCGGCCCGGTCCGGGGTCAGGGGCGCCGACAGGTGGTGGCCCTGGGCTGCGTCGCACGCGTCGGCGGCCAACCGGTCGAGCACGTCGGCCCGCTCGACCCCCTCGGCCACCACCGTCAGCCCGCTGGCGTGGGCGGCGGCGACCACGAGGGCGACCAGCCGCTGGTCAGCGGGGTCGCTCGAGACTGACCGGCCGTCGACCTTCAACGCATCCACCGGGAGGTGGCGCAGTGCGCCGATGGACGTCGTCCCGGAGCCGAAGTCGTCGAGGGCCACCCGCACGCCGAGAGCCCGCAGATCCGCCAACCGGTCCAGCAGGGTCGGTGACTCGACGACTGCGGCCTCCCCGATCTCCAGCACCAGCGACCGCGCCGGCACCCCGGCCGCCACCAGCTCGTCGAGGACGACGTCGGTCACCCGTGGGTCGCCCAGGAACCGCGCCGAGACGTTGACCGAGACGACGGGCCCGGCCTCGTCGAGGGCCAGACCGGCAGCGGCCCGCCAGGCTGCCAGCTGGACGACGGTGGCCCGCAGCACCCAGCGGTCCAGCTCGCAGACCAGGTCCGACTGCTCCGCGACCGGCACGAACGTCTCGGGGGTCAGCACGCCCACGCCGGGGCGGTCCCAGCGCGGGAGCGCCTCGAAGCCGAGGAGGGCACCGGTCGGAACCTCCAGCACCGGCTGGTAGACCACCCGCACGTCGCCCTCCGCCAGGCCCCGGCGCAACCCCTCCTCGATGTCCCGGCGCTCGTCGAGGTGGCTGCGCAGCCCCTCGTCGAAGACCTCCACCCGCCCCCGGCCGGCGTGCTTGGCCAGGTAGACGGCGGCGTCGGCGCGGGCCAGCAGCTCGTCGCCGTCGACCTCGCCGTCCTGGGCCAGGGCGACCCCGATGCTGGCACCGACGGCGACGAGCCGCGACCCCGACGCGGTGGCCACCGCCACCGGGCGGGACACCGCGCGGACGAGGCGCTCGCCCAGCCGCACCAGCTCCGCGACGTCGCGCACCCCCTCCACCAGGACGACGAACTCGTCGCCCCCGAGGCGGCAGACGGTGTCCCCGGACCGGACCACCTCGCGCATGCGGGCGCCGACGGTGCGCAGCACGGCGTCGCCGGCGGCGTGCCCGGCGCGGTCGTTGACCGCCTTGAACCCGTCGAGGTCGACGAACAGCAGGCCCGTGCCCGCGCCGGACCGGCGGGCCCGGTGCAGGGCAGCCGTGGTCAGCCGCAGGGCCTGGCCGCGGTTGGGCAGGTCCGTCAGCGGGTCGTGCGCGGCCTCGTGCCGGAGCGCGGCCTGCAGCCGATCGCGGGTGCGGAAGGCGTCCACGAGGCGCTCGACGGAGGCGTGCAGCACGGCGCCGAGCGGTCCGGGCAGCGGCTCACCGAGGACCGGCGCCTCCAGGTCGCCCCGGGCCACCGCGGCGGCCTGGTCCTGGATGCGGCGCAACGAGTCCACCGTCGAGCCCAGCGCGCGCCCCACCGACCGCACCTCCCGGGGTCCGTCGGACCCGACGTCGACGAACCGGCCCCGGCTGATCTCGTCGGCCTGCTCCGAGAGCCGCCGCAACGACCGGGTGACCTGGTGGCCGAGCAGCCACAGCAGCAGCACCGTGCCGACCAGCGCCCCGCCGGCGACGACCACAGTGCGGTCGCGCTCGGTGGCCGCCGCCGCCCCGTCGGCCGCGGCCGAAGCTGCCGCCCCGTCCACTGCCCGGGCCAGCAGGTCGATGGTCTCCGCGGCCACGGCATCGGCCGAGACCACCAGCGCGCGCAGCCGGGGCAGGGGCGGCACCACCGGACCGTCGGTCGCGGCGGCGTCCAGCACGGCAGCCACCTGGACGGCGTCCTCGGTGCCGGCGAGCCGGAGGGCCTGGGTGCGCAGCGCCGGGTCGCCGATGGTGTCCAGGGACTCCCGGGCGAGCATGACGCCGGCGTGGCTGCGCAGCCACTCCCACCGGCTCTGCGCTTCCTCGGGGCTCTGCGCATCGAGCAGCCAGCTCAGGTAGTCGACGACGTCGGGGGTGAGCGCGGTCGCGAGGTCGGCCAGCACCCGCACGTCGCGGATCGCGGCCACCGTGCTCGTGCTGCCGGCCGCGCTCGCGGCGGCGACGACCACGACGTCCTGCTCGGCGCGCAGCTGGTCGGCCACGGCCACCCAGCTGGACCGCAGCGCCGCCAGGTCCAGCGGCCCACCCCCGTCGACGCGGTCCCGCAGCTCGGCGATGGCCGACCGGGCCGACCCCACGGCCGCGGCCGGGACCCCGGTCGCCGCGGCCAGGGACAGCTCGCGGTCGGTTCCGCTGCGGACCCGGGCCCGTGCGTCGGCCACCAGCGCCGCCAGGAGGGGGGCCGACTGCGGGGTGATGCCCAGCCGCTCGGCGACGTCGGGGCTGCTGAGCGTCGCCTGGGCCACGACGACCAGCAGTTCCTGGTCCACCGCCGCCGAGGCGCGCGCGAGCTGACCGTAGGTGCGCACCTGGGCCGCGGCGGTGCTGGACGCCGCGGCCTCGTCCTGGGCGCGGCTGGTCAGCACGACGGCGAAGGCCGCCACGGTGCTCAGCGGTACGAGCACCAGGACGACCAGCAGTGCCCAGAGCGGGGTACCCCGACGGTTCCGGGCGGACCGCCGTTGTCGAGTCCACACGGCCTGCACTACGACGCCCGGGCACACCTGCTTGAGCCGGTGCCGGCGCCCTCACCCGGGTGGGGGACGGTGACTCGGGGGACGGTGACTCAGGGGGGACGGTGACTCGGGGGGACGGCGACTCAGGCGTCGGCGACCAGCGGGGCGACCTCGGTGCCCAGCAGCTCGATGCCGCGCAGCAGGTCGGCGTGGGCCAGCCGCGGGTTGGTCATCTGCAGCGAGAGGCGGTCGACCCCGCCGAGCTGGTCGGCGATGCGCCGGATCTTCTCGGCCACGGTCTGCGGCGAACCCATGAAGAAGGCGCCGTCGGGGCCGGAGGTGGCGTCGAACTGGGCGCGGGTGGGCGGGCGGAACCCGCGCTCGCGGCTGACCTTCGTGAACATCTCGTGCCAGCCGGGGTAGATGGTGTCCGCGGCGGCCTGGGTGCTCTCCGCGACGTAGCCGAACACGTGCAGGCCGACCTGCAGTTTCTCGGGGGCGTGCCCGGCCTGGGCGCCGGCCCGGCGGTAGAGGTCGACCAGCGGGGCGAACTGGCGGGGCTCCCCACCGATGATCGCGACCATCAGGGGCAGCCCGAGCAGGCCGGCCCGGGCGAAGGACTCGGGGCTGCCGCCCACGCCGACCCAGATCGGCAGCCGCTCCTGCGCGGGGCGGGGGTAGACGCCCTGGCCGGACAGCGCCGGGCGGTGCCGGCCCGACCAGGTGACCTGCTCGGCGTCGCGGATCTGCAGCAGCAGCTCGAGCTTCTCGGTGAAGAGGCTGTCGTAGTCCGACAGCGACAGCCCGAAGAGCGGGAAGGCCTCGGTGAACGAGCCGCGGCCGACGACGAGGTCGGTGCGCCCGCCGGAGAGGAGGTCGAGGGTGGCGAACTGCTGGAACACCCGCACGGGGTCGGCGGCCGACAGCACGGTGACCGCGCTCCCCAGCCGGATGCGCTCGGTGCGGGCGGCGGCCGCAGCCAGGATGATCGCCGGCGCGGAGTCGTAGTACTCGGGCCGGTGGTGCTCGCCGATGCCGAAGGAGTACAGGCCCACCCGGTCGGCGAGCTCGATCTCCTCCAGCAGGTCGGCCATCCGCTGCTGCGGGCCGACGGCCTCGCCCGTGGTCGGGTCGGTCACTGCCGCGACGAAGCTGTCGATGCCGATGTGCATGGCCGCCATGTTAGTCAAGCGTTCAACCGTTCCGCCAGCACTTCCGCGAGGTGTCGGCCACGCACCCCGGCCAGCTGGTCGAGCTGGGTGCGGCAGGAGAACCCGTCGGCCAGCACCGCCGCCCCCGGCCCGGCCGCCCGGACGGCGGGCAGCAGCGCGGTCTCGGCGACCGCCACGGACACCGCGTGGTGGCCGGCCTCGGCGCCGAAGTTGCCGGCGAGGCCGCAGCACCCGCCCACCGCCGCGACGTCGGCCCCGGCCGCGGCCAGCAGCGCGCGGTCGGCGTCCCACCCCAGGACAGCGTGCTGGTGGCAGTGCGGCTGGGCGACGCCGCGCACCCCGGTGAGGTCCGGCGGGGTCCAACCGCGGGCGGTGAGCAGCTCGGCCAGGGTGTGCGTGGCCGCGGCCACCCGCTCGGCCGCGGGGCCGGGGACCAGCTCGTGGGCGTCGCCGCGCAGCACGGCGGTGCACGAGGGTTCCAGGCCCACCACGGGTAGCCCGCGGTCCAGGGCGGCGACGGTGGCCGCGAGCCGGGCGCGGGCGGTGTCGAGCTGGCCGGTGGAGATCCAGGTCAGCCCGCAGCACGTCGGGTCGGGCAGCTGGACCGCGTACCCGGCGTCGGCCAGCACGGCCACGGCGGCCCGGCCGACCTCGGGCGTGAAGTGGTCGGTGAACGTGTCGACGAACAACAGCACCGGGTCGCCGTCCCCCGCCGGTTGCCGGGCGTGCCAGGCGCGGAAGGTCTCCGGGGCGAACCGGGGCAGCGCGCGGTCGCGGTCGATCCCGCCGGCCGCCCGGGCCACCGCGGCCCCGGCCGCCGTCCCCAGGACGGCGTTCACCAGCCGCGGCGCGCGGGCCGCCCAGCGGGCGGTGGCCGGCAGCCAGCCCAGCGACCAGTGCGTCCGCGGCCGCCACCAGCGGCGGTACCGCGCGTGCAGCACCTCGGCCTTGTAGGTGGCCATGTCCACCCCGGCGGGGCAGTCGACCGCGCAGCCCTTGCAGGACAGGCACAGGTCGAGGGAGTCCAGCACCTCGGGGGCGCCCAGCCCGCCGACCAGGGTGCCGTTGGCGGCCTCCTGCAGCACCCGGGCCCGACCGCGGGTGGAGTCCCGCTCGTCGCCGGTGGCCAGGAACGACGGGCACATCACGGCACCCGACGCGGTGGCGTCGGCCCGGCAGCGCCCCACCCCGACGCACCGGTGCGCGGCCACCGACAGGTCACCGCCATCGGCGGCCAGCGCGAACGCCCGGGCCGGGAGCGGGTGCGCGCGGGGCAGCCGCAGCGTGGCGTCGAGGGGTTCGGGGTCGACCAGGACCCCGGGGTTGAGCAGCCCGGCGGGGTCGAAGGCGTGCTTGACCGCCGCGAAGGCCGTCAGCAGCTCGGGGCCGTACATCCGGGGCAGCAGCTCGCTGCGGGCGCGGCCGTCGCCGTGCTCACCGGACACCGACCCGCCGTAGCCGGCCACCACCTCGGCGGCGGCCTCGACGAACCCCCGCAGCACCTGCGGCCGGTCGGCCAGCGGGAAGTCGATGCGGGCGTGCACGCAGCCGTCGCCGAAGTGCCCGTACACGAGGGCGTCCAGGCCGTGCTCGTCGAGCAGGCCGCGGAAGTCCCGCAGGTAGGCGCCCAGGTGCTCGGGCGGGACCGCGGCGTCCTCCCACCCGGGCCAGGCCGGCGCCCCGGCGGGGGTGCGCCCACCGAGCCCGGCGCCGTCCTCCCGGATCCGCCACAGCCGCAGCGCGTCGGCCCCGGTCACCACCAGGGAGTCCAGCGCCCCGGCGTCGGCGGCCAACCGGGCCGCGGCGTCCCGGGCGGCGCCCGGCGTCTCGGCGGCCACCTCGACGAACAGCCAGCCCGCACCCTCGGGCAGGTGCGGCACCGCGGCGGCGCCGCGCCGCCGGCGCACCACCTCGACGAGCCGGGCGTCCATCCCCTCCAGCGCGCGGGGTGCGTGCGGCAGCAGCGCCGGGACGGCGTCGGCCGCCGCCGGCATGTCCGGGTACCCCAGGACGACCAGGGCGGTGGCCGCCGGCACCCGGGCCAGCGAGACCGTGGCCTGCAGCAGGACGGCGAGCGTGCCCTCGCTGCCGGCCAGGAAGCGGCCCACGTGCCGCCCGTTCTCAGGCAGCAGGTGCTCCAGCGAGTAGCCCGAGACCTGCCGCCGGAAGCGGCCCGACCCGGTGCGGATCGCGGCCAGGGCACCGTCGACCACCGGCCACAGGTCGACCGGTCCGGCCGCCCCGGGCCCGGCGGTGAACACCTCCCCCGCCGCGGTGGCCACCCGCAGCGACACGACGGTGTCGGCGGCGCGCCCGGCGCTCATCGCGTGGGCGCCGCAGGCGTTGTTGCCCAGGGTGCCGCCGATCGTGGCGCGCGAGTGGGTGGACGGGTCGGGGCCGTAGGCCAGTCCGTACGGGGCGCCGGCGTCGGTGATCCGGTCCAGCACCACCCCGGGCTCGACGACGGCGGTGCCGGCACCGGGGTCCAGGTCCACGATGCGGGTGAGGTGCCGCGAGCTGTCCAGCACCAGGCCCGCGCCGATCGCGTTGCCGGCGATCGAGGTGCCGCCCCCGCGCATGGTCAGCGGTACGCCCAGGTCGCGGCAGACTCCGAGGGCGGCGAGGACCTCGTCGACGTGCCGGGGGTGGGCGACGGCGGCCGGCACGACCCGGTGGTTGGAGGCGTCGGAGCTGTACTCGGCCCGTCGCCGGCTCCCCTCCTCCACCTCGGTCAGCCCGGCGGCGCGGAGGCGGGCGGTCAGGTCGCTGGGCACCGCCCGAGTGTGCCCGGAGGGCTCACCCCGGCGTCACCCGCGCACCGCGCCCGGGGCTCAGCGGCCGAAGGCCTCCCGGCGGGCCGTGCCGTCCCAACCGCCCGCGGGCGGCCGCAGCCCGAACAGGTGCGCGACGGTGGGGGCGACGTCGACCGTGCGGGCCGGTGCCGTCGAGACGCCCTGCCGCACCCGGGGGTGCCCGCCGGCCACGAAGAACGGGATCGGCTCGGTCGCCGGGTGCCCGTGGTTGCCGGGGATGGGGTTGCTGACCACGGTGGGGTCGCTGAACCGCCACCCCGGCCGGCAGTAGGCGACCAGGTCGCCGGCCTCGGGCCCCAGCCGCAGCTGCGCAGGCGGCTGCACCGACAGGACGCCGGGGTGCGCCCGCACCAGGTCGGCGACCTCGCGCAGGCCGGCCGCGCGGGCGGCGTCCGGGCCGGTCCAGTAGACGAGGTCGGCCCCTCCGTTCTGGCCGATCTGCACGTTCGCCCGCAGGTCGGGGCGGGTGCGCAGCACCAGGTCCAGCGAGATCACGTTCGTCGGCACCGACCAGTCCATCGAGTGGTCGGCCAGCACCACCAGCACCGACGACGCCCACCGCCCGGTGGCCTGCAGGTGCGCCACGAACCGGGCCACCTGGCCGTCCTGGGTGAGCAGCGCGGCCCGGCGCGCGGCCTGCAGGCCGACGGGGCCGGTGACGTCGGAGTGGCCCACGCGGTCGACGTCGCCGAGGTTGACGAACACCAGGGCCGGGTCGAACTCGTCGACCATCGCGACGGCGGCGTCCATCGTGGCGGCGTCCGGGGCGTGGCCGGTGACCGGCAGCAGCGGGAAGGGCTCCCAGCGGTGCGTGGCCCGGGTGCCGAACACGCCGTACAGGTAGTCCTTGCTGAGCACGCTGCCGGTGGTGCGGCCGGTGGCGGCCACCCGCTCCAGCAGCGTGGGCGCCCTCAGGTCACCGGCCCGGTCCAGGGTCCGGACGACGCCCTCGGCGCGGTCGTACACCGCGTTGGCCGGCACGCCGGACCGGTCGGGCCGCACCCCGGTCATCATCATCACGTGGTTGGGGATGGTCTCCATCACCGGCAGCGACCGCGCGTGGGGGAACGTCGTCCCGGCCTGCTGCAGCGACCACAGCATCGGCGTGCTCACCGGCGTCACCTCGTCGGGCCGCATCCCGTCGGTGACGAGCACGTACACCCGCAGGTCGCCGGGTACGGCCCGGGCCGGGGTCGCCCCGAGGGACGTCGACAGCAGCACGCCGGCCCCACCCGCGGCGGTGACCTGCAGGAAGCGACGGCGGGAGAGATCGGCCATGCCGGGCCCAACGGCGTCGGCCGCGCCCGGTTGCGCGCCCGGCACCACCTGTCGCCCGTTGTTCACCGTGAGGTCACGCGGCCGCCGGCACCCGGGCGCCCACGACGTCGAGCACGAAGGCGGCGGGGTCGGGGTGGTGCTGCCGGCGGCGCGGCTGCGCGGCCGCCGACGCGACGGCCGCCCCGAGCTCGCGCGCGGTCGTCGTCCACGGCGCGAGCCCGGCAGCGGACAGCACCGCGGCGTTGGCCCGGCCGTGCCCGGGGATCGGCCGGTGGGTGACCATCGGCAGCCCGGCCACCAGCGCCTCGGTGCAGGACATGCCACCGGCGTTGTGCACCAGCACGTCGGCGACCGCCATGAGGTCGGGGACGTCGTCCCGCCAGCCCAGCGCCACCACGCCGGGGACGGCGGCCAGCCGCGCGCGCCGGGCCTCGTTGCGCCCGCAGAGCACCACCGGCACCGCGCCGCCCACGATCAGGTCGGTCACGGTCGTCGCCACGTCGCCCAGCCCGAGCGAACCGGCCACGACGAGGGCCACCGGGGACGCGTCGGTCAGCCCCAGGCCGGCGCGCAGCCGCGCGGCGCGGTCCGCGGGCACGGGCTGGGCGAAGCGCGCCGGCACCAGCGGGCCGGCGACCGTCATCGGCTGCCCGTAGCGCTGCTCGCCGTGCCGGGCGGTGGCGCCGGTGACGGTGAGGTGGGCGTCGACGGCCTCGTGGACCCACGTGCGGTGGACAGCCGGGTCGGTCAGGTAGGTGAGCACCGGTGCCCGCAGGACGCCCTCGGCCCGGAGGTCGCCCAGGGTCTGCGAGGCCAGCGGGTGGGTGGAGACGACGACGTCCGGGGCCGTGCCGCACACCCAGCCGAGCACCCCGGGTCGGGCGGCGGTGGCCGAGCGACGGGCCGCCCGGCGGAGCAGGCCGTCGCGCTCCAGGCTGCGCACGAGCAGGTCGAAGGCGGCCGGAGCCCGGTTGACGCAGGGTCCGTAGGCGTCCCCGACCACCCGGCGCAGCGGACCGGGCAGCGCGGTCAGCAGGTCCTGCACGTGCACGGCGGCGCCGGCCAGCCGCAGGCGCGCGGCCAGCTCGGCAGCAGCGGCGTCGTGGCCGGCGCCCACCCCGGCCGACACGACGAGCACGCGCGGGCCCGTCGGGTGCGCTGTCCGGTGCGCTGTCCGGTGCGCCGCCGAGGGCGCCGTCCGGTGCGTGACCTGGTGGCGGACGCGGTTGCTGACCAGGTGCACGGTCGTCTCCTCCGTGGTCGGGGGTCCACGGACGGCGACGCTGCACGCGGTGGGTCGCCGTCCGGGGGACCGGCGCTGGCCGGTCGGCGAACAGCGCGTGGCCGTGGGGGGCCGGGCCGCAGGTTTCACCCCGGGTTCACCGCGGGTCCGGTCGGCCGACGTCCGTCCGGCGCACCCTGCCCCGGTGACCCCGCTCGACGCGCCCGCCGCCCCCCGCTACGTCGCCGACGACGACGCACCCCTCGCCGACCTCCCCGGGTGGCAGCTGGCCCCGCTGCCCGACGAGCACTCCGACGAGGACTGGGACGACGACCGCGAGCTGCTCGACCCCGCGGGGAACCGGGTGGAGACCTGGCGCGAGGACTACCCCTACGCCGTCCGGCTGGGCCGCCGGGAGTACGAGGTCGAGAAGCGTCGGCTGCAGATCGAGCTGCTGAAGATGCAGGGCTGGGTCAAGGACTCCGGCCAGCGGCTGGTCGTGGTCTTCGAGGGCCGCGACGCCGCGGGCAAGGGCGGCACCATCAAGCGGTTCACCGAGCACCTCAACCCGCGCGGGGCCCGGGTGGTGGCGCTGGACAAGCCCACCGAGCGCGAGCGGGGCCAGTGGTACTTCCAGCGCTACGTCGCCCACCTCCCCGCCGCCGGCGAGATCGCCCTGTTCGACCGGTCCTGGTACAACCGCGGCGGCGTCGAGCGGGTGATGGGCTACTGCACCGACGCGGAGTACGAGCTGTTCTGCCGGCAGGCGCCGGAGTTCGAGCGGATGCTGGTCGACAGCGGCACGCTGCTGGTCAAGCTGTGGTTCTCGGTGTCCCGCGGCGAGCAGCGCACCCGGTTCGTCGTCCGGCAGATCGACCCGGTGCGGCAGTGGAAGCTCTCCCCCACCGACCTGGCCTCCCTGGACCGGTGGGACGACTACACGCGCGCCAAGGAGGCGGTCTTCGCGGCCACCGACACCGACCACGCACCGTGGACGGTGGTGCGCAGCAACGACAAGAAGCGCGCCCGGCTGGAGGCCATGCGGCACGTGCTGTCGCTGCTGCCCTACGACGGTCGCGACGAGGACCTGGTCGGCACCCCGGACCCGCTGGTGGTCGTCTCCGCCCAGGACGTGCTGGAGGCCGACGCCCGTCCGGCCTGACCGCGTACCGTCTCGGCGCATGGGGGCTCGACGGGGAGCGCTCGCCGTCGTGGCGGGGGTGCTGCTGGGCGTGCTCGCCGGGCCCGGGCTGGCCCGGGCGTCCACCGAGGTCGGGCACGACGTGTCCTATCCGCAGTGCGGCCAGGAGCTCCCGGCCGACTCGGCGTTCGGGGTCGTCGGCGTCAACGGGGGCGTGGCCACCACCGTCAACCCGTGCCTGGCCGAGCAGCTGACCTGGGCGGCCGGGCTGCCGGGGTCGCCGGGCCTGCAGGTGTACGTCAACACCGCCAACCCGGGGCAGCTGGACCCCGTCCCCTCGACCTGGCCCAGCAGCGGCGACAGCCCCTACGGCGAGTGCACCGGCGGTGCCGGCCCGGCCTGCTCGTTCGTCTACGGCAGCACCCGGGCCTCGGTCGACATCCACGCGTTCCTGCTGCCCGCCGCCGCGCGGGCCGGGGTCGCCGTCGTCCCGGCCGACCTCGTGTGGTGGCTCGACGTCGAGACCATGAACACCTGGCAGACGGGCTCGGCGTCGGCACTGGCGAACAACCGGGCGACGCTGGAGGGCATGGTGGCCTACCTGACCGGGACCGGTGCTCGGGTCGGCCTCTACTCCACCGGGCTGCAGTGGCGGGAGATCGTCGGCTGGGTGCCGCCGGGGTCCTCCCTGCACCACCTCGACAGCTGGCTGGCCGGCGCCCGGGACCCGGTGGGTGCCGCCGAGCTGTGCGGGCTGCCGGCGCTGACCGGCGGGGGCGACGTCGTCCTGGCCCAGTTCGTCACCGAGCTCGACGGCCGACCGCTGGACCACGACCTGCCCTGCTGAGACGGCAGACTGCACCCATGGACTCCGGTGCGGTGCGGTTCGGCCTGGTCGGCTACGGCTTCGGCGGGCGGTGGTTCCACGCGCCCCTGCTGGCCGCGGCCGCCGAGGTCGACTTCCTGGGCGTGGTGACCACCTCGTCCGAGCGGCGGGGGCTGGTGACCGCCGACCACCCGACCGCGACCTGCTTCGACTCGCTGGAGGCGTTGGCCGACGCCGGTGCCGAGGCGGTGGCCATCTCGACCCCGGCGGACACCCACTCCGACCTCACCGACCGGGCGCTGGACCTCGGGCTGGCCGTGGTCTGCGACAAGCCGTTCGCGATGGACGCCGACGCCGCGCAGGCCTCGGTCGACCGCGCGGCCGCGGCCGGGCTCGCGCTGTCGCCCTACCAGAACCGCCGGTGGGACTCCGACTTCCTGACCCTGCGCCGCCTGGTCGACGACGGGTCGCTGGGTGAGGTGCGGACCCTGGAGTCGCGCTTCGAGCGGATGGCCGACGGCGACGGGCCGGGTGCCGCCGGCGGTGGCACGCTGCGCGACTTCGGCAGCCACCTCGTCGACCAGGCGCTGGTGCTGCTCGGCCCGGTCACGTCGGTGTTCGCCCGGTGGTCGCTGCGCGCGACGGGCCTGGACGACGACGTCCTGGTGGTGCTCGACCACGCCGGCGGAGCCCGGTCGGTGCTCGGCGGGAGCTGGCGTTCCGGCGCGCCGGGCCCACGGTTCCGGGTCACCGGGACGGCGGGGAGCTACGTCGTCGGCACCGAGGTGCTGGCCGACGGGATGGGCGCGATGGACGGGCAGGAGTTCGCGCTGCTGGCCGGGGAGTCACCTGCCTCGCCCACTTGGGGCACCGAGCCGGAGTCGGCGTGGGGGCGACTGCAGCGGGGGGCGGCGTCGACCGTCGTGGAGTCCGAGCGCGGCCGGTGGGACACCTTCTACCCGGCGTTCGCCGGGGCGGTGCGGGGCACCGGCCCGGTGCCGGTCGACCCGCGGGACGCCGTCGCGACCGCCCGGGTGCTCGACGCCGCGCGGCGCAGCGCCACCTCCGGTGAGGTCGTCGGGCTGTGAGCCTCACCGAGGTCGACCGCCGGCACCTGGCCCGGTGCGTGGAGCTGGCCAAGGAGGCGCTCGAGGCCGGCGACGAGCCGTTCGGGTCGGTGCTCGTGGCCGCCGACGGCACCGTGCTGGCCGAGGACCGCAACCGCATCGCCGGCGGCGACGCCACCCGGCACCCGGAGTTCGAACTGGCCCGGTGGGCGGCGTCGCACGTGCCGGCCCCCGAGCGCGCCGGGGCGACCGTGTACACCTCGGGCGAGCACTGCCCCATGTGCTCGGCCGCGCACGCCTGGGTGGGCCTGGGCCGCATCGTCTACGCCAGCTCGTCGGCCCAGCTGTCCGGGTGGCTGGCCGAGCTGGGCGCCGCACCGGCGCCGGTCGCGACGCTGCCGGTGCAGGTGGTCGCGCCGGGCATCATCGTCGACGGCCCCGACGACGAGCTCTCGGCGCGGGTCCGCGAGCTCCACGTGCGCCTGCACCGCCGCTGACCACCACCCGGCGCCCGCACCCGCTCACCCACTCACCGGCTCACCCGCTCAGCGGGCGCACCGGGCGCACCGGGATCGCGAGCCCCGCAACGGCCGCGGGCCCGGCAAGGACGAAGGCGCCCCCGGGACGAGGTCCTGGGGGCGCCGGTCGCGCTCGGGGCGAGCGGGTCAGAGCGGCTCGACCGCGTCGGCCTGCGGGCCCTTCTGCCCGGGGCTCGCGGTGAACTGCACCCGCTGGCCCTCCTCCAGGTCACGGAAGCCACCGCGGTCAGCGATCGCCGAGAAGTGCACGAAAACGTCGTCACCGCCGTCGTCGGGGGCGATGAAACCGAAGCCCTTCTCCGCGTGGAACCACTTCACGGTGCCCTCCTGCCCGCCCTCGACGGGCTGCGGGGCCGGGCGCGGTCCGCGGTCCTCGCGCTGCGGGCGGCCGCTCCCGCGCGCGGGGTCGCGACGGGCCTCGCGGCGAGCGGGGTCGCGTCGCGGCGGCGGACCGGCGGAGTCCAGCGGCCGGACGACGTCGGCCTGCGGCCCGCGGTCGCCCTGGCTGGCGGCGAACTCGACCCGCTGGCCCTCCGCGAGGTCGCCGTAGCCCCCGTCGTCCTCGATCACCGAGAAGTGCACGAACACGTCGCGCGAGCCGTCGTCGGGCTCGACGAACCCGAACCCCTTGTCGGTGTTGAAGAACCGCACCGTGCCCTGCTGCAGGCCCGACCCGCCGCCACCGCCGGCCAGCGGCTGCACGTGCGTGGCCTGCCATCCGCGGTCGCCCTGGGTCGCCTCGAACTCCACCCGCTGGCCCTCGTCGAGCGACCGGTAGCCACCGTCGTCGACGATCGCGGAGAAGTGCACGAAGACGTCGTCGCCGCCGTCGTCGGGGGTGATGAAGCCGAAGCCCTTCTCGGCGTCGAAGAACCGCACGGTCGCCTGCGGCAGCCCGGAGCCGGCGTCGTAGCCGCCGCCACCGCCGCCCGCGAGGGGCTCGACGTGGGTCGCCGCCAGTCCGCGCTCACCCTCGGTGGCCTCGAACAGCACCCGCTGGCCCTCGTCGAGCGACCGGTAGCCACCGTCGTCGACGATCGCGGAGAAGTGCACGAAGACGTCGTCGCCGCCGTCGTCGGGGGTGATGAAGCCGAAGCCCTTCTCGGCGTTGAAGAACCGCACCGTGCCCTCGGCACCGCCGCCGGTGGACCGCGGGGCGCGGGCCGGCTCGCGGCGGGGGGCCTCCCGCCGGGGTCCGCGGTCGTCGCGGCGGGGCTCGCGCGACTGCGACCGGTCGACCTGGACGGGCGGGCCGCCCAGCGGGGTGACCCGGTCGGCCTGGAGCCCGCGCTGGCCGGGGCTGGCCTGGTACTCCACGCGCGCACCCTCGTCGAGGCTGCGGAAACCACCCGTGTCCTCAATGGCCGAGAAGTGCACGAAGACGTCCTCACCACCGTCGTCGGGTCCGATGAACCCGAACCCCTTCTCGGCGTTGAACCACTTCACGAACCCCTGCGGCATGCCCTGCTCCTGCACTCGACTGCACTGCGACACCTGCGTGTGTACGGCACCAGCGTCCCACCCGGCGCGCTCATCCCTCCGCAGGGTGCACCGGTCGGGGTGCGAGCACCAGGCACAGCGCCCCGACGGCGGCCAGCAGCCACAGGCTGATCAACCGGTAGACCACCACCGCCGGCACCGCCTGGGCCGCCGGGAGACCGGCAGCCACCAGAGCGGAGGCCACCGCTGCCTCGACGACGCCGATGCCACCGGGGGTCAGCCGGGTGGAGGACACCAGCGCGCCGGCGGCGAACGCCAGCACCGTGCCGCGCAGCGAGAGGTCGGCCCCCACCGCCCGGACGGCCAGGTAGAGGCACAGCGCGTCGAGCACCCAGTTGGCCAGTGCGAGCAGGCCGGCGGCGCAGGCGTTGCGCACCCCGGGCCGGATCGCCCCCAACGAGGTGAGGGCGTCGTCCACGGCGGGACCGACGACGGCCGGGCGCAGCACCCGGAACCATCGCGACAGCGGGGCGAGCACCGCCATGAGCACCTTGACGACGAGGTTCTTGGCCTCCGTGCTGCGGGTGACGGCCAGCAGGGTGAGCACCGGGACGACGGCGGCCACCGACGCCAGCGAGGCGACGACGGCGCCCACCGTGCTCCCGGTGGCCGCCGAGCTCACCGCCACGACCGCGGCCAGGGCGACGGTCGAGCACACCCCCGACACCGCCAGCGTCCAGCTGACCAGCACGGCGGAGTTGCCCAGGTCGCGCATGCGTCGGAAGCCGTAGGCGACGCTGGCCGCAGAACCGGCCAGCGGCAGGCCGACCGCGATCGCGTTGCCGCCGTAGACGGTCGCGGTCAGGCTGCGCTGCGGAGCCACGCCGCCCCCGGAGCGCAGCAGCAGCTGCTGCTGCCACACCAGGCACTGCATCGACAGCAGCTGGACCAGGACGGCCGCCAGCGCCCACCGGGGGTCGGTCGCGGCGATGGTGCGGAACCACCCCAGCACCGACTGCCAGAAGACGACGACCGCCACGACCGTGCCGACGGCGAAGACCACGCCGAGCACCGGCCGCCACCACCGGGCGACCGGGCCGGAGGTCCCCTCGGCCGCCGGTCCGTCCCCGGGGACCGGGTCGAGGCCGCTGCTCATCAGGGGCACGGTAGCGACCAGGACCCCTCGCGGGTGACCAGGTGCCCCTACCGGGTGAGACCGGTGCGTGCGCGACGCCGACTCTTCACCCGCGGGACACCCCGCAGCGGGCCCGACGCCGATCCGGTCGGGCACACCTTCCTCGTGCGCCCCCGGTCCGCCCCCGTCCTGCTCCCCTCGTCGGTGTCCGTGGTCGTGCCCTCGTCCCGGCCACCGCACCCGCCACCGCACCCGCCGCCGACGACGACCACGCGCTGGGGCCGGGGTTGGGACGACCTCGGCTGGTCGGTGGTCACGGCCCTGCTCGGTCCGGTCGCCGACCGCAACCCCGACGTGGCGCTGAGCCTGCTCGCGCGGGCCGACGAGGCCGTGGCCGCCGGTCGGGCCCGCTGGCGGCGGCACGGGCCGTGGCCGCCCCGACCCTGAGCGCAGCCGCCCGGCACCGGAGTGCAGCCGCCCGGCACCGGAGCACATCCGTCCCGGCCCCGGAGCGCAGCCGCCCCGGCCCTGGACGGCGGCCGTGCGGGTCGGCCGGGCAGCCGTGACCGGTTCTGTCGGTGGGTGCCCGTAGCGTGAGCACCATGAGCCGCACGCACCCCGAGCTGAAGACCCCGCCTCCCCTGCCGGAGGGGGGCCTGCGGATCGTGGCGCTGGGCGGGCTCGGCGAGATCGGCCGCAACATGACGGTGTTCGAGCACGACGGCAAGCTGCTGGTCGTCGACTGCGGGGTGCTCTTCCCCGAGGAGCACCAGCCCGGCGTCGACGTCATCCTGCCCGACTTCACGTCCATCCGTGACCGGATGGACGACATCGAGGCGATCGTCCTCACCCACGGCCACGAGGACCACATCGGTGGCGTGCCCTACCTGCTGCGCGAGCGGCGCGACATCCCGCTGGTGGGCTCCAAGCTCACCTTGGCCTTCATCTCGGCCAAGCTCGAGGAGCACAAGATCAAGCCGGTGCTGCGCGAGGTGGCGGAGGGCGACCGGGTCCCGTTCGGCCCCTTCGACACCGAGTTCCTGGCGGTCAACCACTCCATCCCCGACGCCCTGGCCGTGGCCATCCGCACGGCGGCCGGCATCGTGCTGCACACCGGCGACTTCAAGATGGACCAGTTCCCCCTCGACCGGCGGATCACCGACCTGCGCGGCTTCGCCCGGCTCGGCGAGGAGGGGGTCGACCTGTTCCTCACCGACTCCACCAACGCCGAGGTCCCCGGCTTCACGATGAGCGAGGGCGACCTGATCCCGGCGATCGAGACGGTGTTCCGCACCGCACCCAAGCGGGTGATCGTCTCCAGCTTCGCCAGCCACGTGCACCGCATCCAGCAGGTGCTCAACGCCGCGCACGCGCACGGCCGCAAGGTGGCCTTCGTGGGTCGGTCGATGGTCCGCAACATGGGCATCGCCCGTGAGCTGGGCTACCTCGACGTGCCGCAGGGCCTGGTCGTCGACCTCAAGCAGATGGACAAGCTGCCGGCCGACCAGGTGTGCGTGATCTGCACGGGGTCGCAGGGCGAGCCGATGGCGGCGTTGTCCCGCATGGCCAACCGCGACCACGTCATCCGCATCTCCGAGGGCGACACGGTGCTGATGGCCAGCTCGCTCATCCCGGGCAACGAGAACGCGATCTACCGCATCATCAACGAGCTGACCCGCTGGGGCGCCAACGTGGTGCACAAGGGCAACGCCAAGGTGCACGTGTCCGGCCACGCCAGTGCCGGCGAGCTCGTGTACTGCTACAACATCGTCAAGCCGCGCAACGTCATGCCGGTGCACGGCGAGTGGCGGCACCTCAAGGCCAACGGCGAGCTGGCGATCAAGACTGGCGTGCACCCCCGCGGCGTCGTGCTCGCCGAGGACGGCAACGTCGTCGACCTGGTCGGCGGCAAGGTCCGCATCACCGGCAAGGTCAGCGCCGGCAACGTCTACGTCGACGGCGCGACGGTGGGCGGGGCGACGGAGGCCTCGTTGAAGGACCGGCGCAACCTGGCCGAGGAGGGCGTCATCACGGTGGTCGCCATCGTCGACGCCGACACCGGTCTGCTGGCCGAGCCGCCGGACTTCCTGGCCCGGGGCTTCGTGCACGACGAGGGCACCTTCGACGGCGTCGTGCCGCTCATCGAGAAGGCCCTGGCCAAGGCGGCCGAGGAGGGTGTCGGGGGCGCGCTGCAGCTCGAGCAGCTGATCACCCGCGCAGTGGCCCAGTGGGCGCACCGCAACGGTCGGCGCAGCCCGATGATCATCCCGGTGGTCATCGACGCCTGAGGAAGGATCCCCTCGCTGCCCACGACAGGCTCCGCCCGCCGCGGGGCCCGGCGAGGGGGCCGTTCCAGCGTGTGGCTAGGCGGCGCGGCCGAACCAGGTGTCGAGCAGCACCTGGCGCACGGCCACCGGCAGGGCGTTCCACCGCAGCAGGGCCGCCCGTTCGGGCTGCTGACTGGCCCGCGCGAGCCGGCCGAGCTCGCGGACGCGGTGGGCGGGGGGTGCCGTCGTCCCGCGTCCGCCGACCAGGCGGAGCGTGGCGATCGGCCCGGTCAGGGCCTGGCACAGGGAGTCGTACGCCGCCGTGATCGCGGCCTGGTGCGCGGGGTCGGACCAGTGCGGGCATCGCCCGGGGTGCCCGACGGAGGCTGCATGAGCGCTCATGCCCGATGTATCGGTAGCGCACGGCCAGATCGTGACCACCCCGTGACCGTGCTCGGGTACAGGCGCGCACGACCGGACGGCGCACCATCCGGTCCGCCGGGTGAACGCCGCCGTCCCGCGGGCCGTACTCCCCCGCGGGGCGAGGACCGGAGCGAGGACCGGAGGGGGCGACATGGTGGGTAGGCGGACCGGTCGGGCGCTGCGCGCACCCGGCCCGGGCGGCTCGGCCGTACCCGTCGAGGGCTTCGAGCCGCGTGCCGCCTACGCCGCGCACGGGGCGGAGCTGTACCGCTTCGCCCTGCGCCAGCTCGGCGACGACGGCGCGGCCCAGGACGTCGTGCAGGAGGTCTTCCTGCGGGCCTGGCGGGCGGCGGACTCCTACGACCCGCAGCTGGCGGGCCTGCGCACCTGGCTGTTCGCCATCGCCCGCAACGTGGTGGTCGACGAGGCCCGGCGGTTCGCCGTCCGCCCCTGGCAGCGTCAGCTGGCCGACGACGCCGGGCACGACGTCCCCGTGGGCATCGGTCTCGACGAGGCCCTGGTCGACGCGTGGGTGGTGGAGGAGGCGCTGGGACGGTTGGGCACCGACCACCGCGTCGCCATCGTGCAGACCCACCTGCGCGGCCGCCCGCACGCCGAGGTGGCTGCCGAGCTCGGCATCCCTGTGGGCACACTGCGCAGTCGGGTCTTCTACGGGCTCAAGGCGTTGCGGCTGGCGCTGGAGGAGATGGGGGTGGAGCCGTGAGGGGAGTCGGGCCCACGGGACGACGTGCGTCCGGCCCGGGACGGCGCCGCGACGGCGACGACGAGGGAGGACAGCCGTGAGCACGCACCGGGAGCTGCGCGAGCAGCTCGGGGTCTACGCACTCGGGCACGGCACGCCGGCCGAGCGGGCCGCGCTGCGCGCCCACCTCGACGGCTGCGACCAGTGCCGTGCCGAGCTCGCCGCGCTCACCCCGCTGCGCGGACGGCTGGCCACGGTCGACCCGGACCGGCTCGACCACGTCCCGACACCCCCTCCCGGGTTGGGCGACCGCGTGCTGGCCGGCATCGCCGCCGAGCACGCCACCGCCCAACGCGCCGCCGCCCAGCACGCCGCCGTGCCGCTGCGCCGGCGGCGCTGGGCCCCGGCCGCCGCCGCAGCCGGGATCGCTGCCGCCGGCTTCGGCGTCGGCTGGCTGGTCCGGCCGGTGCCCTCGCCCCCACCCCTGGAGCCGGTGGCGGTGCAGGTCGCCGTGCCCGAGGTGGAGGCCACCGCCGACGTCGTGCCGCACACGTGGGGCATGGAGGTGCAGCTGCACGGCGCGGGCTTCACCGCCGGTGAGGTCTACCGCGCCCAGGTGGTCGAGGACGACGGGCGGGTGGTGTCCGCCGGGGAGTTCCTCGGCACCGGGCCCGCGGAGATGGTGTGCAACCTCAACAGCTCCGTGCTGCGCCAGGACGCCGCGTCCTTCGCCGTGCTGGACAGCTCGGGATCGGTGGTGCTGACCTCGTCGCTGTGACCCCGGGAATTCTGCTCCCGCGGTGAACGCACCCGGTGCAGGCGCCGTATGCACCAGGGACAGCGACCACCGAGCACTGGAGCCCGACGATGTCCCGCACCCGCACCACTCTCCTGCGCACCGCCGTCGTGACCGGCGCGGCCGGCGCCCTGGCCCTCACCGCCGTGGGCCCGGCGTCCGCCGAGACCGAGGTCGCCGAGCCGAGCACCTTCACCAGCGCGTTCACCGCGATGGCCACCCCCGACATGGTGGTCAACAGCGAGGGGATCGCGACCATGGGCGAGCCCGGCGCCAGCGGCACCTTCACCTACCGGATCAACTCCGACACCGAGGTGATCTGCTACGACATCCGCCTCACCGGTGTCACGCCGCCCTACCAGTCACCGGCCAAGACCGCGACGCACATCCACGAGGCCGATGCCGGCCAGTCCGGCCCGCCCCGCATCGCGTTCCCGAACCCCGAGGACGACGGCAGCGGCACCCTGGTGAGCACCGGGTGCCTGCAGGGGCCCTTCACCACCGGCGTGGTCACCGACGGCGCCGACACCGGTGACGGCTTCACCCTGGCCCAGATCGAGGCCGACCCGTCCGCGTTCTTCACCGACACCCACACCTCCACCTACGTGCCCGGCGCGGTCCGCGGCCAGCTGCAGTCGATCCCCGTCGGCGGCGTCGAGACCGGGGCGGGCGGCACGTCGCTGACCGGCACCGACGACGGGGCCACGGGCCCGGTCGTCGCCGCGGTCGGCGGTGCGGCCCTGCTGGCGGCCGGCGGCGCCGTGGCCCTGCGTCGTCGGACCCAGCAGCAGTGACGACCCGCGGGCTCCGTCCCGCCGCGCTGGCCGTCGTCGCCGCGCTGGCGCTGGGCGGCTGCGCAGCGGCGACGGAGCCCGCGGCCGCACCACCCACCAGCACCTCCACCTCGGTACCGCCGCCCCCGGCGCCCGCCACGTCGGCGCCGGAGGTGCCCGGCGCGCCGCCGACGTCCTTCCTCGACCCGGTCACGGTCCCTCCCCCCACCGCGGTGTCCATCCCGGTGCTGGGCGTGGAGCAGGACCTGATCGGCCTCGGGGTCGCCGCCGACGGCACCGCCGAGGTGCCGACGGACTTCGACGACGTCGGCTGGTTCACCCCCGGTGGCCGACCCGGCGCCCGCGGCCCGACGGTGCTCATGGGCCACGTCGACTCGACGGCCGGTCCCGCCGTGTTCTACGACCTGCGCGACCTGGCGCCCGGGGACACCGTGCAGCTGACCGTCGCCGACGGGTCGGCGGCCACGTACACCGTCACCGGCACCGAGCAGGTCGCCAAGGACACGTTCCCGACCGCGGCCGTGTTCGGCGCGACCGCCGACGACGTGCTGCGGCTGATCACCTGCACCGGGGCCTTCGACGCCGGTGCCCGCAGCTACACCGACAACCTGGTGGTCACCGCGGTCCGCTCGGGCTGAGTAGGGTCGCCGGCCGTGGCGAACGTCCTCTCGATCCAGTCCCACGTGGCCTACGGGCACGTCGGCAACGCCTCCGCGGTGTTCCCCCTGCAGCGCCTCGGGCACGAGGTCTGGCCGGTGCACACGGTGCAGTTCTCCAACCACACCGGCTACGGCTCGTGGACCGGGCGGGTGTTCGACGGGCAGGCCGTCGACGAGGTCGTCGACGGCATCGCCGCCCGCGGCGTCCTGGGCACGTGCGACGCCGTGCTGTCGGGCTACCTGGGCTCGGCCGACATCGGGCACGCCGTCGTCGGCACCGTCGCCCGGGTGCGCGCGGCCAACCCCGCGGCCGTCTACTGCTGCGACCCGGTCATCGGCGACGTGGGCCGCGGGGTGTTCGTCCGCCCGGGCATCGCGGAGTTCATGCGGGACGTCGCCGTCCCGGCCGCCGACCTGGTCACCCCCAACCACTTCGAGCTCGACCTGCTCACCGGCCGGACGACGACCACCCTCCCGCAGGTGCGCGACGCCGTCGCCGCCCTGCAGGCGACCGGGCCGCGGGTCGTCCTGGTCACCAGCCTCGACGTCGAGGACACCCCCGAGGACGCCGTGGACCTGCTCGCCGCGGCGGACGGCCGGGCCTGGCGGGTGCGCACCCCCGAGCTGGGCCTGTCGGTCAACGGTGCCGGCGACGCGGTTGCTGCGCTGTTCCTGGCGCACTGGATGTCCACCGGGTCGGCCACCGCGGCGCTGGGGGCGGCGGCGTCGTCGGTGTTCGGGCTGCTGCGGATGACCGCCGAGGCGGGCAGCCGGGAGATCCTGACGGTGGCCGCGCAGGAGGAGTTCGTCGCCCCCAGCCGCACCTTCGAGGTGGTCGAGGTCTGAGCGGGTCGACGCGGCCGGGAGGAGGCCCGTGACCGCACGGACCCCCCGCACCCCGACCACCGCCGCGCCGACCACCCCCGCGGCCCGCGCCGTCGTCGCCGCGTTCTGCCTGCTGGTCGCCGCCACCCAGGTGCTGTGGCTGACCTTCTCCCCGGTCACCGCGGAGTCGGCCCGTGCCCTCGACGTCGGCACCGGTGCGATCGCCAACCTGGCCGCGGTCAACCCGCTCGTGTTCGTGCTGCTGGCGCTGCCCGCCGGCCGCTGGCTGGACCGGGCGCTCGTGCCGGCGCTCGCCGCGGGCGCCGCGCTGACCGTCGGCGGCGCCGTGGTGCGGGCCCTGGTCGTGGACTCCTACGCCGTCGTGCCGGCCGGGCAGGCGCTCCTCTCGCTCGGCCAACCCCTGGTGCTCGGGGCCACCACCGCCGTCGCCGTCCGGTACGTCTCCCCCGCCGGCCGCACCGCGGCCATCGCCGCGGCCAGCGCGGGCCAGTTCGTCGGCATCCTCGTCGCCGCCCTGGTCGCCCAACCGGTGGTCGACGCGGTCGGGGTGGGCGGGTTGCTGCGCGCCGAGGCCGTCGGGGTGGCGGTCGTGGGGCTGCTGTTCGTCGTCCTGGCCCGGCGGGTCGCGCCCCGGCAAGCTGCGGGAGCGGCGACGGGGACGGCGGTCGCTCCGGGCGCGCCGCTCCCCGGGCTCCGCCCCGACCGGCTCCTGGTGGGGCTCGCGGTCGTGCTCTTCGTCGGTGTCGGGGTGTTCAACGCGGTGGCGACCTGGCTGGACGCCGTCCTCGACGACCTCGGCGCGCCCGGCCGGGCCGGGCTGCTCATCGCCGCGACGACCGCCGCCGGCATCGTCGGCGCCGCGCTGCTCCCGACCCTGGCCGCGGCCCGCGACCGCCGGCGGGCCGTCCTGGTAGCGGCCGCGCTGACCAGCACAGGCGGGTTCGCGACGGCGGCGGCCGTCCCTGCCCCGGCCGCGGCCACGGCCCTGGCCGTCGTCCTGCCGCTGATCGGCTTCGTGCTCCTCGCCGGCCTGCCGGTCGCCCTGGAGTGGGCCGAGCTGCACGTCGGCGCGGACCGCGCGGCGCGGGCCACCAGCCTCCTGCTGCTGGCCGGCAATGCCGGCGGGGTCGTGCTGGTGCTGCTGGTCGAGCTGGCCGGGGGCAGGGCCCGCCCGACGCTGGTGGTGCTGGCGCTGCTCGGCCTGCCGGCACTGGTCGCCGGGTTCACGCTGCCCCGACGGGCCGGGTCGGATCAGTCCTCGTAGCCGTCGGCCGGCGGGTCGACCGGGGTGACCGTCACCGGCCGCAGCGCCGGCTCCGGGTAGCCGAGCGAGGGGTGCGGCAGCGAGGGGGTGTACTCCCCCACCACCTCCACCCACTGGTCGGCGGCGCCCGGCACGTCCCCGGCGAGCACGACCTGGACGGCGGTCGCGTCGGCGGCGCAGCAGGCGATGCGGATGCGCGAGACGTACCACCCGCCGCCCTCCCGCGGGGACAGGAAGCCGACCAGCCGGATCGAGCGGCCCTGCAGCGGGGTGGTGTCGCCCTGCTGAGTGCGCACGGCGTACCCCGACAGCGTCATCGTGCGGTGGGTCTCCCCCGGGTCGTCGGCCCCGATGCCCAGGGGAGCATCGCCCTCCAGGGGCGCCACCACCGGGGCGGCCTGGCGCTGCGCGGTGAACGACCCCAGCGGGCCCGGGGCCACCACCAGCAGGACGGCGACCGGCGCCAGCAGCAGCCACGCCACGGACAGGCCCGGGTGCCCGTCGTCGGCACCGGGCCGGGACCGCACCACCCCGACCGCCCCGACGGCCAGCACGAGCGCCCCGGCGAGCACCAGCAGCGGCCGGAACCCGGCCTGCACGTAGGCCAGGTACCCCTGCCCCAGCGACACCCGCAGGGTCACCCCGCCCAGCAGGACCAGCAGCAGGTGCTGGGTCAGCCGGTTCACAGCAGCCACCAGCCGACCAGCGACGCCGCGGCCACCGCCACCACGAACGTCGTCGGGGCGAACCGCACCGCGAACCGGCGACCGAACGTGCCGGTCTGCAGCGCGACCAGCTTGACGTCGACGGCCGGGCCCACCACCAGGAACGCCAACCGCGCGGTGAGGGAGAACGACGTGAGACCGGCCGCGACGAACGCGTCGGCCTCCGAGCAGATGGCCAGCAGCACCGCCAGGGCGGCCAGCACCAGCACGGCGAGCAGGGGTTCGGCGGCCACCGCGTCGAGCCACGCCCGCGGCACCACGACGTTCAGCGTGGCCGCGGTCAGCCCACCGACCACCAGGAAACCCCCGGCGTGCACCAGGTCGTGCTGGACGACCGCCAGGAACGCGGCGGCCCGCGAGGTCCCCGGGGCGTGGTCGTGGCGGGGTGGCAGCTGCAACCAGCGCCCGCGGCCGAACGCCGTCCACAGCCAGCCCATCACCAGCGCGACCGCCAGCGAGGCGACGAACCGGGCCACGACCACCTCGGGGTCGTCGGGGAAGGCGACCGCGGTGGCCACGAGCACCACCGGGTTGATCGCGGGCGCGGACAGCAGGAAGGCCAGCGCCGCCGCGGGGGTGACCCCCCGGCGGACCAGGCTGCCGGCCACCGGCACCGACGCGCACTCGCAGCCGGGCAGCACCAGCCCGGCGGCGCCGGCCACCGGCACCGCGAGGCCGGGCCGGCGAGGCAGGGCCCGGGCGAAGAACGACGGCGGCACCAGGGTGCTGATCGCGGCCGACAGCAGCACCCCGAGCACCAGGAACGGCAGCGCCTGCAGGCACACGGCGACGAACACGGTCGACCACGCCTGCACGGCCGGCACGTCGAACACCCCGGGGAAGGCGAAGCGGGCCGCGACGACCACCAGCAGCAGGCCGACGAGCACGTCGGTGGACCGCACCCGAGGGGCCGTGACCTGCGCCTCCGTCTGCACCCCGCCCCCTACCGTGAACATCGTTCCCACTACCGTGGTCGCGCACAGCCTCGCACGACCGTCGACGAACCAGGAGCGTCCCGTGGCCGAGACCAGCAAGTCCCGCACGTCCCGCACCGGGGGCCTGCTCCGCAAGGCCGCCGGCACCGTCGCCACCGGCGTGGTCGGGGTCGTGGTCGTCCGCGCCGCCGAGGGCGGCGACGCCGGCAGCCTGCCGAAGAAGGTCGCCGTCGCGGCCACCAAGCTCGGCATCCTGGGCGCCCGTCGCGCCGAGAAGGTCGTGGAGAAGACCCGGCTGGCCGCCGGCGACGTCCGGGCGCAGGCCTACGCCGACCTCGGCGAGCAGGCTCCCCCGCCGGCCGACCGGTCCGCCGGGCACGACCACAGCCACTGATGCCCGCGCCGGCCGAGGCCCAGCAGCAGGGCTCGTCCCCCACCCTGGTCGCCGACGCCGGCGGACGGGTGCGGCTGCACGCCCCCTGGCTGGTCGGCTCGCCCTCCCGCGCGGTCGTCGTGGAGGACGCGCTCGACGACGTGCCCGGGGTGCTCGCCGTCCAGGCCTTCCCCGTCACCGGCCACGTGGTGGTCTGGGCCGCGCCCGACACCGACCGGGACACCGTCCTGGCGGCGGTGTCGGCCGCCGCGCAGCGCCCGGCCGACGTCCCGGTGGCCCGCGCGCCCCGCTCGGCCGACGTCGGCAACGGCGAGCTGCTGCGCATCGCCGTCGGCGGCGCGGCGCTGGTGCTGCTCGGCGTCCGCCGCTACGTGCTCGGCCGCCCGCCCGTGCTGTCCGGGCAGAGCCGGCTGGCGGCCACCGCCGTCACGATCTTCACCGGCTACCCGTTCATGAAGGGCGCGGTCGGCGCGCTGACCGGCAAGCGGACGGCGGGCACCGACGCCCTGGTGACCGCGGCGACCATCGCCAGCCTGCTGCTGCGCGAGAACGTCGTGGCGCTCACCGTGCTGTGGCTGCTCAACATCGGCGAGTGGCTGCAGGACCTCACGCTGCGCCGCACCCGCAACGCCATCTCGGCGCTGCTGGCCGGCACCGAGTCCACCGCCTGGGTCATCGTCCCCGGCGAGGGCGGCGAGCCCGACGTGGAGCGCCAGGTCGACCTGGGGAGGCTGCGGGTCGGCGACCTGGTCGTGGTGCACGAGCAGGCCACCGTCGCCGTCGACGGCACGGTCGTGGAGGGTGAGGGCGTGGTCGACCAGGCCGCGATCACGGGCGAGCCGCTGCCGGTCACCGTGCGAGCCGGGGCCACCGTGCACGCCGGGTCGGTCAACCTGCGCGGGCGCATCGTGGTGCGTGCCTCGGCCACCGGCACCGACACCGCCATCGGCCGGATCATCGCCCGCGTCGAGCAGGCCCAGGACGACCGGGCCCCGATCCAGACCGTCGGGGACGAGTTCTCCCGCCGCTTCGTGCCGGCCTCCTTCGCGCTGGCCGCGCTCACCTGGCTGGTGACCCGCGACGTCCGCCGGGCCATGACGATGCTGCTGGTGGCCTGCCCCTGCGCGGTGGGGCTGTCCACGCCGACCGCGGTCAGCGCGGCGATCGGCAACGGGGCCTCGCGCGGGGTGCTCATCAAGGGTGGCGCGCACCTGGAGGCCGCCGGCCGGGTCGACGCGGTGGTGTTCGACAAGACCGGCACGCTGACGGTCGGGCGCCCGGTGGTCACCAACGTGGTCTCCTTCGCCCCCGACTGGACCCCCGAGCAGGTGCTGGGCTACGCGGCGTCCTCGGAGATCCACTCCCGCCACCCGCTGGCCCAGGCCGTGATCCGCTCCACCGAGGAGCGGCACGTCTTCATCCCGCCGCACGAGGAGTGCGAGGTGCTGCTCGGGCTGGGCATGCGCACCCAGGCCGACGGCCGCGTGCTGCTGCTGGGCAGCGAGGCGCTCATGGCGGCCGAGGACGTGCCGGTGCCCGACGCCGCCGTCCGCTGGCTGGCCGACCTGCGCGCGCAGACCGAGACCCCGTTGCTGCTGGCCGTCGACGGCGAGCTGGTCGGGCTGATAAGCCTGCGCGACGAGATCCGTGCCGAGACGCCCGAGGTCCTGGCCCGGCTGCGGGCCACCGGGGTGCGCCGCATCGTCATGCTCACCGGCGACCACGCCACCGCGGCCGAGGCGGTGGCCGCGGAGCTGGGCATCGACGAGTGGCGCGCCGAGGTGCTGCCCGAGGACAAGCAGGACGTCGTCCGGAGCCTGCAGGCCGAGGGCCTGGTCGTCGCGGTCGTGGGCGACGGCACCAACGACGCGCCGGCCCTGGCCAGCGCCGACATCGGCATCGCCATGGGCGTCTCGGGCACCGACGTCGCCGTCGAGACCGCCGACGTGGCCCTCGTGGGCGACGACCTGCGGCACCTGCTCGACCTGCGCGACCTCGGTGGGCGCACCCTGCAGATCGTGCGGCAGAACTACGGCATGTCCATCGCGGTCAACGGCGTGGGCCTGCTGGTGGCCGGTGGTGGCGCGCTCTCCCCGGTGCTGGCCGCGATCCTGCACAACGCCAGCTCGGTGGCGGTGGCGGTCAACAGCGCCCGCCTCGTCCGCTACCGCCGCTGACGATCGGGCGCCACGCGTCGCCCGCCCGCCCCCGCCCCCACCAGCACCCCCACCCCCGCCGGCACCCCCACCCCCCCGGGGGGGGGGGGGGGGGG
>NZ_JBAPLU010000010.1:0-157799 GCF_037083825.1 Klenkia sesuvii
GGGGACCAGAAGATCGACCCACCCTGGAAGGTGCTCACGAACCCCCCGGCCACCGGCACCTCGTCCGCCGTCGGGAAACCCAGCACCCCGGTCTCGTACCCCAGCCGTGCCCACGCCTCGTAGATGCCACCCCGGACGGCGTGTGCGCCCGTCGCTGCGGAGCGGTAGACCGAGCCCCCCTCGAAGGCGGTGAAACCGCCCCCGGGCACGACGGCCTCCCCCGACGTCGGGTACCCGAGCCAGCCGTTCTCGGCACCGAGGGCGATCCAGCGGGCGTACGTCTCACCCGTGAGCACACGCATGGGTGCGGTGACCGTGCGGGTGATCGCCCCGCGTTCGAGCAGGAGCACCTGCCCGGAACGGACCGAGGTCCGCACGTCGGTTCGCGGAGCGCCCAGGGCCGGTGCACCTCCGGCATCCACGAAGCTCTGCAGCCACGAGCCGGTCAACGCATGGGCACCACTCCCGGCCGCCCAGTACACGCGTCCGTTGTCGTACCCCTGCCAGGACACCAACCCGTCCGTGACCAGGCCCCCGCGCTGAGCACCGAGGACAGCGGCCCCGCCCGCCCGGACGGCGGCTGCCTGCATCTCGTACTCGCGGCTGGTCAACTTCGCGGCGACCGCGGCGCGGATCTCCCCCAGCCGGGCGTACCCATAACGTCCGGGGCACGAGGTGTTGCCGACGTCCCGGTGCCCGAAGATGGTGGGCAAGGTCACGCGAGCACCCGCCGCGTAGCGGGACGTACCACCCCCACCGGACGTCAACGTCACCGTCCCCGTCGGGTCCACGCCGTACAGCGAGAACTTCCAGGCGATGATCGCAGCGACGGCGTCCACCATCACCTGCGGCGCCGGGGCTGCGTCGTAGTCCCCCAGCATGGACACGCCGAAGGTCCCCGTGTTGAAGCCGCCGGCGTGCGCACCGACGACCGTGCTGGCCAGCCCGCCCGAACGTCCTTCCCACAGCCGGCCGAACCGGTCCACGACCACGTTGTAGCCGATGTCGCCCCACCCCCGGCTCACCGCGTGGTACCGGTAGATGGACCGCATCATGGCCGGGACGTCGGCGGCCGAGTAGCCGTTGCTGTCCGCGGTGTGGTGGACCGTCGCCGCACGGATGGTCGATGCGTACTCCGGCGCCCATGTCCGCAGCGACTCGTCCGCACCCCACTGCGCGCGGGAGAACACGTCGGGCATGTCCGTCGCCGCGTGCGCGGTGTCCTGGATCGCAGGGCTGCTCAGGCCGGTGTCGGCATCGGACTCGCCAGGGTCCACCAGGTCCAGCTGGACGTCCACAGGGGCGGCGCCGGACCTCGTCACCAGCTCGACCTCCACGCCGGTGCTCGGCCCGGTCCACAGTGGCGCAGTCCCCCCGCGGCGCGCGGCACCGTCCTGCTCCGCGTCCTCCACGCCGACCTCCGCCCAGGAGCCCCAGCCACCGTCCGCGCGCTGCACCCGGACACGCGCGACGGTGTCGGTCACCGCGGCCGAGGCAGCCCAGGTGACACCGACCAGGGAGAAGGAGGGCACATCCACCTGCCGGACGGTCAGCACGGGCGTGCTGCCCGGCGCGCCGGGCGGCGTGCTGGTACCGGGACGAACCTCGGCGTCACCCTGCGGCTGCGCCACCGAGCCGAGCTCGACGGTCTCGGTCGACGTGGGCACGGGCTCCGGCTCCGGCGTCGGCGCCGCGTAGACGGGCAACACGAGGAAGCAAGCGGTCATGGCCACGCAGGCGGCAAGGCACGCGATGAGACGGCGCACGGCGGATGGCTCCCTGGGGCAGCTCAGCACGGCACCGGTCGGTGCCGCACCTCAGGTATCGACCATCGACGTCGCGGGCTTGAGCCGTTCATGGCCGTCGACGCGCCGGGACGAGGGGCGTACACCAGGACGTGCAGATGGCCAACCGTCATCCGCGGGTCTGGCCATCCCTCCTGCCGCCTGTCCAGCCTGCGCTGCGACGTGCAGGCACAGAGGGGACCCGTCGTCCAGCGCGACCAGCCGCAGGACACCAGGTCGAACGACCCTCGGCGACTCAGACGACCGATCGGGCTCCGTTCGCTGCGGGGCGGGCCGGCCCCAGCGCCCATCGGGTGAGGACGAAGGCCAGCGGGGTGGTGATGGCCACGGCGATCGGGGGGACGAACCCCTCGCGCACCCCGAGCAGGTCGACGAGGACGAACGCCACGCCGGTACGGGCGACGATGGTGGTCCCGTTGGCGATCAGGTACCGGACGAGCGACCGACGGCTCGTCGGCACGTCGAAGGCGAAACGGGCGTTCGCCACGTACGCCGCCAGGACAGCCAAGACCAAGGCCACCGTGTTGGCCCAGAGGTAGGGCATGAACAGCAGGAAGAGCAAGTACAGCAACCAGTACAAGCCGGTGTTGAGCACGTTGATGACGACGAACTTCGCGAACACCACCGTCGTCGAGCGGCTCGGCCTCATCGTCGGGGCGGGGAGTAGCGACCGGTCGCTGCGCGGAGGAGGATCTTCACCAGGTCCAACTGCGCCCGTCGGCCATGGATCTTGGTCGGGACGGCTGACCCACGCGGCGGGTACTCGCGGGTGACGGGGAGCTCCAGGCAGCGGTACCCGAGCCGCGCCGCCCGGACGGGCAGGTAGGCCAACAACTCGTAGGTGTCGAACACCTTGCGCATCGGGGCCACGCGCTCGTCGGACAGCAGCGCTGCGGAGTGCCCCCGGAAGCCGTTCGTGGTGTCGGTGTACCGGCGGCGAGCACCGATCGACATGACCGGAGCATGCAGGTAGGTGATGGCGAGGTGCCGTTCCCTCGGCGTGTTGATGGCCCGGCCACCAGGGACGTACCGGGAACCCTGGATGAAGTCGGCCCCGGATCGCAGCGCCTCGGCGAACGACGGGATCGCCGACACGTCGTCCTTGCCGTTGCCGTCGACGGTGATGACGCCCTCGTACCCCTGTGTCAGCGCATACGCGAATCCCAGTCTCAACTGAGCGCTGAGCTTGCCCGGACCCCGCTTCACCAGCAGCGTGCGGACCCCGAGCTCCCGCAACCGGTCGTGCTCGGTGGACCCGTCGGTGCTGCCACCGTCGACGAGCACCACATCGAGCCCGAACCCGGCATCCTTGATCCGCCGGAGCTGGCCGAGGATGCGGTCCCCCTCGTTGATGACGGGGATGAGGACGCACAGGTCCGAGGAGCGTTCGGCGAACTCGTGGGTGTCACCGGCCGGGACGTCCCACCCGGCGGGGGGTTCCGGCCGCGGGCCGTGCTCGCTCACGCGTAGGTCTCCTTCACGTAGTCGGCAGTGCGCCACAAGGTTGCCTCGGGGTCGTCGCCCGAGGGGACGAGCATCTCGACCGACACGTGCCCGTCGTAGCCCGAACCACGCAGCGCTTCGGCGAACGAGGCATGGTCCACCGGGCCGCCGGGGCCGACCGGTCCCAGCTGGGGGGCGCTGAGGTGGACGTGCGCGAGGACGTCCACGCCGTCCTCGACACGCTCGACGGGGTCGTCCCCGCCGAGCGCCATGCACGCCGTGTCCAGGTGCAGGCGCACCCCGGAGGAGTCCACCGCCCGGACGAACGCCGTCGAGGCGACCGCGTCGGTGAGGTAGTCGCACTTGTACGCCGTCGGGTTCGCCTCGATGCAGAAGCACACCCCGAGGTCCTCGGCGCGGCGACCGAGCTCGGCGAAGAAGGGCACCGCGACCGCGTCGGCCTCCTCGACCGGGAGGGCCCCCCGACGCCTGTTGCCGGGCGACCCGAACACCAGTCGCTGTGCGCCGACCGCCGAGGCCAGCCGCGCCATCCCCACCAGGTGGTCGGCCAAGGCGGCCCGGGCGTCGTCGTCCCCGAACAGCTGCAGCTCAGGCCTCCCGAACAGCAACGACTGCAAGGCCACCACGTGCAACCCGTGGTCCTCCATCTGGGAACGGAAAGCCCGCAACTCCTGCTCGGGTACCGCCAGGGGGTCGGACCAGATCCTCGTGGGGGCGATCTCGAGGTGGTCGAACCCTCTCCGTGGCAGCTCGGCCAGGACTGCCGTGTCCCGTTCTGCCGGCCAGGCCAGGTTGGAGAACGCCAGCTTCACGATGCCCCCGTCATCTCTCCCGCGGCCCAGGCGCCGATGCCCGCGACCACCTCGTCCTCGGACTCCAGGTAGGGACCGCTGCGACCGGCGAGGACGTCTGCGTGCTGGGTGCGCAGGTCGTAGTGCGCGACCGGTCGGTCCGAGCAGTGGTAGTCCACCCCGAAAGCATCCGCGGCCACCCGCTTGGCCGTCACCGGAGCCGTCGCCAGGTTGACGACCCTCAGTCCCGCGTCGCGGGAGAGCAGCACGTGCCCCCAGAGGTCGCGGACGTCGTAGAACTGGAATGCGGAGTCCTCGTTCGCGAACCGCGCCTCCGGCTGGTGGATGAGGTCGTAGACCAGGTTCTTCTTCAGTCCCGGGCCGTACATCCCCGGCAGCCGGACGATCAGGGCGTCCTCGAAGCGGTCGGTCACGAACTGCTCCAGGAGCGCCCGGTGGCGGCCGTACGCCTGCTCCTGCTCGACGTCCGGGACTGCCGTCTCGTCGAGACCGCGGGAGTCGGCGAAGACGTCCACGGTCGAGACCAGGATGCAGGAGGACGCCCTACTCTTGTCCAGCGCCGCCATCAGCGGCCCGAGCCGTTCCCAGTCGGCCTCGGGTTCGGCATTCGCACGCCACTTCTCAGCCGGCGCTCCGGCACAGACGACCTCGTCGACCTGGTGTTCGGGCAGCGTGTGGATGTCCGTGCTGCGCAGGCGCACCGCCGGTCGGATGCGCGGGAGCAGTGCACCGCCGACGAACCCGCTCCACCCGATCAGCGCTCGCCGCGTCACCGGGTCACCGTCCCCGTGCGTCCCTGGGCGGGGTCAGCCTCGGCGTCCACGTTCAGCATGTCCCGTGCAGACAGCACCCGGCTCGTCGTCTCGAAGGCGACGCGGTAGATCGGTCGCTCGTTCGCCGTCTCGTTCGACTGGAACATGAACTCGGCCATGATGGCGATGACGACGCTCAACAGGAAGAACATGGCGCTCATCTGGAGGCTCAACGAGGTCCATCCCTCCACAGCACCGCGGACGAGTCCGACCACCACGACGTAGAGGGCGTAGAGCAGGTTCGCGACGCTGGCCAGCAACGCAAGACCGACGGCGGCCCGGAGCGGACGACCGCTGGCGTAGAAGATCGACCTCACGACCTGTCGCAGGCTGCTCGCCGGCCGCGGCTTGAACAGCTCGCCGGTCTCGTAGGGCATCACTGCCGTCGAGTAGCCGGAGATCGAAGGCAGCATCCGCAGCACGCGGTCGCGATCACGGCGCGGGAGCCACGTGTCCAGTGCCGACCGGCTGTAGGCGCGCAGGCCCAGCGTGACCGAGGCGATGTCGTCCCCCATGCTCCGGGTGGCGAGCACACGCGTGGCCCGCAGCGCGAGTTTCCGGCTCGTCGTCGAACGGGACTCGACCCCGACGACGATCGCGCTCTCCTCGCTCACCATGCCGGCGCACCGGGTGATGTCCTCGACCGACTCCACGCCGAGTCGAGCGGTCACCACGACGTCCCCCAGCGCGCCGTCCAACCCGGCCGTGAACGCGACCTCGTCGCGCACGCCCTGCACCAGTCCGATGACTTGCAGGTTCGGCTGACGCTCGGCGAGGTCGCGGGCCCAGCCCAGACGCCCCCGGGCACCCTGGAGGACGAGGACGATCTCGTGGACGGGGTGGGATGCCGACAGGTGCGACTCCAGCTCCTCGAGTCGCTGCTCGATCTTCGGGTCGGCCGGGTCGCCGAGGACCACCACGCTGAGGAACACCGTCGACTGGGCGGCAGGAGCGGGGACGCGCACGACGACGTCGGAACGTGCACCACCGTTGCCGTCGGGTTCGGGCCCGGGCTCGGCGGACTGCTCGAACAGCGTCATGAGAAATGCTCCTCTGCCACTCGCAAGGCGTCTCCGATGTTGTCGATCTTGCTTCCCAGGAACGACAGGACGCGCCCCCCGTCCGACTGACGGAGGACGATGGGTCGCGCGTCGTCCCGGTCCCTGCGCGCCGGGACGGTCTTGATCCCCCACAGGGACTCCCGGTGGACAGCTTGACCCAGCTCCGGAAGGTACCGCTGGGAGTCCCGGATCATCCAATCGGCCCGGGAGGTGAGACCCCCGCGCAAGGCCTGCAGAGCCTGCCCGAAGGTCGGGAACGAACCGTGCGGCGTGTACCTGACGTGGCTGAGGGTGTGGTACGGCGTGGAGGGGAACGGCATCAACGAGAAGTACGGGCCGTCCATCACGGTGACACCGACGGACCGGAGGCGCTCGGGGAGGTCGACCAGGGCCATCTCGCACGGCTCGCACTGCAGGCCCGAGTACCCCACTCCCTCCGGCAACTGCTCGACGGCCTCGCCGTAGGTGCAGATGACCACCCCGTCGACGAGGACCGTCTCACCGCTCTCGAGCTCCACCTCGGCGTGCCCGTCGAGCTCGCGCACCGCGCGCACGGGCGCCGCAGTACGGATCTGCACGTCTTCGTCGTGCAGCTCCTGGAGCATCTGCTCCCGCAGCAGCACGGAGTCGAACACTGCTTCCCGGGTCACCCACGACGCCTCGATCAGGGTGCGGTTGAACAACCGCGTGATCGACGGGGGGGCGTCGGCGAGAGGAGCACCGATGTAGTCGCACATACGACGGAACTTGCGAGCATTGACCAGCCCGCCGCGGGCGATCGCGTAGATGCACTGGAAGTCGTCACGGACGCAGGAGCGGTACCGGTCCATGAACGACAGGTAGGACGCTTGGCTGCGCCCGGCCGTGCGCAGTGATCGCGGATAGTGGTATCCCCCGTGCACGCGCGCCTGGTTGAAGTAGCTCGCGCCCCCGAGCAGCTGGTCCCTCGCCTCCAGCACCGTCACGGCCGCACCCTGCCGTGACAGGTGACCGGCCAGGGACGTGCCGTAGAAGCCGCCACCGACGACGGCGATGCGCCTCTTCGTCACGATGCGGTCCCCGCATCGACCGGGCGACGGGTACCCGATGCCTCCCGGAGCACGGCGCCCCCGGCGTGCTCCTGCCCACCACGGTGGGACGGCCATGCGCGGTAGCTGATCGTCGCCAGCCGCACGCTGATCATCGCGAACACGAAGGGGAGGAACGGCAGGTAGAAGACGATGGTGTCCAGGTGCGGGTGGTCGAGCATGTGCCCCACCGCCAGCAGCATCCAGGAGAAGGCACCCAGCAGACCCAGTCCGGCCGCGACGGCGAGCCGGCGCTGGAGGGGCGCATCGACCTGCCGGCCCCGCCATGCCTGGATCGCCAGAGCGACGAACACGAGGACGAACAGGTAGACGGGGAGACCGAAGGAGGAGAACCCGAAGCCCGCTTCGCGGTACGCCGGGAGGGAGACCGCGGGGTTGAGCAGGTAGTGGACCATCCTGAACGACCACAGCCCGACGACGCCGTCCCCGTCGAGGAGCCAGCCCCACACCGGGTCGCCCTGCGCCCGCGCCGACTCGAGGATCCTGGCGACGTCCGACGGATCGAACGTCCGCTCCTCGAGCCGCTGCTCGATGATGGACGCGTCGCCGAACCTGGCCAGCAGCTGGAGGACGTGGACGCCGACGGCGAGGCCGAACCCGACCACACCCGCCGCCATGGTCCCGACGAGTCCGGCGAGGAATCGGCGGTCCACGCGGCCCCTGAACTCGTGGAACGCCACCGCTGCCGCTGCTCCCAGCAGAACCGTGGAGATGAACTCGTAGCCGTTCAGGCAGCGGAGGAAGACCAGGGCGGCGATCAGCACCCCGCCCTTGACCCACTTCCCACGCCCCGAACCCAACCTCGGCCACACCAACAGCGGCACCAGGGTCGGCAGGAAGAACGTCCACAGCTGCCAGTAGGTGCTGGCACCGAAGACGTTGGTCCAGAACGAGAGGGTGAGGAGCGCAGCCAGGACGACGGCAGCTCGGCGACCCCACACCCGCCCCGCGGCGACGACCGCCGTGGCGAACACCGCTGCCGTCAGGAAGCAGGTGACGAGCCTGAGCTGCTCGTAGAACAAGTCACCCGGACTGGCCCAGTTCATGACGACGCCCTGGAGCCCGAACTGGCTGGGGTACTCGCGGCCCACCCCTCCCAGCAACGGGAAGACCCCCGGCCCCGGGTCGAGCATCAGGTCCCGCACCAGCGAGTCGGAGTCCTCCTGGAACCCCATCTTGAACGTCGGGTCCATGATGCCGAGGAAGTCGTGCCGGATCTGCAGACCGAAGAAGACGGTCAACGCCAGCCACGTCAACCGCTCGCGCACGCGCCGGGACATGGGATGGCCTCCTTGTTGCTGGGGCGCCGGCGATCGGAACCGGGCCGCGATCGAGACTACGTGCGAGACGGTTGCCGAAGCGCCCCTACGGACGGGTCGGGACGTGTCCCGGGCCACCGGACCACCTCAGACTGCTCGCAGGTCCCACCTGGCACGTACGCACAGCCGGGCAACCCTCAGGGCAGGTACGTGATCTCGTTGGGGGCTCCTATGGCGTCCGGGTCCAGCGGCGGACCCGACAGCCAGACGTTGATCAGGTCCCCGTACGTACCGGTGCGCTGGAGGTCGACGATCCTCCTCACCTCTCCGTCCGCGAACCGCACTGCTGTCGCGGACTGCAGGTCGCTCCAGTTCATCTCGGTGTAGTAGATGAAGAACCCAGCCTCACCGCGACTGATGCCCCGGTCCCAGTTCGCGTCGGTGAAGTCGATGGGTGCGCGGAAGTAGGAGCTGTAGATCTCCTGCGTCGCTGCCCCGGCGGGGAACCTCACGAGGGACGCCGTGCACGAGACGAGCCGGGTGACCTCCCCGTCACCGCCGCTGACGTCACGGACGGACAGCGTCCTGCTGCCCTCACCGGTGTCCCGGATGATGACCGGGAAGGACTGTTCGTCAGCACCCGGATCAAGGGCCAGGAAACCCTCAGCCGAGGCCACCGCCGTCAGGTTGTTCTCGATCATGCTGAACGAACGTGATCCCCGCCCGGGCCCGTCGTAGGTGAGGTCCACCTCGTACATCCCGGTGTCGGGCGTGGTGAGCTCGACGTGCCCCCCGACGACGTCGCACGGCACCGGGAGCCATTCCCGGGGAGCAGCAGGAGTCCAGTTGACGGTCAGCGGCGAGGACAACGTGGGCTCGTAGGCGCGGAACAACTCGCGGTAGAACCACCAGTTCGCACCCATCCCCCAGGACGTCCAGCTGATGGAGGGAGCCGTGGTCACGACCAGGTCGTGCGGTTGCTGCATGAAGTCTGCGAAGGCATCGCGTTCTCCGCCCAGGGCGGCGATGACCGAGTCGACGTTCAGGGCCTCGGTCGGCCCGTTCAGCGCCCCGGCCAGGCCGGAGTACTCCTCCACGACGTCGACCCCGTCGACCGCCTCGACCTGGTCGAGGAAGTCGGGCGGCAGGAGTCCACCCAGCTCCGGCACGTACACCCCACCCGCCCGGGCCAGGTCGCCGCCGGTGGCACGCGCCTCGTACACCGCCGCTGCACCGGACGCCGCGAGGGTGGCGACCGCCACGGCCGCCACCGCCCGCGACGCTGCGCGCGGGAGGGCCACCTGCCCAGCAAGCCTGCGGACACCCCAGATGACCAGCCTCGCCACGAGGAGAGCGCCGACGAGCCAGCCCCACAGCACGAAGGCCCAGTAGTAACCCCCCGTGTGGCCCCCGATGGTCGCGGCCACGCCGCCGGCCAGCACAGCCCCGCCGAGGAACAGGACCAGCACCCGTTCCACCGTGGGCCGCAGCACGGCGAGCACGAGCACGACCACCAGGACCAGCAGGGCCGGCAGCGCGCCCTCGTTCGCCAGCGAGCGGACGAGGTCACCGATGGAGTAGATGCGGTCGGCCGGCGCCCACGGCCCGAAGTACCAGAACTGATCACCCCGGACGTCGACCAGGTTGTACCGGAGCAGCGGGACGAAGCCCCCTGCGGTGGCCAGGAACCCCGCGCCGGCGAAGCCAGCCGCCGCCCCGGCCCACAGCGCGACCAACCCTCGCCACCGAGGCGTCCACCCGCGGACCAGGACCAGGATGGAGGTGAGGACGAGGATCAACCCACCCGACGCCAGGCCGTAGTCGTTGGACCACACCGCCATGACCACACCCGCGGCCCCGCCCAGCAGAGCTGCCCTGCGGATGGTCCACCCACCCCGCAGCAGCAGGAAGGCCACCAGGGCCAGCAAGTACGGGGCCGCTGCCCGGATGGGCCGCAGGCTGTTGCCCGGGATGGCCGCGATGCCGACCAGCCCGTCGAGCCAGGCGTAGACCTCCGGGCGGAACAGGGCCAGTGCCGACACGACGGCGGGGATGCCAGCACCCACCACGAAGGCCCGACCTGGCCGCCGGGGGAAGAAGAGCATCGCCAGCACACCGACCACTGTCTGGAAAACCAGCTGGGTCACTGCGTAGGACGAGAAGACCGAGGCGGTGAGGTCGGCGCCCGCAGCGAGGAAGAGGGGGAAGAGCAGGAACACCGGCCCGATGCCCAGGTAGGGGAAGAAGTCCCGCCCCGGGAGTTCACCGTCGACCAGCCGGAAGAGCCCACTGGCGGTCTGGAAGGCGCCGTCGAGCTGGTAGACGGGCACCCCGTGCATCGCCTGCCGGCCGACCGCGAACGGGACGACGAGCAGCAGCAGCACGACCCCGATGCGGCGCGTCCACGTGGACCACCGGGAGCGACGCCCGATCCGTGCTTGCGTCCCACTGCCCCCGGTGGACGTGTCCAGGTCGGGCTCGGACCTCATGTGCGCACATCCCCGTTCCTGACCGCAGCGGGTCACCCGCTCCGGAAGGCCACCGATCTGACGGCCCTGCGCCTCAGTGACCGAGCCCTCCAGCCCTGCTCATCGCACGGTCACCGTCGTCCGACCGTCGGATGCCTGGGTGATGGTGCCACCTTCGAAGTCCATGCGAACCCCGCCGGGCACCGAGTACTGGTCCGACGTCGGGTAGCCCAGACGGCCCGTCTCGTAGCCGTTCGACGCCCATGCACTGTAGATGGTTCCGCGGATGGCATGCGCCCCGCCCCCGGGACTCCAATACACCGCGCCTCCCTGGAACGGTGCGTAGGTGCCACCGGGGAGCACGACCTCGTCACCCGTGGGCATCCCGAGCGGCCCGTACTCGTAGCCGGTCCGTCCCCACGCGCTGAGCGTCTCGCCCCGCACGCCGTGGCCACCGGTTGCAGCCCCCGCGTAGATCGTGCCGCCCTGGAAGTACTGGACGACTCCTCCACCACCGGCCGTCGTGGCGAACGAGTTCGCCACGGGAAGGCCGAACGGACCCGAGGCGCCGCCCGAGCGCTGCCACGCTGCGTCCACCGCCTTGGGCACCGCGTACGCGGGGCCGCTGGCCGGGACCACGACCGAGCCCCCCTGGAAGGCCACGACCTGGCCGAGCCCCTGCGGCAGGTCGACCGCGTCAGCAGTCGGGTAGCCCAGGGTCCCGTTCTCGTACCCCAGAGACGCGTAGACCGCGAACGCACGGGCAGGCACGTTCACCGCCCCCGTGGCGGCGGACCAGTACAGGTTCCCGTTCGTCAAGTGCACAACCCGACCGCCGGTCGCCGTCGTGAACTCGTCGGTGGCCGGGAAGCCCAGGCCAGCACTGCCACCGCGGGCGTCGTAGGCGGCCGTCATCACCGACCCCATCCGGTGCGCACCCGTCGCGGCGGACCAGAGGATGCTCCCGCCGGAGAAGTCCGAGCGCTGTCCACCGGGGAGGTCCTGCACGTCACTGCTCGGGTAGCCCAGCGGCCCCCCCTCGTAGCCCTGCCGAGCCCAGGCACCGTAGATGTCGCCCCGGAGAATGCGCGAGCCCGTCGACGCCGAGGTGTAGACGGCCCCACCGGAGAACATCTGGAAGGAACCGTTGGCGAGGGCGCCCACGTCCGAGACAGGGAAGCCCAGCACACCTGAGGTTCCGCCAGCGGCTTGCCAGGCGGTCAGGGTGCCGCCCCGGACCGAATGCGCGCCACCGGCACCGGAGGCCCAGATGGAACCCCCGGTGAAGTCCTGCCTCGTCCCGCCGCCGACGGCCTGCTGGCCCGACGTGGGCCAGCCGAGCGCTCCGGTCTCGTAACCTTGCCGAGCCCATGCCGAGTACGTGCTGCCACGGAGTGCGTGGGCACCGCCGGTCGGGGACCAGTAGATCGCGCCGCCCTGGAACATGCTGAACGCCCCGGTGCCCAGAGGCGTCACGGAACTGGTCGGGAAGCCGAGAGCGCCCGACTCGTACCCCATCTGCCCCCATGCGGTGTAGATGTCGCCCCCGATGGCGTTCGCCCCGGTGGCAGGCGACCAGTAGATGCTGCCGTTCTGGAATGCGGAGAAGTAGCCACCCGGGACCGGTGTCTCGTCGCCGGTCGGCCAACCGAGCGCACCGGCTTCGTAGCCCCGAGCGGCCCACGCGGCGTAGATGCCACCCCGCACGAAGTGGGCACCGGTGGACGGCGACCAGTAGATCGCGCCACCTTGGAAGGAGGAGAAGTAGCCACCCGGGATGGCCGCCTCGTCCCCGACGGGGTAACCGAGCAGGCCGTACTCGTAGCCCAGCCCCGCCCACGCCTGCAGGATCCCGCCACGGACCACCCGTGCCCCCGACGCGGGAGACCAGTAGATCGCTCCGCCCACGTACTGCTGACGGCAACCGCCGTTGGCCGCCTCGCAGTCGACGTCCCCCGTCGCCAGACCCAGGTAGCTGGATGCGCCACCGAAGTCGAGGTACTTCTGCGCCACCGCGGACCCACCGCTGGACTGCGTGGACCCGAACCAGTCGGTGAAGTAGTTGAAGAAGTTGCGGTTTCCGTAGGCCGAGCAGCTGTCACCGCGCCCGTACCCCGCAGCCAGTGCAGCACCGTTGGGGGTGTACGGCGTGTAGTTGTAGAGACCCGCTGTGGCCTGGTTCTCGATGTAGACCGACTGCCCGCCACAGGCGGAGTTCGGGTTGTACTGGACGAAGTTGGTACGGCCGGCCACGTAGCCGTAGCGGCTCGGCGTCGCCTGGTAGTTCTTGAACTGCCGAGCAGCTGAGTAGAGCTGGTTGAACAACCCGTTGTAGGTGGTGTCGCAGGCGGCCGTGTCGGGGCAGCCGAAGCCGACGGCCTTCGCGTACTGGCCGGTGGTCGGGTTCGAGGCGGTGACGAGCCCCTGCTCCTTCTGCAAGGTCACGAGCAGGACCTGTGGGTTCACCCCGCAGGCCCGTGCCACCTTGGCGACGATGCTGGCAGCGGTCTCCTGCGTCGCGCCCGTGTAAGGCAACGGGCAGCGCGTGTCCGCGGGACGGGTGTAGGTGTCCATGCGGTAGTTGTCCATGCACAGGGGGTTGGACGCCGCACACGCCGACCCGCGCCCGGCCAGGAAAGCCTGGATGTCGGACACATCCATGGTCGACGTGTCGTAGAACACGCCGTCGGAGATGATGTTGCCCGGGTTGAACCTGCTCAGGTCAGCTGACTCGGTCCAGCGCCCGGCGGAGAAACCGCCGAAGGCGAGGCCGGCCACGAGCACCAACCCCAACACCCAGCTGGTCCAGCGCTGAGCCCGCTGCCCGGTCACGGGACGACCACGACGAAGTCGTCGGAACGGCCGTTCGACGTGCGGGACTCGTAGGTGACGAACCCGTCCCAGGCACCCGGCGCGAGGTCCGACGCCGGGATGCTCAACGCTCCGCACGCGGTCGAGCTCGCATCGGGAACAGCGGTGGAACGCGCTTGGGCGGACGCCTCTCCTCGATTCAGCACCAAGGTGCAGGTCCCTCCTGTCTCGACCACTTCCTGGATGAACGCACCGACCTCGACCCGAGCACCCGCCGCGTCGTACGAGGCGTAGGTGTAGGACACCGACCGGTCGACCGGGTCCACGTCCGGGTCCCCTGATGCATCAGCGCTCGACGGGGGTGGCGCCGAGGGGGTTGCGGTCGGTCCCGCACCCGCTCCCTGGGGCGACGCACCCTCCGGCGCGGAGGACGTCGCCGCCACTCCGCCCCCGTCGTCGCTGAAGGAGGTGGAGACGTCGGGGCCGCCGACGAGGTAGCCGACCACGGCCCCACCACCGACCAGCACCAGCGCGCCTCCGACGACGAGTGCGGCGGTCCTCCGCCGCCCCCGTCGGGTAGTCGACGTCAACATCAGCGTCCCTCCGTGGACCGTGGCGCCAGCTCGTACGCGCTGCACCCGCGACGACGACGCCGAAGGGCAACGCAGCGCGAGGGCTCGGGAACTGTACGTGTTCGGAGCCGGGCCATTACGTCACCGACACGCTGATCGGACGGTACGAGTTGCCCCACCGGCGGCCCGGCTCGGCGAGCTGCGGCGCCGTAGTATCGCGGTTCGCCTCCGCAGAGCGAGGTTGCCGGCTCACCACCCGGACGTCCCTGCCCGCTGGACGCGAGGAAGACGATCATGGACGAGAACCCGCACGACCCCGTGCCGCGGCAGCTGCCCGCGAGGTTGGACCCCCGTGCGGGGCGCGGCAAGCATGCCCGCCGGTCCGTCGGGGCGCCGCCCGCAACTCGCACGGCGCCCCACGGACACAGGACGCGGCGCCCAGTACTGCTCGCCAGGCTCGTCGCAGGCGTCCTGTCCGTGGTCCTCGTGGGCACCAGCGGGTGGGGCTGGTACCTCGGCAAGGTCGCCGAGGCGGCGGTGAACCGCACCGACGCGATACCCACCGACGGCAACGCCGACCTGGCCGGTACCGGTGAGGCGATGAACCTGCTGCTGGTGGGGAACGACAGCCGGGTCAGCCTCAGCGAGGAGCAGCTCGCCGAGCTGAACGCCGGCGAGGACTCCGGCACCAACACCGACACGATGATCCTGGTGCACATCCCGGCCGGCGGGTCGAAGGCGTCCTTCGTCTCCTTCCCCCGTGACAGCTGGGTCGACATCCCCGGTCACGGTCAGGACAAGCTCAACTCCGCCTATGCCTACGGCGAGCGGGACGCCCCCGCGGACGCCACCGACGCGCAGCGGCAGAGCGCCGGCGCGCAACTGCTGGTGCAGACCATCAGCCAGCTCACCGGACTGCAGATCGACCACTACGCCGAGGTGGACCTGCTGGGCTTCTTCCAGCTCGCCAACATCGTGGGCGGGGTCGAGGTCAACCTCTGCCAGGCCGTCGACGACTCCTACTACTCCGGCGCGGTGTTCCCGGCCGGGGTGCAGACCATCAGCGGCGCCGACGCGCTGAAGTTCGTCCGCCAGCGGCACGGTCTCCCCCGCGGCGACTTCGACCGCATCATCCGCCAGCAGGTCTACATCGCCGGGGTCCTGCGCAACATCCTCAGCGAGAACGTGCTCCTCGACCTGGGCAAGCAGCGCGAGCTGGCCGACGCAGCGGGCGGGGCGCTGACCGTGGACCAGGGGCTGAACCTGTTCGACCTGGCCGCGCAGATGCAGTCGATCACCGCCGGCGCCATCGACTTCCAGACCATCCCGTACGTCGGCGACGCCGAGGACCCGCAGGGCCGCTACATCCTGCAGCTCCAGGACGAGGACACCCTGCACGCCTTCTTCGCCGACCTGTCCGCCGAACCCGCTGCGCCCGCCCCGGTCACCGCCGAGGCGCCGGAGACGGTGGCCCCGGGCGACGTCACGGTCGACGTCTACAACGGTTCCGGGACCCCCGGCGTGGCCGCGAGCGCAGCCGAGCAGCTCGGCGCGGCGGGGTTCACCGTCGGCAGCACCGGCAACGCCGACAGCAGCTCCTACACGCTCACCGAGATCCGCTACGCCGCGGGGGACGCCGTCCTGGCGAGCACGCTCGCTGCGGCCATCCCCGGCGCCAGCACCGCACAGAGCGACGACGCCGTGCCCGGCACGGTCCAGCTCGTCCTCGGCTCGGACTTCCAGGGGGTCGGACAGGCCGTCACCGCCCCTGCGTCGTCCCCCGCCGTGACCGGCAAGGATGCCCGCACCGCTGCCGACACGAGCTGCATCAACTGATGACGACCCCTGCCGACCTGCTCACCGGGGTCCTCCGCCGCGACCCGGCTGCGCCCCTGCTCACCCACTACGACGACGCCACCGGGGAGCGGGTCGAGCTGTCCGGGGCGACGACGGCCAACTGGGTGGCCAAGACCGCCAACCTGCTGCAGGACGAGTTCGACGTCGGCCCCGGGAGCCGGGTGGTCGTGGCGCTGCCCGTGCACTGGCAGACCGCCGCCGTCCTGCTGGCCGTGTGGGCGTGCGGTGCGACCGTCGTCGACACCGCCGCCGAGGACGACGGCGGCCTGGCCGTCGTCGACCTCGTGCTCGCCGACCAGGCCCGGTTGGCCGGCATCGAGGAGCAGGACGTCGCCGAGCTGCTCGGCCTGTCGCTGCACCCACTGGGCATGGGCATGACCGGGTACAGCGGGGAAGCGCGCGACTTCGCGCTCGAGGTCCGCGCCCACGGCGACCACTTCACGCCCCACCAGCCCGTCGACGCCGGCGACCCGGGCCTGCAGCTGGCCGGGCTCGAGCTCACCCTCGGCGGGCTGGTGGAGGCCGGTCGCGAACTGGCCGGACGCCTCGGCCTGCTCGCCGGCGACCGGGTGCTGGTCGACGAGCAGGCCGCCACGGAGGCCGGCCCGGTGGTGTGGCTGCTGGCCCCGCTGGCGGCGGGCGCGTCGCTGGTGCTGTGCCGGCACCCCGCTTCCGGCCAGTTGAAGCACCGGGCCGAGGTCGAGGGCGTCACCGCTACGCTCGGCCTCGAGCTCGACGGGATCCGCGAGCTGGGCCGCCCCGCCGCGAGCTGACCCGCCCAGCCACTCGATGGACGGTGGTTGCTGCATGGACAAGGTCGTCGCCAGTGCTGCCGAGGCGGTGGCCGACATCGGCTCCGGCTCGTCGTTGGCCGTGGGCGGGTTCGGGTTGTGCGGGGTGCCGGTCAAGCTGATCGACGCGCTCCTGGCCCAGGGCGCGGACCGGCTCACCACGATCAGCAACAACTGCGGGGTCGACGACGCGGCGCTGGGGGTGCTGCTCTACGCCGGGCGCATCTCCCGCACCATCTCCTCCTTCGTCGGCGGCAACAAGGAGCTGGCCCGGCTCTACCTGTCCGGTCAGCTGGAGGTCGAGCTCACCCCGCAGGGCACCCTCGCCGAGCGGCTTCGCGCCGGCGGCGCCGGCATCCCGGCCTTCTACACCCCCACCGGGGTGGGCACGATGGTCGCCGACGGCGGCATCCCGGTCCGCTACGACGCCGACGGCAACGTCGTCGAGACCTCCAGGCCCAAGGAGATCCGGGAGTTCGACGGCCGCCAGTACGTGCTGGAGACCGCACTGACCGCCGACTTCGGCCTCGTCCGCGCGGCCGTGGGCGACCGACACGGCAACCTGGTCTTCCACGCCTCGGCCGGCAACTTCAACGCCCTGGCCGGCATGGCCGGCCGCACCACCATCGCCGAGGTCGAGCAGCTCGTCGAACCCGGCGAGATCGCCCCGGAGCAGGTCCACCTGCCCGGCGTCTTCGTCCAGCGCGTGGTCGAGGTCGGGCCTGCGGGCAAGGACATCGAGAAGCGCACCACCCGCCCCCGCCCCGCCGGCCAGCAGGAGAACTGACGATGGCGCTCACCCGTGACCAGCTCGCCGCCCGCGTCGCCCTCGACCTCGCCGACGGCGCCTACGTCAACCTGGGCATCGGCATGCCCACCCTCGTGCCCAACTTCATCCCCCACGGCGTGCACGTCGTGCTGCAGTCGGAGAACGGCATCCTCGGCGTCGGCCCCTACCCGTTCGAGGGCGACGAGGACCCCGACCTCATCAACGCCGGCAAGGAGACCGTCACCCTCCAGCCCGGGGCGTCGTTCTTCGACTCGGCGATGTCCTTCGGCATGATCCGCGGCCACCACATCGACGTCGCCGTCCTCGGCGCCATGCAGGTCAACCCCCGCGGGGACCTGGCGAACTGGCTCATCCCCGGCAAGATGGTCAACGGCATGGGCGGCGCCATGGACCTCGTGCACGGCGCCCGCCAGGTCATCCTGATGATGGAGCACGTCGCCCGCGACGGATCGCACAAGCTCGTCACCGAGTGCACCCTGCCGCTGACCGGCAAGGGCTGCGTCGACCGCGTCGTCACCGACCTCGCCGTCGTCGACGTCGTCCCCGGCACCGGCTTCGTGCTCCGCGAGACCGCCCCCGGCGTCACCGTCGAGGAGGTCGTGGCCGCTACCGGCGCACCGCTCACCGTCGCCGACGACGTCCACCAGATGCACCTGCCGGTTAGCGCGTGACCAGCACCTGACCCGACCAGTCCGCCGGTCGGGTCAGGTGATGCGCAGGAACAGCTGCTCGTCGTCCACGGCGAAACCCAGGTACTCGTAGGAGACCCCGGTCGCCGTCGACCACTCCTCCCAGGCCTTGTGCTCGTGCTCCTGCCAGCCTGGGTAGTTCAGGTACTCGTCGAACAGCACGACGGACCCGGGCCGCAGCCGATCGCCCAGCGCCTCGAGCACGGTGCGGGTCGAGGAGTACAGGTCGGCGTCCAGGTGGAGGAAGGCAACCGGCCCCGGGTGCTCCTGGAGGAAGGCCGGCAGGGTGTCCGAGAACCAGCCGACGACGAGCTCGGCGCCCTCCACCTGCGGCAGCTCGGCCATGGCGAACAAGCCGGCGTCGTGCCCGGGCCGCCAGCGCTCCGGGAGCCCCTCGAAGGAGTCGAACCCGAAGACCTCGCGTCCCTGGGCCGCGGCGGCGATGATCCTGAGCGTGCCGCCGGTGGCCACCCCGAACTCGAGGTACATGCCCTCGGTGCGTACCGAAGCGAGCGCGTCCTCCAGGGCTGGGAGTTTGCCCGGGCTCGAGTTGGTGCCGCCGAGCCGCTCCTCCACGAAGTCGAGGGAGGACCGCAGCGCTCGGCGGTCGGTCTCCCACTCCAAGCTGCGGCGGCGAAGCCTGGCCTGGTCGTCGATGTGGCCGTGGATCTCACCGCGGCCGTGCACGACCTCGTGCCGCACGTCGGCAACCGCCGCGAGGAGCTGACTGTTCTGCTCGCGGAGCGCCGTCACCACGCCACGGACGTCCTCCAGCGCGGCGCGGGCCTCCCCGAGCTCGGTCTGCAGCCGGTCGACGTCCTGACGGACACCGTCGGCGACGGTGCGCAACAGCTTGTCGCGCACCGTGCGCTTCAGACGTTCGGTGGCCTCGGAACGCGGCAACGGCATGCGTTGCATCTTCGCACCCGACCGGCCGGTGTCAGCGCAGGAGGTTGCGGGCGATGACCATCCGCTGGATCTGGTTGGTGCCCTCGTAGATCTGGGTGATCTTCGCGTCGCGCATCATGCGCTCGACCGGGAAGTCCTGGGTGTAGCCGGCCCCGCCGAAGAGCTGGACGGCGTCGGTGGTCACCTGCATGGCGACGTCGGAGGCGAAGGCCTTGGAGGAGGCCGAGACCATCGTGAGGTCGGGGCCGCCGGTCTCGCCCCGTGCGGCGGCGACGTAGACCAGGTGCCGGGCGGCCTCGATCTTCATGGCCATGTCGGCGAGCATGAACTGCACGCCCTGGAAGTCCGAGGTGCTCTTGCCGAACTGCTTGCGGTCCTTGGTGTAGGCGACCGCGGCGTCGAGCGCGCCCTGCGCCACGCCGACGGCCTGCGCGCCGATGGTGGGCCGGGTGAAGTCCAACGTGCGCAGCGCGGTCTTGAAGCCGGTGCCGGGCTCGCCGATGATCCGGTCGGCCGGGATGGTGCAGTCGGTGAAGTGCAGCTCGCAGGTGGGCGAGCCCTTGATGCCCATCTTGCGCTCCTTGGCCCCCACCTCGAAGCCGGGGTCGTCACGGTGCACGACGAACGCGGAGATGCCGTTGGCGCCCTTCTCCGGATCGGTGACCGCCATGACCGTGTACCACTCGCTGATGCCGGCGTTGGTGATCCAGGCCTTGGCGCCGTTGAGCACCCAGGAGTCGCCGTCGAGCCGGGCGCGGGTCTTCATGGCGGCGGCGTCGGAGCCGGCCTCCCGCTCCGACAAGCCGTAGCTGATCATCGCGTCGCCGGCGGCGATCGAGGGCAGCACCATCTGCTTGAGCTCTTCCGACGCCGAGAGGATCACCGGCACAGACCCGAGCTTGTTCACCGCCGGGATCAGCGAGGCCGACACGTCGACCCGCGCGACCTCCTCGATGACGATGCAGGTGGCGATGGCGTCGGCACCCTCGCCGCCGTACTGCTCCTCGATGTGGGTGGCATGGAAGCCGGCCGACGTCAACGCCTTCTGCGCCTCGATCGGGTAGCGAGAGTCCGCATCGCACTCGGCGGCGTACGGAGCGATCTCGCGCTCGGCGATCTCGCGGACCGCCTCCCGGATCGCGTCGTGCTCCTCGGTCAGCGCGTACAGCCCGCCGGCGACGTTACCCACGAGTAGAGATTAATCCCGGTTCACTCCGGGGCGGTAGCCAGACGCTGCTGCAGCTGCGCGTCGCGCGCGACGACGGAGTCGGCGAGGTCGGCCTGGAAGCGCTCGACGCGGGTCCGCAGCGCCTCGTCGGCCGAGGCCAGGATGCGGACGGCCAGCAGCCCGGCATTGCGCCCCCCGCCGATCGACACCGTGGCCACCGGCACCCCGGCGGGCATCTGCACGATCGACAGCAGGCTGTCCAGCCCGTCGAGCCGGTCGAGGGGGCGCGGTACGCCGATCACCGGCAGCGGCGTCGCCGCCGCGATCATCCCGGGCAGGTGGGCCGCTCCCCCGGCACCGGCGACCACGACCCGCAGGCCGCGCCCGGCGGCCGCCTCTGCCCAGTCGAGCATCCGGCGCGGCGTGCGGTGCGCCGACAGCACGTGCGCCTCCCACCCGACGTCGAACTCGTCGAGCGCCTGCGCGGCCGGTTCCATCATCGGCCAGTCGGAGTCGCTGCCCATCACGATGCCGACGACGGGACCGCTCATCAGTGGTGCTCCTCCTCGAACGCGAAAGCGGGGTCCACGACGCCGTCGGCGAGATAGCGGGCCGCGGCGACCGCGCGGGCGCGGACCTCGGCGAGGTCGTGCCCGAGAGCCGTGACGTGGCCGAGCTTGCGGCCGCGCCGCTGTCCCTTGCCGTACCAGTGCAGCTTCACGTCGGGCCAGTGCGCCATGAAGTGGTGGATGCGCTCGTCGAGAGACGGCCCGGCCCAGTCGACGGCCGCGGCGTCCCCGCCGAGCACGTTGGCCATCACCACGACCGGGGCCCGCATCGCGGTCGACCCCAACGGGTAGTCCAGGACGGCGCGCAGGTGCTGCTCGAACTGGCTGGTCACGGCACCCTCGATCGACCAGTGCCCGGAGTTGTGCGGACGCATCGCCAACTCGTTGACCAGGATCCCGTCGGCGGTCTCGAACAGCTCGACGGCGAGCATGCCGACGACGCCCAGCCGGTCGGCGATGCGAACGGCCAGTTCCTGGGCCGCGGTGGCCAACTCGTCGGACAGGCCGGGGGCCGGCACCAGGGCCTCGTTGCAGACACCGTCGCGCTGCACCGTCTCGACCACCGGGTAGACCGCGACCTGGCCGAACGGCGACCGCGCCACCTGCGCGGCGAGTTCACGGACCATCGTGACCCGCTCCTCGGCGAGCAGGCTGCCGTGGCGTTCGACGAGTTCGGCCGCCGCGGACTCACCGGGGACGACGAAGACCCCGCGGCCGTCGTAACCGCCGCGGGGCGTCTTGAGCACGACCGGCCAGCCGTGGACGGCGGCGAAGGCGGCGACGTCGTCGACGGTGTCGACCTGGGCCCACGCCGGCTGCGGTTCCCCGGCCTCGGCCAGCGCCCGGCGGAGGACCAGCTTGTCCTGGGCGTGCACCAGCGCATCCGGGCCGGGCGCCACGCGGTGACCCGCCCCCTGCAGCGCACGGAGATGCTCGGTCGGCACGTGCTCGTGGTCGAACGTCACGACCGTCGCCCCATCGGCGAACGCGATGAGGTCCGCCAGGTCGGTGTGGGCACCGATCCGCACGTCGCCAGCCACCAGCGCCGCGGACTCGCCCCCCTCGGTGGCCAGCACCCGGAGCGACTGGCCGAGCGCGATGGCCGCCTGGTGGGTCATGCGGGACAACTGGCCACCCCCCACCATCGCGACGACGGGGGTGCCGGTCCGGGGATCGAGGGGCGCAGCCATGGTGCGATGAGGCTATCGGCCACGCTTCCGACGACGGCCGCCCATGGTCGTGGCGGCCAGGGCCCTCACCCGGCCAATCGTGACCCGTCGCGCCCCGCGCGGATCTCGATGCGGCTCGGGATGCGGGTGCGCAGCTCCTCGACGTGGCTCACGATCCCCACCGTGCGGCCACCGCGGCGCAGCTCGTCGAGCACGCCCATCACCGAGTCGAGCGCCAGCGGATCGAGGGAGCCGAACCCCTCGTCGACGAACAGGGTGTCGATCTGCACCCCGCCCGACTCGGCGGTGACGACGTCGGCCAGCCCGAGCGCCAGCGCCAGCGAGGCCATGAAGCTCTCGCCCCCGGACAGGGTCTTGGTCGGCCGCAGCTGACCGGTGTACTCGTCGAGCACGTCGAGGCCGAGCCCGCCACGGGCGCCGTTGCGACCGGCGGCGTCGCTGTGCCGGAACGTGTACCGCCCGCCGGACATGTCCTGCAGCCGGGCACTGGCGACCTCGGCCACCTGCTCGAGACGGGCGGCGAGCACGAAGGACTGCAGGCGCATCCGCAGCGTGTTGGCCCCCCTGCCGTTGGCCAGGTCGGCGAGGTCACCGACGTGGGCAGCCACTGCGCGGCGCTCGTCGAGCTCGACGCGGGCCGCGGTGAGGTCACCGGCGAGCTGCGCCAGCTCGGTCACGCACCGGCGCGCAGCCTCGGCGCGGGCCACCGCGCCCTCGCGCTCCCGGACCGCTGCGCGCAGGGCGGTCTCGAGGGCCGGGAGATCGGGGCGAGGTCCGGGGTCGGCGAGGTCCGGGTCCGCGAGCACGGACCGGGCGACGGCGACCGCGCGCTCGTGCTCGGCCACCAGGTCGGTCAGCCGGGTGGTGGTGGACGGGTCCAGCAGCGCGCCGACGGCATCCTCGACGTCGGCGAAGCCGGCCGCCGCCGCCCTGGCGGCGGCTCGCTCCTCGGCCATGGCCAGGTCGGCCCGGGCCCGCAGGTCGGCAGCGTGCGCCTCGTGCCACGCCTCGCAGGACTCGGCCTCGGCCAGCAGCCGGCGCCGGCGGACGCGCAGGTCGCCGTCCGGACCGGTGACCTCCGCCAGCCGCCTGGCCAGCTCGGTACGGGTGGCCTCGATCACCTCGAGCTGGGCGTGCGCCGCGGCCAGCGCGGCCCGCGCCGCGGACCGCTCGTCGGCACGGCGGGCGACCCCGGCGAGGTGGGTGGCGAGCGCGGCCCGGGCGGGGTCGAGGTCGGCCGCCTCGTCGACGAGTCGGTCGAGCGTCGCCCGGGCCTCGTGGTGCCGGGTGCGGAGCTCGGGCACCACGGCCCCGCCGGCGATCGCCTGCTGCGCGGCCAGGAGGGCCTCGGTCTCGGCCTGCTCGGCCCGGGCGGCGCCGAGCTGCGCCTCTGCCTGCTCGAGCACGGCGCGAGCGGTGTCCTCGGTCTCGCCGGTGACGTGGCGGCCCACCCGCGACGTGGGCCGGGGATGGTCGAGGGATCCGCACACCGGGCAGTCCTGGCCGTCGACCAGCGCGGCGGCGAGTTCGGCGGCCATGCCGTCGAGCCGGGCGTCGCGGAGGTCCTGCACCGTCTCCCGCGTGGTGACGACGGCCTCGCGCAGCTCGAGCACCCGGGCCTCCCCCGCAGCCCTCCGCCCAGCGAGGCCGTCGACGGCCTCCGCGGCGGCGAGCTGCCCGGACAGCCGGTCCAGCTCGGCCGCGGCGCCGGCGACCCGTACCCCGGCCGCGGTGGCGCGCTCGACGCGTTCCTCGAGCTCGGCCTGCCGAGCGGGGGCCCCGGCGGCCGCGGACGCGCCGGTGTGCAGCTGCTCCTCGAGCTGGGCCGCCCGCCGGCGCAGCTGCGCCACCTGCTCCTGCAGGGCCACCGCGCGGCGCTCGTCGGCGAGCATGCCCTCGGCCACGGCGGCCGCCGCCCGCAGCTCCCGGGCCGTCGTCGCGTCGGCGGCGCGCCCGGCGGCCACCCGCTCCCACGCCCGGCTGGCCCGTTGCAGTTCGGTGGCGGACGCGGCGGCCGCTCTCGACGCCCGCCGGGCCGTCTCCAGGACATCGCGCACCGGCTCTGCCCGACGCGCCCGGTCGCAGCTGCCGTGGGCAGCGGCCACCTCGGCATCCCGGGCGGTCAGCGCAGCCAGGTCGGCACGGGCGCGGTCGAGACGGGCATGCCGCTCGGCTGCGGTCCGGCCGGCGTCACGAGCCGCCTCCGCGTGGGCCTGCACGCGCCCGGCCTCGGCCGCGGCGGCGCGGGCCTGCTCGTCCCTCCCCCGCGCGGCGGCAGCGGTGGCCCGCATCCACCGCTCGACGGCGCCGTCGCCGGGGTCGAGGGCGAGTTCTTCGGGGAGGTCGGCGGCCGCCACCTGGGCGACCCGGGCCAGCAGGCTGCCGAGCACCGAACGGGCGGCGTCCAGCCGCTGCCCGGCTGCGCGACGCTCGTCGGCCAGCCACTCCTCGACACGGGCGAACCGGTCGACGTCGAAGAGGGTGCGCAGCAGCCGGCTGCGGTCCTCGGGTTCGGCGCGCAGGAAGCGGGCGAAGTCGCCCTGCGGCAGCAGCACCACCTGGCAGAACTGCTCGGCCGACAGGCCGAGCCGCGTGCGCAGGTGCTCGGAGCCCTCGTCGATGCGGGTGCTGACCGGCTCCCAGCCGCCGTCGGTGAGCCGTTGCACGTGCAGCAGCGCCTGCTCGGTGGTGGTGCCCGTCCCCCGCTTCTTGGGCCGCACCTGCTCGGGCCGGCGGGTGACCCGCAGCCGCTCGCCGCCCAGGGTGACCTCGCACGAGACCTCGGTGCGGACGTCGGCGGGGGCGTGATCGCTGCGCAGCCGCTTCTCCTGGCCCCGGGGGCCGGGCACCGAGCCGTACAGCGCGAAGACGACGGCGTCGAGCAGGGTGGTCTTGCCGGCGCCGGTGGACCCCCAGAGAAGGAACAACCCGTCGCGGCCGACGTCGTCGAGGTCCACGGACACGGTGCCGGCGAAGGGGCCGAACGCGCTCAGCGTCAGCGAGTGCACCCTCACCGGGTCACCTCCTCGCGGTCGGCGGCCGCCAGCGCCCGGCCGAGCAGTTCGCGCTCCGCCGACGAGGGTGCCACGCCACCGCGGACGTGCCGGACGAACTCGTCGGCGACGGACAGGTCGTCGCGGCCGCGCAGCCGGTCGGTGTAGCTGCGGGCGTCGTCGTCGCGGGGCGCGCCCGACCACTCGAGGTGCACGCAGTGCGGAAACCGTGACCGCAGCCGCCGCATCGCGTCGGTGGGCCGCACCGCGTCGGTCAGCCGGGCGGAGACGAAGTCGTCGACGAGCGCCTCGTGGGCGGGGTCGGCGAGCAGCTCGGCCAGCTCACCGGTGACGACGCTGAGCCGGCGGGGGTTGGGGAGCGGCACGGGGCGGACCTCGGCCAACCCCTCGGCGTCGAGGTCGACCAGCCAGACCTGCTTGCGCTGGCCCGCCTCGCCGAAGGAGTAGGGCAGCGGGGAGCCGCTGTACCGCACCCGGGGCGTGACCGTCTGCGGGCGGTGCAGGTGACCGAGGGCGACGTAGTCCACGCCGTCGAAGACCGACGCGCTCACCACGTCGACCCCGCCGACGGCGATGTCGCGCTCGCTGTCGCTGGGCAGCCCGCCCTGCACGAAGGCGTGGGCGAGCACCACCGAGCGCACCCCGGGCCGGAAGTAGAGGTCGGCGCGCACCTTCACCATCGCCGCGGACAGCACCGCCTGGTGGGACCGGGGCAGGTCGGCGCCGAGCTCGTGCCGGGCGACCTCGGGTTCGAGGAAAGGCAGCCCGTAGAAGGCGACCTCGCCGTGCTCGTCGGACAGCAGGACCGGCTCGTCGAGGGAGGCCGTGGTGGCCCGGACGTGCACCCCCGACACCGCGAGCAACCCGGAGGCGAAGCCCAGGCGGCGGGCCGAGTCGTGGTTGCCGGGGGTGAGCACCACCGCTGCGCCGGCCCCCCGCAGCCGGGAGAGGACCCGGTCGAGCACGCCCGTTGCATCGGCCGAGGGCACCGCCCGGTCGTACACGTCACCGGCGACGAGCACGACGTCCACACCCTCGGCCCGCACGACGTCGGCCAGGCTCGACAGCACGGCCTCCTGCTCGGCGAGCAGGTCGGTCCCGTGCAGGGACCGGCCCACGTGCCAGTCGGAGGTGTGCAGCAACCGCATGGCCACGACGCTAGGCCCACCCACCGACAGAACGGGTGGGCACGGGACGGGTGGGGCTGGAGCGCAGCTCAGCGCCGCGGCGGGACGGGTCCGGTGTCACCGCGGTAGTACTGGCCGATGTAGCCCGCGCTCTCCTGCGCCCGCCGGTCGGCGTCCTCCTCGACCACGTGGTTGAGGAGCTGCTGCACCCCGTCGGAGTCAGGGATCGCCGTCCAGACCGTGGACCCGCCGTCGCCCGCCGTCTCGATCGTCAGCGTGCCGGAGTTGATGATCCGGTCCCACAGCGTCTGCGTGTACGACACGTCGGTGATCCGCGACAGCCCGATGTCGCGGCCGGTTCGGGACAGGATGCCCCGGCGGAACAGGATGCGGTGCGTCGTGATCACGTAGTGCGTCGTCCGCCAGCGCAGCAGCGGGACGGCGACCAGCGGCACCGCCAGCACCACGACGACGGCCACCACCACCAACCGGAAGACGCCCTGGTTCGACCCCTCGGGGATCAGGGCCGCACCGAACGAACCCAGGCCGACCAGGACCAGGAACGCCACCAACGGCCAGAAGACGGTCAGCCAGTGCGGGTGCAGGTGCCGGACGACGTCTTCGTCGTCGGCCAGCAGCTTGTCGGGGTAGGCCACACGACCAGGATGGCCGACGACGGCGCCGTCGTCACCGCTCGCGCGGCGCGGGCCGGACGTGTCGGACGTCCCCGGCGGCCAGGTCCACCCGTCCCTGCGGCGTGCGGACGACCAGCCGGCCGTCCCAGTCGACCGCCTCGGCGACGCCGTCGAGCACGGTGTCGTCGGGCAGCGTCACGCGGACGTCGGCGCCCACCGTGGAGCACCAGGCCAGGTAGTCGGCGGCCAGGCCCGAGGACACGGGGTCGCCCGCGTGCTCGACCCACCGCCGGTAGCGGGTCTCGAGCTCGCGCAGGTACCCCAGCAGCACCGGCGCGCGGTCGACCGGCCCACCGGTCACCTCCACCAGCGACGTGCCGGTCCCCGGCAGCTCGTCGGCCCGGGTCCTCACGTTCAAGCCCACCCCGACCACGACGCCGCCGTCGGCCACCTCGGCCAGGATGCCGGCGAGCTTGCGCCCGTCGGGGGCGAGCAGGTCGTTGGGCCACTTGAGCGACGTGCGGGTCAGCACGGCGAGGGACTCGGCCAGCGCAACACCGGTGAGCATGGACAGCCAGCCGCGGCGGGCGGCGGGTACGTCGGGCCGGAGGAGCACCGACACGGTCACACCCGCCCGGGGCGGCGACGTCCAGCTGCGGTCGAGCCGCCCGCGGCCGGCCACCTGGTGCTCGGCGACGAGCACCAGGCCCTCGTCCTGGCCCACCGCGCGGGCGGCGAGCTCGGCGTTGGTCGAGCCGACCTCGTCGACCACGTCCACCTCGCGCCACAGCCCGCCGCCTCGCCGCAGGGCTGTGACCAGGGACACTGCGTCCAGGCCGGGGCGGTCCAGGTCCCGGTAGCGCCCCGAGCCGCTGTCGTCCATGTCCCCTACGCTACGGCCGGTGCGGATGGCCTCCGCAGCGGAGCGGGGGCCGACGGTTCGCTGGGAGGGCTGAGGTCACGTGAGCGCGGCTGAACTGCAGGACGCCGGCGAGAACGTCCCCGAGGGCATCGACGTCCACACCACGGCGGGCAAGATCGCCGACTTCGAGCGCCGTCAGCAGGAGGCCCTGCACGCGGGGTCGGAGAAGGCCGTCGAGAAGCAGCACGCAGCGGGCAAGATGACGGCGCGGGAGCGCGTCGCCTTCCTGCTCGACGAGGGCTCGTTCACCGAGTTCGACGAGTTCGCCCGACACCGCTCGACCAACTTCGGGCTGGAGAAGAAGCGCCCCTTCGGCGACGGCGTCGTCACCGGCTACGGCACCGTCGACGGCCGGCCCGTGGCCGTCTTCAGCCAGGACGTCACCAGCTTCGGCGGCGCACTCGGCGAGGTCTACGGCGAGAAGATCGTCAAGGTGCTCGACTTCGCGATCACCAACGGGTGCCCGGTCGTCGGCATCAACGAGGGCGGCGGCGCCCGCATCCAGGAGGGCGTGGTCTCCCTCGGCCTGTACGGGGAGATCTTCCGCCGCAACGTGCACGCCTCGGGCGTCGTCCCGCAGATCTCGTTGATCATGGGCGCCAACGCCGGCGGGCACGTCTACTCCCCCGCCCTCACCGACTTCGTCGTGATGGTCGACGGGACCAGCCAGATGTTCATCACCGGGCCCGACGTGGTGAAGACCGTCACCGGTGAGGACGTGACGCTCGAGGAGCTCGGCGGCGCCCGCACCCACAACACGAAGTCCGGCGTCGCGCACTACCTCGGCTCCGACGAGGAGGACGCGCTCGACTACGTCAAGACGCTGCTGTCCTACCTGCCGGCCAACAACCTCGACCCGCTGCCCGTCCTCGACGTCGCCCCGGCCGACGTGTCCGCCGACGGCGTGACCGACGCCGACCGCGAGCTGGACACCTTCATCCCGGATTCGCCCAACAGCCCGTACGACATGCACACCGTGCTCGAGCACGTGCTCGACGACGGCGAGTTCCTCGAGGTCCAGGAACTGTTCGCGCCCAACATCCTGGTCGGGTTCGGCCGCGTCGAGGGTCGGCCGGTCGGCGTGGTCGCCAACCAGCCCACCCAGTTCGCCGGGACCTTGGACATCGACGCCAGCGAGAAGGCCGCCCGCTTCGTGCGCACCTGCGACGCCTTCGGGATCCCGGTGCTGACGTTCGTCGACGTGCCCGGGTTCCTGCCCGGGACGTCCCAGGAGTGGGACGGCATCATCCGTCGCGGCGCCAAGCTCATCTACGCCTACGCCGAGGCCACCGTCCCCCTCGTCACCGTCATCACGCGCAAGGCCTACGGCGGGGCCTACGACGTCATGGGGTCCAAGCACCTGGGCGCCGACGTCAACCTGGCGTGGCCGACCGCCCAGATCGCGGTCGTCGGGGCCCAGGGCGCGGTCGGCATCCTCTACCGCCGCGAGCTCGCCGAGGCGGAGAACCCCGACGAGCGCCGGGCCGAGCTCATCGCCGAGTACGAGGACACCCTCGCCAACCCCTACATCGCAGCCGACCGCGGCTACGTCGACGCGGTGATCATGCCGTCGCACACCCGGGTCCAGGTCGCCAAGGCACTGCGGGTGCTGGCCAACAAGCGCCAGACCCTGCCGGCCAAGAAGCACGGGAACATCCCGCTGTGACATCGCGACCCTCCGGGCCGCACCGCGACCAGGTGCCGTCCCCGGACAGCGGAGCCCCCTCGTCGATCGATCGCGGGAACCCTCCGGGCCCCCACTCCTCACGACCGATGCTGCGGGTCGTGTCCGGTGCGCCCACCGACGAGGAGCTGGCTGCGCTGACCACGGTCGTCGCCGCGCTCTCGCAGCGGCGGGGGAGTGCGCGCCCGACCCCCGTCGGGGCCTGGGCCTCGCGGGCCGACGGCTTCCGCAGCCCGCTGCAGCCCGGGCCGGGCGGCTGGCGGGCCTCGGGGCGGTTCGCATGACCCGCCGGCTGGTGCTGGGGTCCGCCTCGCCGGCGCGCCTGCAGCTGCTGCGCCAAGCCGGGCTCTCCCCCGAGGTCGTCGTGTCCGGCGTCGACGAGACCGCGATCCGGTCCCCCCGGGTGGCTGAGCTGGTGGCCCTGCTCGCCACCGCCAAGGCGCAGGCGGTCGCGGCGTCCGAGGACGACGCGCTGGTCATCGGCGCCGACTCCGTGCTGGAGTTCCGCGGCGAACCCCTGGGCAAGCCCGTCGACGCCGACGACGCGCGGTTGCGCTGGCGCCGCATGGGCGGGCGCAGCGGGGTGCTGCACACCGGCCAGGCCCTGCTCGACGTCCGCGACGGTGCGATCACCCGCCGCGACGTCGCGGTGTCGTCGACCACCGTGCACTTCGCCGTCCCCACCGACGAGGAGCTCGACGCCTACGTCGGCAGCGGCGAGCCGCTGCAGGTCGCCGGCGCGTTCACCCTCGACGGCCTCGGCGCCCCGTTCGTGCGCCGCATCGAGGGCGACCCCACCGCCGTCGTCGGCCTGTCGCTTCCGCTCCTGCGGGTCCAGCTGGGCCGCCTGGGGCTGACCATCACCCAGTTCTGGGACCGCTGAGCCCGCGAGGCCCCGCCGTCCGTCCGCGTCCACATCGAGGAGGCTGTGCGCAGTGCAGAAGGTCCTGATCGCCAACCGTGGTGAGATCGCCGTCCGGGTCGCCCGGGCCTGCAAGGACGCCGGGCTGACCAGCGTCGCCGTCTACGCCGACCCCGACCGGGACGCCCTGCACGTGCGGGCCGCCGACGAGGCCTTCGCGCTGGGCGGCAACACCCCGGGTGAGTCCTACCTGGTGATCGAGAAGATCATCGAGGTGGCGAAGCAGTCGGGCGCCGACACCGTGCACCCCGGCTACGGGTTCCTGTCCGAGAACGCCGACTTCGCCCAGGCCGTCCTCGACGCCGGCCTGACCTGGGTCGGCCCGTCCCCTGCGGCGATCATCGCCCTCGGCGACAAGGTGCAGGCCCGGCACATCGCGGCCAAGGTCGGCGCCCCGCTGGTGCCCGGGACCAAGGACCCGGTCGCCAACGGCGAGGAGGTCGTCGCCTTCGCCCAGGAGCACGGCCTGCCGGTGGCCATCAAGGCCGCCTTCGGCGGTGGCGGCCGCGGCCTGAAGGTCGCCCGCACCATGGAGGAGATCCCCGAGCTGTTCGACTCCGCCGTCCGCGAGGCCGTCTCGGCGTTCGGACGCGGCGAGTGCTTCGTGGAGAAGTTCCTCGACAAGCCCCGGCACGTCGAGGCCCAGGTGCTGGCCGACACCCACGGCAACGTCGTCGTCGTGGGCACCCGCGACTGCTCGCTGCAGCGCCGCAACCAGAAGCTGGTGGAGGAGGCCCCCGCGCCGTTCCTCACCGAGGAGCAGCGGGCCCGCATCCACTCCTCGGCCAAGGACATCGTCCGCGGCGCCGACTACGTGGGTGCCGGCACCGTCGAGTACCTGGTCGGTGCCGACGGCGACATCTCGTTCCTGGAGGTCAACACCCGCCTGCAGGTCGAGCACCCGGTCAGCGAGGAGACCAGCGGCCTCGACCTGGTGCGCCAACAGTTCCGCATCGCCGAGGGCCTGCCCCTGGAGATTACCGAGGACCCGGCCCCGCGCGGGCACTCCGTCGAGTTCCGCATCAACGCCGAGGACGCCGGGCGTGGCTTCATGCCCGCCCCTGGCCCGGTCACCGCGCTCTCGGTGCCGCAGGGCCCCGGTGTGCGCTGGGACTCCGGGGTGGTCGCCGGCGGCGAGGTGGCCGGCGCGTTCGACTCGATGCTGGCCAAGCTGATCGTGACCGGTGCCACGCGCGCCGAGGCCCTGCAGCGGGCTGCTCGCGCCCTCGACGAGCTGGTCGTCGAGGGCATGCCCACGGTCATCCCGTTCCACCGGGCCGTGGTGCGCGACGAGGCCTTCACGTCGGAACCGTTCACCGTGCACACCCGGTGGATCGAGACCGAGTGGGACAACCAGGTCCAGCCCTACGGCGCCGCGGCCGACACCGAGGAGCCCGAGGACCGGCAGACCGTCGTCGTCGAGGTCGGCGGCCGCCGCCTCGAGGTGTCCCTCCCCGCCGGCCTGGCAGCCGGTGGCGGCGCACCCGCGGCCGGAGCGAAGGCCAAGCCGCGCAAGCGCGGCGGCGGGTCCGGCGGCGGTGCCGCGTCCGGCGACAGCCTCACCTCGCCCATGCAGGGGACGATCGTCAAGGTGGCCGTCGAGGACGGCGCGACCGTCGCCGCCGGTGACCTGGTCGTCGTCCTGGAGGCGATGAAGATGGAGCAGCCCATCGTCGCCCACAAGGCCGGCACCGTGTCCGGCCTGTCGGCCGAGGTCGGCGCCTCCGTCACGAGCGGCGCCGTCCTCTGCACGATTGCCGACGCCGAGGGCTGAGCGCACTGCGGTGGGGCCACCGACCAGGGGCGCATCGGCGTTGCTGCAGCACAGGATGGACGTGCTGCAGCATCAGTCGAACGCACCCCGGCTGGGGTTCCACTGCAGGAGCCCGCCCTGGAAGCTCTGGTAGCACGCCGCGTCGCGACCACACCGCGCATCCTCGACCGGGTACCCGAGGCGACCGGTCTCGTAGCCACGAACGGCCCACCCCTGGTACAACCCCCCTGTCATCGCCCTGGCACCCACCCCAGGAACCCAGTACAGGCTGCCACCCACGAAGGACTGCACGCAGCCACCACCTGACAGGCCGCACGCCGCATCAGCGATGGGGTAACCCAGGACCCCGAACTCGTAGCCGCGGGTCGCCCACCCTTCGAGGAGACCCCCGGAGATCGACCTGGCCCCGTAGCCGGGCACCCAGTAGAGGGAGCCTCCGGCGAACCACTGCACGCAACCGCCCCCGCTGAGACCGCACCGCGCATCGGCGACCGGATAACCCAGTGACCCGCCCTCGTACCCGCGCTGCGCCCACCCGGACCACAGTCCACCACTGATGGAGACCGCACCGACCCCCGGCACCCAGTACAGCGCACCGCGCTCGAAGACCTGGACACACCCTCCCCCGGGCAGGGAGCAGTCGGCGCCACTGGCCGGGTAGCCGAGCCAGCTGTACTCGTACCCCAGACTCGCCCAGCGGTCGCGAAGACCACCCGTGATGACCTGGGCGGCGGTGGCCGGCGACCAGTAGATGGATCCCCGCTCGAAGTGACGCAGGCATCCGCCCCGGGGCAGACCGCAGGCCTCGTTGCTCGCAGGCCTACCCAGCACGCCACCCTCCCCTCCGGTGGCGGCGTACTTGGCGCTGATCGCCGACGGAGCCGCCGGTGCAACCTGGATGCTCGCAGCAGCCGTCGAGAGCGAGCCGACGGTGACCACGAACGCGCCCGACCCCACCACCGCTCGGGAACCGGCGAGGACGACCTGTTCGTTGTCCGCCCCCCAGCCCGACGACGGGGACGGGGTGCCGTCGAGGAGCAGGGAGGTGTTGTTGCCCGACGACGCCCGGCGCAGCACGACGCCGCTGAACGCACGGTTCTGGCTCAGACGGGGGTCGCTGAGCCAGGCGTCACGACCGCTGGCCTGCCGGTACTCGACGTAGTAGACCGCGCCGTTCGCGGCGGTCAGCTTCACCGCCCGGGTGCCCGAGGACGCCGACACCGGGGCCAACGTGACCGTCGTCGGGGCGCTGGAGGTGGTCAGCGCGACCTGCTCGGACGACGGCAGCAGCCCCAGCCGCGCAGCCTGGGCGGTGTTCAGGGTGCCGACCTGGTCCCAGGAGAAGCCCATGATGTCGTAGTAGTCGGCGTAGTCGACGGTCCGGCAGGTGCCGGACTCCACCGTGCCGTCGCACTGCACCTTCGACGAGTGGCCGAGGCCGAAGTTGTGGCCCAGCTCGTGCCCCATCACCGAGAGCTTCGCGTCGCGCACGTAGGACAACCCGCCGCTGCCGATGGAGGACCCGACGGTGCCCAGCCCGTAGGCGCAGCCCGACGCATTGCTCGGCACGTAGAGCATCAGGTGCTTGCCCGGCCCGTCGGACCAGCCGACCTGCCGGGCGACGTCGGACCAGAGCGCGAACGGGTCGCCGCAGCCCGCCGACGACGACACCCAGCCAGAGGCACCCTGCACCGCGGTGATGCGCACCGTGCCGTTGCTCTGCTCGTCCCAGAACGAGTGGACGGCGCCGTTGAGGGTGTCCACGACCGTCCCGATGGTCATCCCGTCGGGGCTGGTGCCGGCCGGCGCCACGAGCACCGCGGTGACCGTGTTGGTCGGGGCGCTACCGGCCGAGGCCGTCGTCGGGTCGGGGGTGGCGGCGTCGAGGACAGCGGCGGCCTGCACCTCGACCGCGGGCGCGAAGCCCTGCTCGGTCGTGGCCTCGTCGACCACCGGGTCGCCGACGGTCACCGAGAGCGTGGACCCGACGGCGACGTCGGGCAACGCGTCGGTGGGCACGCGCACGGCCTCGCCGTCGCCGGTGTCGATCCAGCTCAGCGGGCCCTCGGCGTCCCCGTGGTCGTGGGCGTCGTGGTCAGCGTGGTCGTGCCCGTCGGCCTCGTGCTCCTCGGCGGTCGGGTCCGGCCAGGCCTGCACGAGCTCGCCCGTGACGGTCTCGCCGGGCTCGGGCAGCGCCGGGTCGGCCTCGGGGGCAACCGTCGTCGCGGGCGCGCTGTCGGTCGGGGCGGCCGTCGTCGGTGCGCCGTCGTCGGTGGGGACGCCGTCGGTGGGGACGGGGTTGGCCGTGGGCGTCGCGACGGAGGTGGGGTCCGGCTGGTTCGTCGGCGCCGCGCCGGTCGTCGGGGCCGCGCTGGTGATGGGGCTCGCCGACGGGTCCTCCGCGAGCGCGGGGGGCGCCACGACGAGGGACGCCACGACGGCGAGGGACGCGGCGAGCACCGAGCTGCGCAGCGCGCGGCGACGAACCTGGGACACGGGGGACTCCTGGTCAGAAGGACGACTGCCAGGTATTCGTCGTGTGCGGGTCGGTGCTTGAGCAGGTCACCCGCCCGGGTGACCTGCTCGCCGTCAGCCGGGCTGCGAGCTCATCAGCCGGCGTCCGGCCTCGGTGATGGAGCCCGACAGCGAGGGGTAGATCGAGAACGTCTGCGCCAGGTCGTCGACGGTCAGCCCCTTGCTGACCGCCAGCGTGATCGGCAGCACGAGCTCGGACGCGCCGGGGGCCACGACGACACCGCCGACGACGACGCCGGTCGAGCGGCGGGCGAAGATCTTGACGAACCCGTCGCGCAGGTCGCTCATCTTGGCCCGGGCGTTGGTGGCCAGCGGCAGCTGCACGCTCTCGATGTCGGTGCCCTCGGGCAGCGTCTTCTCCTGCACCCCGACGGTGGCGATCTCGGGGTGGGTGAACACGTTGCCGGCCACCGTGCCCAGCCGGATCGGCGAGACCGCCTCCCCCAGCGCGTGCCACATCGCGATGCGGCCCTGCATGGCCGCGACCGACGCGAGCTGGAAGACCCCGGTGACGTCGCCCGCGGCGTAGATGCCGGGCACCGACGTGCGCGAGACCCGGTCGACGACGACGTGCCCGGACGGCGAGGTGGCCACCCCGCACTTCTCCAGGTTCAGGCCGTCGGTGTTGGGCACCGTGCCGACGGTCATGAGCGCGTGGGAGCCGGTGACGACGCGGCCGTCGGTCAGCCGCACCTCCACACCGGTGGGGGTGCGGACGACGGACTCCGCGCGCCCCCGGTCGGCGATCTCCCCGCCGCGGGACTGGAAGACCCGCTCCACGACGGCGGCCGCGTCGGCGTCCTCACCGGGCAGCACCTGGTCCCGGGAGGAGACCAGCGTGACCGGCACCCCGGCCTCGAGGTACCCGGAGGCGAACTCGGCCCCGGTCACCCCGGAGCCGACGACCACCAGGTGCTCGGGCAGCTCCTCGAGCTCGTACACGTCGCGCCAGCTGAGGATGCGGTCGCCGTCGGGCTCGGCGCCGGGCAGCACGCGCGGGTCGGCCCCGGTGGCGATGAGCACGACGTCGCACTCGACCTCCTCGCGGACCCCGCCCTCGCGGTCGCAGATCTCCACCCGGTGCGTGATCAGCCCGCGGATCTCGTCGGAGAGCCGGGCGGTGCCGCTCACGCAGCGCACGCCGACGCTCTCGAGCCGGGCGTGGATGTCGGCGGACTGCGCCACGGCCAGGCCCTTGATGCGGTGGTTGACCGCCGACAGGTCCAGGGTGACCGTGGCGAGGTCGGAACCCTGCAGGCCGAGGACGGCGGAGTCGCGGACGGCGGTCATGGCGCCGGCCGCGGCGATGAGCGTCTTGGAGGGCACGCAGTCGGTCAGCACGCTGGCCCCGCCGAGCCCGTCGCGCTCGACGACGGTCACGTCGGCGCCGAGCTGGGCGGCGACCAGGGCGGCCTCGTAGCCGGCCGGTCCGCCGCCGATGATGACGATGCGGGTCATGGGTGAACTCCAGGGCAGTGCGGGCGGTGTGCACCCCCAGTGTCCCCGGTGCCGCCCCCGGGACGGCGCAAGGTCCTACGACAGCGAGTGGAGCAACGTCGTGACCTGGCGCGCCACCCTGGCTCGGGCGACCGCGGACACCGCACCGTGCTCCGGGCGGTCCAGAACTGGCAGGGCCGCCTCAACGCGGGTGAGCATGGACCGGACCACCCTCTCGGCTCGTCTGCGCGGCAGCCCCCAGGACTCACCCTCGGCCACCAGGTCCGCCCCCGTCAGCCGGTCGACGTCCCAGCTGTCGTTGACGTCCATCGCGAACGACCGCGACCCCGGCTGGTGGTGCAGGTGCATCGCGACGTCGTAGGCGGGGGCCAGCCGCGCCGTCCCGTCGGGCAACCGCAGGACGGAGATGTTCTTCGCGTGGGCGTCGGTGTTGCCCACGGCGAGGTTGAAGGTCGTGAGTGCGAGCAGGGCGTCGGGCTCGGAACCGCCGTTCCGCAGGACGTCGGCGATCGCCGCCAGGCTCGGCAATTGCTTCCCCCGCTGGAACTTGCGGTTGGGGTCGGCGGTGTTGATGCCCAGGGCCTGCGCCGAGTCCTCCTGGTGGATCCGCGTCACGCCGCCGTCGTCGATGCGGCGGTCGTAGCGGGACACGACGATGGCCCGCACCCCGTCGAACTCCTGCACCGTCGCGGTCACCTCCCCGAGACCGACCTCCCGAGCCATCGCCAGAGTGGCCGCCTCGGTGTCCACGACATCGGCCGCGGCCGACTCCGCCGGGTGCGCGATCTTGATGATGTGGGTGGACGGCGCACCGCCCAGGGGGCGGGCCCAACCGTCCTCCGTCCGGACGAGGACGATCTTGGGTTGCATCCCCGCCAGCGACGTCGACTGCACCCCCGGCTCGCTGCCCAGCGCGGGTGCGTGCACGAGCGCACGCCGCAGCATCGCGCCGATCTCGGCGTCGTCCACCGGGTGCAGCTGCTCGTCCGGTGACGGCTGCGGGTGACCGGCCGGTACGAAGACCAGGGCACCTGCGGTGTCCCGACCGTAGGCAGCGACCATCCCGTACACGTCGTCGGCGACGAGGCCTGCATCGTGAGCCAGGTGTTCGCGGGCATTGCCCTCAGGCAGGAGACCTTCCAGGAACACTTCCACCCGGCGGTCGTGCGGGCGGTGCTCGGGGCGGTCGGTGGGCAGGAGCTCGGAGACCACACGGCTGCCTCGTCCCCACCGGACGGTTGCGGCCTGCTGCCAGGTCCACCGGATCCGACCGTCGAGCCGCTCGATGCCCGCGACGTGCGTCCCGTACAGCCAGACGTCGAGCGGCCCGCGATCAGAGCCCATCGTCGCGCTCCTCGAGCCGCACCCGGACGCCCAGGTGTCGGAAGGTCTGGAACAACCGGTCCGCGAAGATGTTGGGCCGGCCAGCCTCGAGCTCGTAGACGTAGCGCCGGTTGATCCCGAGGTCGTCGGCGAGCTCCTGCTGGGACAGGCCCTGGCGCTCGCGAGCGCGTCGGAGGAACGCCCCGACGTCGGACGGCGTGGCAGCGTACGCCCACTCAGTGCTCACGAGGTCTCCCACTGGGTCGATATCAGCCCATCAGCTGCAATGGGAGGATATCAGCCCATCGGCCATGATGTGCGGATATCAGCCCGTCGGGTCGGCCAGGAAGGTGGTGAGCAGCTCCCGGGCGGCCAGCGCGGGGGTGACCTCCCCGGCCAGCACGCGACCCTCCAGCTCCGGCGCCCCGGCCCGGACGGCGGGGTGGTCGCGCAGCCGGGCCTCGAGGCCGTCGCGGACCAGCTGCCAGGTCCAGCGCACCTGCTGGGCGTTGCGTCGCCGGTCGAACTCCCCCGACGCCCGCAGCTGCTCGGTGTGCGCGACGACCTTGCCCCACACCTCGCCCAGCCCCTCGCCGGTGAGCCCGGCGCAGGTCAGCACCGGGACGTCCCACTCCGAGTCCCCGCGCAGCATGCGGATCGCCCCGGCCAGCTCGCGGGCCGCCGTGCGGGCGTCGCCGGCCGACGGGCCGTCGGCCTTGTTGACCGCGATGACGTCGGCGATCTCCAGGATGCCGCGCTTGATGCCCTGCAGGGAGTCCCCGGTGCGGGCCAGCGTGAGGAACAGGAAGGTGTCGACCATCTCGGCGACGGTCACCTCGCTCTGGCCCACCCCGACGGTCTCCACCAGCACGACGTCGTAGCCGGCGGCCTCCACCACCACCATGGACTCCCGGGTGGCCTGGGCGACCCCGCCCAGCGTGCCGGCCGTGGGCGAGGGCCGGATGAAGGCGTGCGGGTCGACCGACAGCCGGGCCATGCGGGTCTTGTCGCCCAGGATCGACCCGCCCGACCGGGCCGACGACGGGTCGACCGCCAGCACCGCCACCTGGTGACCGGCCGCGGTGAGGTCGACGCCGAGCTGGTCGATGAAGGTCGACTTGCCGACCCCGGGCACCCCGCTGATACCCACCCGCTGCGCCCCGCCGGCGTGCGGCAGCAGCTCGACCAGCAGCTCCTGCGCGCGCTCGCGGTGGTCGGCCCGCCGGGACTCCACCAGCGTGATGGCCCGGGCGATGGACCGGCGGTCGCCGGCGAGGACTCCGTCCGCCAGGTCCATCAGTGGCCGAGGCGGGCCGACAGCTCCCGCAGCAGCTGCTGGGCCGCCGTCGCGATCACCGTGCCGGGCGGGAACACCGCCGCCGCGCCCATGTCCTTCAGCGTCTGCACGTCGTCGGGCGGGATGACCCCGCCGACCACGATGAGCACGTCGTCGGCCCCCAGCTCGGCCAGCGCGTCGCGCAGCGCCGGCACCAGCGTGAGGTGGCCCGCGGCGAGCGAGGAGACGCCGACGACGTGGACGTCGGCCTCCACCGCCTGCCGGGCGACCTCCTCCGGCGTCTGGAACAGCGGGCCCACGTCGACGTCGAAGCCCAGGTCGGCGAAGGCGGTCGCGATCACCTTCTGGCCGCGGTCGTGGCCGTCCTGGCCCATCTTCGCGACCAGGATGCGCGGACGGCGTCCCTCGGCCTCGGCGAAGGCCTCGGTCATCCGGCGGGTCTCCTCCATCGACCCCCCCTCCCCTGCCTCCTCGCGGTACACGCCGGAGATGGTGCGCACCTGCCCGGCGTGCCGGCCGTAGACCTTCTCCAGCGCGTCGGAGATCTCCCCGACGGTGGCCTTGGCGCGGGCGGCGTCCACGGCCAACGCGAGGAGGTTGTTCTCCAGCTCCTGCCCGCGCTTGCCGTCGGCGGCGGCCTGCGCAGCCTCGGTCAGCCTCTGCAGCGCGGCCTCGGTCGCCGAGGAGTCCCGCTCGGCGCGCAGCTGACGAAGACGCTCCACCTGCTGGGCCAGCACGTCGGCGTTGTCGACCTTGAGCACCTCGATGGCCTCGTCGGCCTCGACCGGGTACTTGTTCACCCCGATCACCGGCTGGCGGCCGGAGTCGATGCGGGCCTGGGTGCGGGCCGCGGCCTCCTCGATGCGCAGCTTGGGGATGCCGTCGCTGATGGCCTGCGCCATGCCGCCGTGCGCCTGCACCTCCTCGATGTGCGCCCACGCCTTGCGGGCCAGGTCGTAGGTGAGCCGCTCGACGTAGGCCGACCCGCCCCACGGGTCGATCACCCGGGTGGTGCCCGACTCCTGCTGCAGCAGCAGCTGGGTGTTGCGGGCGATGCGGGCGGAGAAGTCGGTGGGCAGGGCCAGGGCCTCGTCGAGGGCGTTGGTGTGCAGCGACTGCGTGTGGCCCTGCGTGGCCGCCATCGCCTCGATGCAGGTGCGGACCACGTTGTTGTAGACGTCCTGGGCGGTCAGCGACCAGCCCGAGGTCTGCGAGTGGGTGCGCAGCGACAGCGACTTCGGGTTCGTCGCGCCCTCGCGCTCGACCAGCTTGGCCCACAGCAGCCGACCGGCCCGCAGCTTCGCGACCTCCATGAAGAAGTTCATGCCGATGCCCCAGAAGAAGCTCAGCCGGGGCGCGAACGCGTCGACGTCCATGCCCGCGTCGCGGCCGGCCTTCAGGTACTCGACGCCGTCGGCGAGGGTGTACGCCAGCTCCAGGTCGGCCGTCGCCCCGGCCTCCTGGATGTGGTACCCGGAGATCGAGATCGAGTTGAACCGGGGCATCCGCTGCGACGTGTAGGCGAAGATGTCGCTGATCACCTGCATCGAGGGCCCCGGGGGGTAGATGTAGGTGTTGCGGACCATGAACTCCTTGAGGATGTCGTTCTGGATGGTCCCCGAGAGCTGCTCCGGGGCCACCCCCTGCTCCTCGGCCGCGACGATGTACAGCGCCAGCACCGGCAGCACGGCGCCGTTCATGGTCATCGACACGCTCATGCGGTCCAGCGGGATGCCGTCGAACAGCTGGCGCATGTCGTAGATGGAGTCGATGGCCACCCCGGCCATGCCGACGTCACCGGGCACCCGGGGGTGGTCGGAGTCGTAGCCGCGGTGGGTGGGCAGGTCGAAGGCGACCGACAGGCCCTTCTGCCCGGCCGCGAGGTTGCGCCGGTAGAAGGCGTTCGAGGCCGCCGCGGTGGAGAACCCCGCGTACTGGCGCACCGTCCAGGGCTGCGTGGTGTACATCGTCGGGTAGGGGCCACGGCCGTACGGCGGCAGGCCGGGGTACCCGTCGAGGAAGTCCAGCCCCTCGAGGTCGGCGCCGGTCAGCAGCGGGGGCACCGGGATGCCCTCCGGAGTCTCCCAGGTCGCGTCGCCGACCGACCGGCCGGTGCGCTCGGCGAACTCGGCGGCCCACTCGGCGGCGGTCGACGCCTCGGTGGTGCCCAGCTCAAGGGACCCGAAGTCGGGGATGGTGCTCATGCCCGTGCTCCCAGCAGCTCGTCGAGGGTCGTGGTGAGGACGTCGACCGCGTCGCAGCCGGCGAACACGTAGCCGTCGACGCCGTCGACGGCGAGGTCGGGCTTGCCGGCCAGCCAGATGCGGGTCGCCCCGGCGTCGCGCAGCCGGGCGGCGAGCTCGGCGGCACCGGCGCCCTCGACCAGGTAGTCCTTGTCCGATCCGCAGATGCAGGCCGTCGTCGTGCCGGCGTCGGCGAACCCGTCGGCGCCGTCGCCGGCCGAGGTCGTCAGCCCCCCGGCCTGGAAGAGGTTGGCGGCGAACGTGGCGCGGGCGGTGTTCGCGGCCGGCTTCCCGAGCGTCGCGAGGTACACCGCCGGCCGGTCGGTCGGCTGTTCGGCACGGTCGCGGAGGTCCTCGAACTGCTGCGCGGCGCGCACCCGGGGCAAGGCCCCCGGCCCCGGTGCCGGTGGGGACGGCGCCGGACGGCGGTCAGGCAGCACCTCGGCGACGTTCGGGAACTCGCTGACGCCGGTGATCGCGTCCTTGCGGGTGGCCAGCCGCCGGGAGCGGTCGGCCCACGCCGCGGCGACCCGTTCGTGCACCAGGCCCGACGACAGCGCCGCGGCGTACCCGCCGGCCCGCTCGAGCTCGGTGAACCAGTCCCAGGCCGCGTGGGCCAGGGCGTCGGTCAGCGACTCTACGTACCAGGAGCCACCGGCCGGGTCGAGCACGCGGCCCAGGTGGCTCTCCTCCAGCAGCAGCGCCTGCGTGTTGCGCGCGATGCGCCGGGCGAAGGGGTCGGGCAGCCCGAGGGCCGCGTCGAAGGGCTGCACCGTGACGGCGTCGGCCCCCCCGACCCCGGCGGCGAAGCAGGCCACCGTGGTGCGCAGCATGTTCACCCACGGGTCGCGCGCCGTGGTCATCACCGACGAGGTGACCGCGTGCTGGCGCATGCCCCGGGCTGCCGCCGGCACACCGGCGGCCTCGCCGACCCGGTCCCACAACCGCCGCGCGGCACGGAGGGTGGCGATGGTGGTGAACTGGTCGGCGGTGGCCGCGAAGCGGAACTCCAGCTGCGCCGCGGCCTGCTCGACCGTGAGCCCCTCCCCGGTCAGCGCCCGCAGGTAGGCCACCCCGGCCGAGACCGCGCAGCCGAGCTCCTCGACCGCGGTCGCACCGGCCTCGTGCACCACCGTCGCGTCGACCACGACGGTGCGCAGGTCGCCGTGCTCGGCCGCCCGGCGGGCCCAACCGGCCAGGCCGGACAGGTCCTGCTCGACCCCGGTGCGGGCCTGGTCGCCCAGCGGGTCCAGGCCGAGGTTGCCGCCGGGGGCCAGCGGCTGGTCGCCGACCAGGGCCAGGAAGGCCTCGGCCCCGGCCTCGCCGCCCTGCAGCGTCACCGGGGCGAGGTCGAGCAGCACGCCGTCGAGGGCCTGCGGCAACGCCTCGACCGGCAGCCCGGCCTCGCCGAGCACCAGCCACAGGGAGGTCACGCCGTGCTCCAGGTCCGCGCCGATCGCGTCCTTCGTCGTCCCGACGTCGGGGTCGGCGTGCCGCGCCCGCACGTCCCAGCCAGCGGGGGTGGCGCCGGCGACCTGCGACTCGGCGGCCGAGGGCGCCGGCCGGACCACCCGCGACCCCCGGACGAACGGCGGCCGACCGGGGACGCCGGGGGCGGGCAGCCCGGCGGCGTCGGCCGCGGTGTAGAGCGGGGCCACCGTCACGCCCGTGGCCACCGGCCGGCGCAGGGCCTCCTCGACCGGGTCGGGGAGCTCCTCGCGGCCTGCCTTGCGCAGCACACCGGCGACCAGGTCGCGCCAGCGGTCGCGGTCGACCGGGGGGAAGTCCGCGGCGAGCGCGAGCTCGTCGGGGGCGGACGGGTCGGCGGGCGCCGGCTCGACCGCGTCGGGGGCGGGGTGGCTCATCGTCGGGTCACCGTTCTCCGTGCTGCGCTGCGGGGAGGTACGTCGACGTCTGTCTACCCGATGGCACCGACAGCGGCGCCCGGGTGCGCTGTCGGGACGGTCACACCTGACCGCTCGTGGCGGCGGAGGGCAGATCAGCGCCGAGGGAGTGCAGGGCCACCCGCGCCATCAACCGGACCCCGACGCCGACGGCGCGCTCGTCGACGTCGAAGGTGCCCCGGTGCAGGTCCAGCGGCTCGCCGCCGCCGTGGGTGCCCAACCGGGCCAGGGCGATCGGGAGGCGTTCGGCGAACCAGCCGAAGTCCTCCCCGCCCATGCTCTGCGGGGAGAGCACGACGCCGTCGGCGCCGACCGTGCCGATCGCGGCCGCCCGCAGCAGGGCGACCCCGCGGGGGTCGTTGACCACCGGGGGCACCCCCCGCACGTACTCCACGGCCACGGTGGCGCCGGAGTCCTCGCCCACCCGGTGCACGAGGCGCCGGACCAGCTCCTCCGCGCGGTCCCAGACGGTGCGGTCCAGCACGCGCACGGTGCCGCGCAGCGAACCGGTCTGCGGGATGGCGTTGGCGGCCACCCCGGCGTCCACCGCGCCCCAGACCAGGGAGAGCGCGGCCCGGGGGTCGACCTGCCGGCCGAGCAGACCCGGCACCTCGGTGACCACCCGGGCCAGGGCGTGCACCAGGTCGACGGTCAGCTGGGGCCGGGCGGTGTGCCCGCCCGGCCCGGTCAGCGTCACCTCGAGCCGGTCGCAGGCCGCGGTGATCGACCCCGTGCGCAGCCCCACCTGCCCGACCCGGACCGAGGGGTCGCAGTGCAGCGCGAAGGCCCGCGACGCGCCGTCGAGCACCCCCGACTCCAGCACCTGCAGCGCACCGCCGGGCACCTGCTCCTCGGCCGGCTGGAAGACGCAGCGCACGGTGCCGGGCAGGTCGTCGAGCGCGGCCAGCGCCCGGGCCACCCCCAGCAGCACGGTCGTGTGGACGTCGTGCCCGCACGCGTGGCACATGCCCTCGCGGGTCGAGGCGTAGGGCACCTGCTTGAGGTCGGCCAGCGGCAGCGCGTCGATGTCGGCCCGCAGCACCGTGACCGGACCGCCGGTGCCGATGTCGCACACCAGCCCCGTGCCCCCGGGCAGCCGACGGGTCGCCAGCCCGGCGCGGCGCAGCTGCCGCTCCAGGTAGGCGGTGGTCTCGTGCTCGGCGAAACCGAGCTCGGGGTGGGCGTGCAGGTGCCGGCGAGTGGCCACCAGCTCGTCGTGGTGGGCGCGCACCCAGTCGTCCAGCACGGCGCCGAGGGCGGCGTCGGGCGGGGTGTCGACGGCGTCGCTCACGCAGGCAGCCCGTCCCGCAGCTCGGCGAGCAGGCTGTCCACCACCGGCTCCAGCCGGCCCTCGTGGGCCGCGGCGACGGCCCGCTGCCGCTCGTAGGAGCCACCGACCTCGAGGATGCGCAGCACGTCGCCCAGCTCGGCGGCGCAGTCCAGCCGCTTGGCGATCGGCATGAGCTCCTCGACCAGGTCGGCCAGCGCCTCGCGGACCGGGCGCACGGTGCCCCGCTCGTCGACGATGACCTCGGCGTCCAAGCCGTAGCGGGCGGCCCGCCACTTGTTCTCCCGCAGCACCCAGCTCGGCGGGACGGGGAGGGTGTACCCGCGGTCGATCTCCCGGTCGAACCGCTCGACCAGGCACTGGCTCATGGCGGCCACCGCGCCGATCTCATCGAGGGTCGGCAGCCCGTCGCAGATGCGCAGCTCGACGGTGCCGAAGTCCGGGTGCGGGCGGATGTCCCACCAGACCTCGCGCACGCTCTCGATGGCGTGCGTGGAGATCAGCGTCTCCATGTAGTCCTCGAAGCCGTCCCAGCCCGACAGCTGGTACGGCAACCCGGCGGTGGGCATGCCCTCGAACACCTTGGAGCGGGCACTGGCCAGGCCGGTGTCGGCACCCACCCAGTACGGCGAGGACGCCGACAGCGCGAGGAAGTGCGGCACGTACTGGGTCAGCGCGTTGACGATCGGGATGATCTTGTCCGGCGACCGGACGCCGACGTGCACGTGGACGCCGAAGATCTGCAGCCGGCGGGCCAGCCACTGCATCTTCTCGACCAGCTGCGCGTAGCGCTCCTTGGGCGAGATGTCCTGGGTCTGCCAGTCGGTGATCGGGTGCGTGCCGGCGCACAGCACGCCCAGCCCGCGCCGGTCGGCGGCCTCGACCACCTCGGCGAGGGTGCCCGCGAGGTCGGCCTTGGCCTCGGCGACCGTGGTGCAGACGCCGGTGATGATCTCGACGGTGGACTGCAGCAGCTCGTGCTTGGCCTTGGGGTGCTCCTCGAGCCCCTCGGGCGTGAGCTCGGCGAGGATCTCGTTGGCCCCGGAGGTGAGCTGGCGGGTCTCGCGGTCGACCAGCTGCAGCTCCCACTCCACCCCCAGGCTGGCGCGCTCGGACGAGGAGAAGGGGATCTGCACCCGGCGAGTGTAGGAGCGCACGTCGCACCCGGCCCGATGTCGGACCGTTCCGTTAGCGTGCAGCCCGTGAGCACGCCGAGCACCGAGACCTCCCCCTCCGACCCCGCCGCCGTGGCCGCGCGCGCCGCCGACGACCTGGTCGCCGCGCTCGGCGAGGGCCACGACACCGCCGTCGTCATGGGCTCGGGGTGGGCCCCCGCCGCCGACGCCTTCGGCGAGACCCTCGCCAGCGTCGGCATCGGGGACCTCCCCGGCTTCGCCGCCCCGACCGTGCAGGGGCACGGCGGCGAGATCCGCTCGGTGGCCGTCGGTGACCACAAGGTGCTGCTGTTCCTGGGCCGCACCCACCTGTACGAGGGCCGCGGTGTCGAGCCGGTGGTGCACGGCGTCCGGACGGCGGCTGCCGCCGGGGTGCGCACCGTGCTCCTCACCAACGCCGCCGGCGGGCTGTCCCCGCAGCACACGGTGGGCCAGGCCGTGCTGATCAGCGACCACCTCAACCTCACCGCCCGATCGCCGCTGGTGGGTGCCCGCTTCGTCGACCTCACCGACCTGTACTCCCCCCGGCTGCGCGAGCTGGCCCGGCAGATCGACCCGTCGCTGGTCGAGGGCGTCTACGCCGCACTGCCCGGCCCGCACTTCGAGACCCCGGCCGAGATCCGCATGCTCACCACCCTCGGCGCCGACCTGGTCGGCATGAGCACGGCCCTGGAGGCGATCGCCGCCCGCGCCGAGGGCCTGGAGGTGTTCGGGCTGTCGATGGTCACCAACGCCGCCGCCGGGATGACCGGCGAACCGCTGGACCACCACGAGGTGCTGGCCGCCGGCAAGGCCGCCGCCACCCGGCTGGGGGCCTTCCTCGTCGACCTGATCGGCCGCTCGTGACCGGCCCGGTCCTGGTCACCGGCGCGGCCGGGTACATCGGCGGCCTGCTGCGCGCCGGGCTGCCCGAGCGCGGGCACGCCGTGCGCAGCCTGGACGTCGTGGAGATCGGGGAGCCGCGCGCCGGCGAGGAGCACCTGGTCGCCGACGCCACCGACCTCGACGCGGTCACCGCTGCGGCGCAGGGTGCCGGCGCGCTCGTGCACATGGCCGGCATCGCCACCGAGCCCTCGTGGGCCGCCATCAGCCACGCCAACATCGAGGGCACCTACGTGGCGCTCGAGGCCGCCCGGCTGGCCGGGGTCCCCCGGGTGGTGCTGGCCAGCAGCAACCACGCCACCGGCATGTCCCCCCGGGTGGAGAACGCGCAGACCGACGCCCAGCCGCGGCCGGACACCTACTACGGCGTCTCGAAGGTGACGATGGAGGCGCTCGGCTCGCTGTACGCGGACCGCTACGGCCTGGACGTCGTCTGCCTGCGCATCGGCTCGGCGCAGCCCGAACCGCTCACCCCGCGACACCTGTCCACCTGGTTGTCCCCCGGCGACACCGTGCGGTTGGTCGACGCCGCGCTCACCGCGCCGGCGCCCGGCTTCGCCGTGGTGTGGGGCATCTCGGCCAACACCCGCGGCTGGTGGGACCTCACGTCGGCCCGCGCCCTGGGCTACGAGCCCGCCGACGACGCCGAGGCGTTCGCCGCGGCCGTCGTCGCCGCGCACGGCGAGCCCACCCCCGGCACGGTCGAGTTCGACCGGGTCGGCGGGGAGTACGCCGGCCCCGACTTCGCGGTCGACGCCGTGGCGGCCCGCGCGCAGCAGCCGTGAGCCGGCTCGACCGGGCGGCGGTCGAGGAGTGGGTCGCCGGGGACCCGCACCCGGGCGACCGCGCCGAGCTGCAGGCCCTCCTCGACGCCGGGGACGACGCGTCCGCCGCCGAGCTGGCCGACCGCTTCGCCGGGCCCCTCACCTTCGGCACCGCCGGCCTGCGCGGCCCGCTGCGGGCCGGCCCGGGTGGGATGAACGCCGCGGTGGTCGCCCGCGCCGCCGCCGGGCTCGGCCGGTACCTCATCGACCACGGCCACGCCGGGGCAGGCGTGGTGGTCGGCTACGACGGGCGGCACCGCTCCGACGAGTTCGCCCGGGTCACCGCCGAGGTGCTCACCGGCGCCGGGTTCGTCGTCGAGGTGCTCCCCCGGCCGCTGCCCACGCCCGTGCTGTCGTTCGCCGTCCGGCACCGGGGCTCCGTGGCCGGGGTGATGGTCACCGCCAGCCACAACCCGCCGCAGGACAACGGTTACAAGGTCTACCTCGGCGACGGCGCCCAGCTCGTGCCCCCGGCCGACCGGGAGATCGAGGCCGCCATCGCCGCGGCCGGCCCGGCGCGCGACCTGCGCCGCGGCGAGGACTGGACGACGCTGGGCGACGACGTCGAGGCCGACTACGTCGCGGCCGTCGTGGCCGCGCTGCACCCCGAGCGGGTGCCCGGGCGCGAGCGGCTCACCGTCGCCACCACCGCCATGCACGGCGTCGGCACCGCCACCACCCGCGCGGTGTTCGCCGCCGCGGGCTTCGCCGACCTGCACGCGGTGCCCGAGCAGGAGCACCCCGACCCGGACTTCCCGACCGTCGCCTTCCCGAACCCGGAGGAGCCGGGGGCGGTCGACCTGCTGCTGGCCCTGGCCGAGCGGGTGGGTGCCGACGTCGCGCTGGCCGAGGACCCCGACGCCGACCGCTGCTCGGTCGTCTGCGGCGGCCGGCAGCTGACCGGGGACGAGGTCGGTGTGCTGCTGGGCGACTGGCTGCTGCGCCGCGGGGTCACCGGTACCTACGCCCGTTCGCTGGTCAGCGGCTCGCTGCTGGGCGAGGTGGCGGCCGCGCACGGCCAGCCGACCGAGGAGACCCCGACCGGGTTCAAGTGGATCATCCGCGCCGGGTCGCCGACGGCACCGCTGGTGTTCGGCTACGAGGAGGCGCTGGGGTACGCGGTCACCCCCGGGGTGGCCCACGACAAGGACGGCATCTCCGCCTGCCTGGCGGTCGCGCTGCTGGCCGCCGAGCTGGCCGCCGAGGGACGCACCCTGCTCGACCGGCTCGACGAGCTCGCCCGCGAGCACGGGGTGCACGCCACCGGTCAGCTGTCGGTGCGGGTCACCGACCTCACGGTCATCAGCGACGCGATGGCCCGGCTGCGCGACGCCCCGCCGGACCAGCTGCTGGGCCGGCCCGTGGTCACCGAGGACCTCCTGCCCGACGTCGACGGCGTGCGGCTCACCGGTGCCGGCGTGCGCGTCGTCGTCCGGCCCAGCGGCACCGAGCCCAAGCTGAAGGCCTACCTGCAGTCGGTCGTGCCGGTGGACCGGAGCGCCGGCGAGAACGCGGTGGCGGCCGCGCGCCGGCAGGGCGCGGCCGACCTGGCGCGGCTGCGCGCGGAGACGTCGGCGGCACTGGGCCTGTGATCGAGTGGCTGCAGGGGCTGCCGCCCCTGGTGGTCTACCTGACCGTCCTGCTGGTGGTCGGCGTCGAGAGCATCGGGGTGCCGCTGCCCGGGGAGACCGTGCTCATCGGGGCCGCCCTGCTGGCCGGGCAGGGCGTGGTCTCCCCCGTCACGGTCGCGGTGTGCGCGGCGCTCTCGGCCGCCGTCGGCGACACGATCGGCTACCTGCTCGGCCGGCGCTACGGTGACCGGCTGTTCGCCTGGGCCGCCCGCCGCTCCCCGAAGCACCTGGGCCCCGACAAGCTGGCCGCCGCCCGGGCCCTCATGGAGCGGCACGGCACGTGGGCGGTGTTCTTCGGCCGCTTCGTCGCGCTGCTGCGCATCCTCGCCGGCCCGCTGGCCGGCTCGCTGGGCATGCCCTACCGGCGGTTCGCCCTGGCCAACTGGACCGGGGCCGCGCTCTGGGCGGGCGTGACCACCGCGGTGGTGGTGGCGCTGGGTGCCGCGGCCGAGAAGCTGCTGGGCCGCATCTCCACGGGTGGGCTGGTGGCGATCGCGGTGGTGGCCGTGGCCGCCGTGGTGGTGCTGCGGGTGCGCGCGCGTCGCCGCCGGCGTCAGCGCCAGTCCGGCGGCGGGTAGTCCGGCGCCCGGTCCGCCGGGCCGGGGGTCCACGGCCGCTGGTCGACCGGGGCCGCCGGGCCACCGGTCGCGGTCGGCCCACCGCCGGTCTGGTCGGCGCCGGACACCGGGCCGTAGCGGTTGGCCGCCGGCTGGCCCGGGACGAAGCCGCAGATGCCCAGCAGGGCCAGCTGGCCGAAGAAGGGCACCAGGTTGAGCAACAGCCACCAGGCCGAGCGGCCCTGGTCGTGCAGCCGGCAGGCGTGAGCGCTGAGCGAGGGCACCAGCGTCGCCCACCCGATGGCCGTGCTGAACGCACCGAACTCCAGCACGGTCGCCCGGCCGGCGAGCACGTCGGCGGCGTTGGTGTCGCCGAAGGACACGTCGACGCCGAAGGCGAGCAGCCCGAGGAGGGCGATGGGCAGCATGTAGTGCAGCCAGAACACCCGCCGGTCGATCCGGCCCCGCCGTACGTACCAGCCCAGGAACTCCACGACTCCCCCTTCGCCCACCGGCCCGCTGGCCGGTTCCCCCGACCGTACCGGCCCGGCAGGTGCGGGCCGGTGCCGACGGCGGGCCGTGGAGGTCCGGTCAGACGGTGCGGCGTGCCCCGGCGGCGACCGCGTCCTGCGCAGCCGCCAGCACCCGCACCTGCCGGGCGCCGTAGGCGGCGTCGCACGGGTGGGCACCCCCGGTGAGGGCGGCGGCCTGCAGCTCGGTGACGGCGACGGCGTGCGCCTCGTGCGCGGTGGCGCCGGCCTCGGGCAGCAGCACGAGCCGCCCGGCGTCGCCGTGCACCCAGAACTCCTCACCGGCCGACAGGGTGGAGGCGCTGGCCGACAGCGTGAGCGTGCTGGTCGCGCCGCCCTCGTGCTCGAGCACCACGTTCACCGTGCCGTCGGCCGCCCGCGCCCCCACGGCCGACACGGCCGGGCCGAGCGCGGGCTCGAGCAGCGACAGGGCGTGCGGACCCAGGTCCCACAGCGGCGCCCCGGGCTCGGCCCGCCAGACCGAGCCGCGGAACGGGCTGTCGGCGGCGAAGGTGCTGGCCAGCCAGGTCACGCTGCCGCCGACCAGGTGCGAGCGACCGGCCTGCTCCAGCCACGCCGTGGTCGACGTCCGGAAGCGGTAGGTCAGGAAGACGACCGAGGCGACCCCGGCCGCCGTCGTGGCCGCGACCACCCGGTCGGCGTCGGCCACCGACAGCGCGACCGGCTTCTCCAGCAGCAGGTGGCAGCCGGCCTGCGCCGCCCGCACCGCGAGGTCGGGCTGCACCGACGGGGGCAGCGAGATGCTCACCGCGTCGACGTCGGCGAGCAGCGCGTCGAGGTCGGTGGTGCCGCGGACGTCGTACCGCGCGCCGGCCGCGGCTGCCTTCTCGGCGTCCCGACCCCAGATGCCGACCAGCTCGGCGTCGGGGTGGCCGGCCAGCGACGCCGCGTGCACCTCGGTCGCCCAGAAGCCGCTGCCCAGGACGGCGAAGCGCATCAGACGGCGCCGAACTGCCGGTCGCCGGCGTCGCCCAGCCCCGGGACGATGTAGGCGTTCTCGTCGAGCCCCGAGTCGATCGAGCCGGTGAACACCTTCAGCGGCAGCCCCGACTCCTCCAGCCGCGTGATCCCCTCGGGGGCGGCCAGCGCGCACAGGACGGTGATCGAGGTGCAGCCGCGCTGGGTCAGCAGGGTGCAGCAGTGCACCAGGGAGCCGCCGGTGGCCAGCATCGGGTCGAGGACGAAGACCTCGCGGTCGACCAGCGACTCCGGCAGCGACGCCATGTAGGCCTCCGGCTCGAAGGTGGTCTCGTTGCGGGCCAGGCCGACGAAGCCCATCTGGGACTCCGGCAGCAGGGAGTGCGCGGTGTCGGCCATGCCCAACCCGGCGCGCAGCACCGGGACGATCAGCGGCGGGGCGGCCAGGCGGTAGCCGGTGGTGTCGGTGACCGGCGTGGTGATGGGGTACTCCTCGACCGCCAACCCGCGGGTGGCCTCGAAGACCAGCAGCTCGGTGAGGTCCCGCAGCGCCGCGCGGAAGGCGGCGTTGTCGGTGCGCTCGTCACGCATGCGGGTCAGTCGGGCGCGGGCGATCGGGTGGTCCACGACGGTCAGCTGCACCGCTGCACGGTAACCGGAGGTGCCGGCCGTGGTCGGTCCGCGGTTCGGCTTGATACGGCCGATCAAGTTCCGAAGGAGAGAGGGTGAGTCACTCGGAGACCCCCGCATGACCGTCGACCCGCAGCGGCACCCGTCGCCTCCGTGCCGACACCGCCGTCGCCGACGCCTGCGCGGGGCGGCCATCGCGGTGGCCGGCGCGGCCCTGGTGGGCACGGGCGCCTACTCCGGCTGGGACGGCACCACCAAGGTCGACTCGGGGACCCTGGCCGCCGGCGTCGTCACCCCCGCCCTCCTCGACGTCAACGGCGGCACCTTCACCACCGGGATCAGCAACCTGCTGCCCGGGGACTTCTTCTACCGCTACGTCGACGTGCGCAACGCCGGCTCGGCCCCGAGCACGTTCACCGGCAGCGTCACCGTGACCGGCGGCCTGACCGGCTACGTGCAGGTCGAGGCTGCCACCTGCACGGTCGCCTGGGTCGGCACCAGCTGCGCCGGGACGCCGAGCACGCTCGGCACCGGGACCCCGACCGCCTTGCTCCCGTTCACCTTCTCGCACGGCACCATCGGGAGCGGCGCCCTGGCCGCTCAGCACGTGCGCTACAAGTTCACCTTCGTGGACACGGCTCCGCTCACGCTGCAGGGGGCCACCGGCACCATCTCCGCAGCGGTCAGCAACACCGTGGTGGGCGGTCTCGACCGCACCGGCGGCTGAGGCGGTGCTCCCCCGGCGCCGGGTGCGGCGCGCCATCACCGGTCCGGCCGCCGTGGCAGGCGCGGTGCTCGCGGTGCAGGTCGGCGCGCTGCTCGTGGCCCCCGCCGCCCAGGCCGCCCCGTGGCAGGACTCGGCCAGCCGGTCCGCCGTCCTCGGCGTGGCCCGGCTGGCCAGCGAGCTGCGGCTGACCGCCGGCAGCGGCAGCGTCACCCCTGACGCAGCCCGCTACTCGCTGTCGACCACGCTGTCCGCGGCGACCGGGTACGTCGACCTGGTCAACACCTCCGGCGCGGCCGCCGTTCCGTCGGTGACGGTGACCCTGGGCAGCCTGGTCGCCGCCACCCCGGTCACCGTGTGCACCCAACCCTGGAACACCGTCGCCGACACCTGCCCGGGCACCCCCTCGACCGTCGGGCTGTCCCGGCTGGTGGGCTCGCAGTCCGGCACCTACACCGCCCCGGCGCCGCTGGCCCCGGGCGAGGCGGCGTACCTGCGGCTGCGCACCAGCGGCGTCGCCGGCCAGGTCACCGTCGTGACCAACCCCGTCCTCCCCCGCCCCGGTACCGACCGGACCTCGGCGTGAGGCACCGCGTCGTCCTGGCCGTGCAGCTCACCACCCTGGCCGCACTCGTGGTGGGTCACCTGCTGGGGGTCCGCGTGGTTCCCGTGCTCACCGCTTCGATGGACCCGTGGGCGGCCGCTGGCTCACTGGTGGTCACCGTGCCGGTCGACGGCGCCGACGTCGTGCACGGGGACGTCGTGGCGTTCCGGCCACCGGCCCCGTGGGAGGTCCCCGGGGGTCGCCCCATCCTGCACCGGGTGGACGGTCTCGCCGTCGTCGACGGCGTCCCCACCATGACCACCCGGGGTGACGCGAACCCGACCGCGGACCCGTGGCGGGTCAGCCTGGCCGGGGCCCGGCTCGGCCGCGCCGTCACCGTCGTCCCGTTCCTCGGGCGGGCGTTCGAGGGCGGCCCCGGGCCGGTCGTGGCCGTGCTGGCCGGCGGTGTGGTCGTGGCGGCCGGGCTGCGCCGGATGGGCGCCGGGCGAGCCGGTGCCGACGGGGCACCGGCCTGCCCGGACTGCGCCCCGGTGCCCGCCTGAGGACCGACCCGTCCCGGGCGGGGTGGAGAATGCCCCCCATGACGCACGCGCTCGACCCCACCGCGCCCGGGCGACCGGCGCCGGCCGGCCTGCCCGACGCGTTCGCCGACGTCACCCGCTCCGACGCCGCGCTCCGTGCGTTCCTGCACGGCCTGCCCGGGGTCGACCAGGTCGGCGCCGAGGCCCGCGCCGCCCAGCTGGGCACCCGGTCGATCAAGACCACGGCGAAGGCCTGGGCGGTCGACACCGCCATCTCGATGGTCGACCTCACCACCCTCGAGGGCGCCGACACCCCCGGCCGGGTCCGGTCGCTGGCCGCCAAGGCCCGCCGTCCCGACCCCGCCGACGACAGCTGCCCCCAGGTCGCCGCGGTCTGCGTCTACGGCGACCTGGCCGGAGTGGCCCGCGACGCCCTGACCGGCACCGGCATCCACACCGCCGCGGTGGCCACCGCCTTTCCGTCGGGCCGGGCCAGCCGTGAGGTCAAGCTCGCCGACGTCCGGGACGCCGTGGCGAACGGTGCCGACGAGATCGACATGGTCATCGACCGCGGTGCGTTCCTCGCCGGCCGCTACCTCGACGTGTTCGAGGAGGTCGTGGCGGTCAAGGAGGCCTGCGGGTCCGCGCACCTCAAGGTGATCCTCGAGACCGGCGAGCTGCGCACCTACGACGCCGTCCGCCGGGCGTCGTGGCTGGCGATGCTGGCGGGCGGGGACTTCATCAAGACCTCCACCGGCAAGGTCTCCCCCGCCGCCACCCTGCCGGTCTGCCTGGTCATGCTCGAGGCGGTGCGCGACTTCCGCGCCGCCACCGGCACGCAGGTCGGGGTCAAGCCCGCCGGCGGCATCCGGACGACGAAGGACGCCGTCAAGCACCTCGTGATGATCAACGAGGTCGTCGGCCCCGACTGGCTCACCCCCGACTGGTTCCGCTTCGGCGCCTCCAGCCTGCTCGACGACCTGCTCCTGCAGCGGCAGAAGCTCCGCACCGGCCACTACTCCGGCCCCGACCACGTGAGCGTCGTGTAGATGACCGTCTTCGAGTACGCCCCCGCCCCCGAGTCCCGCTCGGTCGTCACCCTGCGGTCGCGCTACGGCCTGTTCGTCGACGGCGAGTTCACCGACGGCGGCGGCGAGCCGCTGCAGACGGTGAACCCGGCCACCGAGGAGGTCCTCGGCGAGGTCGCGGTCGGCATCGACGCCGACGTCGACCGCGCCGTGCGCTCCGCCCGCCGCGCCTTCACCCGCGTGTGGGGCCCGATGCGTCCGGCCGACCGCGGCAAGTACCTGTTCCGCATCGCCCGGCTGCTGCAGGAGCGGGCCAGGGAGTTCGCCGTCCTGGAGACCCTCGACAACGGCAAGCCCATCACCGAGTCGCGCGACGTCGACGTCCCGCTGGCCGCGGCGCACTTCTTCCACCACGCGGGCTGGGCCGACAAGCTCGAGCACGTCGGCCTGGGTGCCGCCCCCCGTCCGCACGGCGTGGCCGGCCAGGTCATCCCCTGGAACTTCCCGCTGCTCATGCTCGCCTGGAAGGTCGCCCCGGCGCTGGCGGCGGGCAACACCGTGGTGCTCAAGCCCGCCGAGACCACCCCGCTGACCGCGCTGCTGTTCGCCGAGGTCTGCCAGCAGGCCGACCTGCCCCCGGGCGTGGTCAACATCGTGACCGGCGCCGGCGACACCGGCCGCGCCGTGGTCGAGCACGCCGACGTCGACAAGGTCGCCTTCACCGGGTCCACCGAGGTGGGCAAGCAGATCGCCCGCGCCGTCGCCGGCACCCGCAAGGTGCTGACCCTGGAGCTGGGCGGGAAGGCGGCCAACATCGTCTTCGACGACGCCCCGGTCGACGAAGCCGTCGAGGGCATCGTCCGCGGCATCTTCTTCAACCAGGGCCACGTGTGCTGCGCCGGCTCCCGGCTCCTGGTCCAGGAGTCGGTGCACGACGAGGTGGTCGCCGCCCTGCAGCGGCGCATGGGCACGCTGCGGGTCGGCGACCCGCTGGACAAGAACACCGACGTCGGGGCCATCAACTCCGCCGAGCAGCTGGCCCGCATCCGCGAGCTGGTGAGCATCGGCGAGGCCGAGGGCGCGCAGGTGTGGCAGCCCGCGGGCGACCTGCCCGAGCGCGGCCACTGGTTCAAGCCCACCGTGTTCACCGACGTCACCCCCGCCCACCGCATCGCCCGCGACGAGGTGTTCGGCCCGGTGCTGTCGGTGCTCACCTTCCGCACCCCCGACGAGGCCGTCGCCAAGGCGAACAACACCACGTACGGGCTGTCGGCCGGCATCTGGTCGGAGAAGGGCTCGCGCATCCTGTCGGTCGCGAACCAGCTGCGCGCCGGGGTCGTGTGGGCCAACACGTTCAACCAGTTCGACCCGACGTCGCCGTTCGGTGGCTACAAGCAGTCCGGCTACGGGCGCGAGGGCGGCCGGTTGGGCATGCGCGCCTACCTGAAGGAGTCCTGATGAGCGACCGTCTGCAGGTGCGCAAGACCTACAAGCTGTACGTGGGCGGGAAGTTCCCCCGGTCGGAGTCCGGCCGCACCTTCGAGGTGACCGATGCCCGGGGCCGCTTCGTCGCCAACGCCGCGCACGCCTCCCGCAAGGACGCCCGCGACGCCGTCGTGGCCGCCCGGGGGGCCTTCGCCGGCTGGTCGGGGACCACCGCGTACAACCGGGGTCAGGTGCTGTACCGGGTGGCCGAGGTGATGGAGGGCCGCGCTGCCCAGTTCGCCGAGGAGGTCGCCGCCGGCGAGGGGCTGAGCGACGGCAAGGCGCGGGCCGCGGTCGACGCCGCGATCGACCGGTGGGTCTGGTACGCCGGGTGGACCGACAAGTTGGCCGCCGTCCTGGGCGGCACCAACCCGGTCGCCGGCCCCTACTTCGACTTCTCCGTCCCCGAGCCTACCGGCGTGGTCGCCGTGCTGGCTCCCCAGCGCTCGTCGCTGCTGGGCCTGGTCAGCGTGCTGGCCCCGGTGCTGGCCACCGGCTGCACGGCCGTGGTGGTCAGCTCCGCCCAGCGCCCGCTGCCGGCGATCACGCTGTCGGAGGTGCTGGCGACCTCCGACATCCCCGGCGGGGTGGCCAACCTGCTCACCGGCGACGCCGCCGAGATCGGCCCGTGGCTGGCCGAGCACGCCGACGTCGACGGCATCGACCTCTGCGGTGCCGGGGCGACGGCCATGGAGCTCGAGCGCTCGGCCGCCGGCACGCTGAAGCGGGTGCTCCGCGCGCCCGCCGAGGAGCCCGACTGGACCGCCGACCCCGGCCTGTCCCGGATGACCCCGTTCCTGGAGACCAAAACAGTCTGGCACCCGATCGGCGCGTGAGGCCCCCTCGCAGGGGCCCGGGCCGAGGAACGAGGTCCGGGGGGCGAGGGGGTCCTTCTGCTGGCACCCGATCGGCGCGTGAGGCCCCCACCGCTGTCGGGCGAGGTCAACGCCGCGCGAGGGACTCCAGGAGGGCGACCAGGGGCCCGTCGTCGCCGGTACCGGGCAGCCCAGTGAGACTCTCCAGGTACAGGCCGTCGCCGGCCAGGCGAACCAGGCGGGCGACCACCGGGTCGGCGATCAGGTCCTCCAGGGCGCTGGTCCAGCCCCGCTCGACGTCGGCGATCGCCGCGCGGGCGGCCGGCTGACCGGTGCCGGCCAGCCCCAGCACGGCCTGGTAGGTGCGGCCGATGCCGGCCTCCTCCTCGCTGGTCGCCGTGCGCACCCAGTAGGCCACCGGACCCTCGGGTGCTGCCCGCAGCCGCTCGACGTCCTCGGCGGCGCGCTGGCGCAACCGGCCGGCCAGGCCGTCGAGCAGCGCCTCCTTGCTCGGGAAGTGGTAGAGCAGGCCGCCCTTGGAGACGCCGGCGGCCTCGGCCACGGCGTCGAGGGTGACGGTCGCCCCCGCCCCGTCCACCAGCAGGCCCTCGTAGGCGTCCAGCACGCGGTCGCGGTTCGACGGTCTCGCCATGGTGAGTTACTGTACCAGCCAGACGGTACATTAACCCTGGAACGAGGAACCATGAGCACGACCACGCCCACCCCGACGCAGGCCCCCCGGGCCGGCCGACGCGAGTGGGCCGGCCTGGCCGCCCTGATGCTCCCGGTGCTGCTGGTCGCCGTCGACGGCACGGTGCTCACCTTCGCGGTGCCCTCCATCGCGGCCGCGCTGACCCCCAGCAGCACCGGGCTGCTCTGGGCGGTCGACGTCTACCCGCTCGTGCTGGCCGGCCTGCTGGTCACCGCGGGCTCGCTCGGTGACCGGTTCGGCCGTCGCCGCATGCTGCTCGTCGGGGCCACCGGGTTCGGTGCGGCCTCGGCCCTGGCCGCGTTCTCCCCCTCCATCGGCTGGTTGGTCGCCGCACGCGCCCTGCAGGGCGTCTTCGGCGCGGCCCTGATGCCCTCCACGCTCTCGCTGCTGCGCAACCTGTTCCTGGACGGGCAGCAGCGGCGCCTGGCCATCGCCGTCTGGGCGGCCGGGTTCTCCGGTGGCGCGGCCCTCGGCCCGGTGGTCGGCGGCTTCCTGCTCGAGCGGTTCTGGTGGGGTTCGGTGTTCCTCATCAACGTGCCGGTGCTGGTCCTGCTGCTGGTGGCCGGGCGCCTCCTGCTCCCCGAGTCGCGCGCACCGCAGCCGGGCCCGCTCGACGTCGTGAGCGTCGTCCTGTCGCTGGCGACCATGCTGCCGCTGGTCTACGCGGTGAAGAAGCTGGCCGGCAGCGGCCTGGCCCCCCTGCCGGTCGCCGCGGCCGCGGTGGGGCTGGTCGCCGGCACCGTGTTCGTCCGGCGGCAGCTCCACCGCAGCCATCCCCTGCTCGACCTCTCCCTCTTCCGCTCCCGGGTGGTGCGGGCCGCGATCAGCGCCAACCTGCTCAGCATCGCGGCCTTCGGCGGCCTGCTGCTCATCGCCTCGCAGTACCTGCAGCTCGTGCTGGGCGCCACGCCGATGGAGGCCGGTCTCGTGCTGGTGCCGGGGCTGGCCGCGGCCGTCGTGGCCGGGCTGCTCGCCGTCCCGCTGAGCCGCCGGGTGCCGGTGCGGGCCCTGGTGGTGGTCGGTCTGCTGCTGGGCGCCGCCGGGTTCGCCCTGGCCACCCAGCTGGGCACCGGGACGACGGCCGCCACCGTCGTCCTGGCCTTCGTGCTGGTCGCCGCGGGCGCCGGGTTGGCCGAGACGCTGACCAACGACGCCATCCTCACCGCCGCCCCGGCCGAGCGGGCCGGGCAGGCCAGCGCGGTCAGCGAGACGGCCTACGAGCTCGGCACCGGTCTGGGCGTCGCGGTGTTCGGCAGCGTGCTCGCCGCGGTCTACACCGCGCAGCTGACCTTGCCCGCCGGGCTCGACGCCGGGCAGGTCGCCGCCGTGCAGACCCTCGGCGGGGCGCTCGACGTCGCCGGCGGCCTGCCCGGCGACGCCGCCGCCGCGCTGGCCGACAGCGCCCGGGCCGCCTTCGCCGGCGCCACCGACACCAGCGCGGTCATCGGCCTGGGCGTGATGCTCGCCGCCGCGGCCGTGGTGTCGACGGTGTGGCGGGCACCGCGGGCGGCGGACGGCGAAGACCCGCGCGGCTGATCCCGGGGCCAGAGGGCAGGATGTGCCCGTGGCCAGGCCGAGCATCGTCCCCATCGCCCTCACCCTCGACGACCGCACGGGCTACACCCTGTGGGCCCCGCCGTGGGAGGAGGACGGCGAGGAGTGGCAGGCGTTCCTCGGCAACTCCGAGGGCGAGACCGCCGTCGTGCACCTGTTCCCCACCCCGGCCGCGCTGGCCGCCTACTGCCGCACCAGCACCGACCACGACTTGGCCGACCATCCGGTGTGGCCGGTGGTCGCCGGGCTGGGCGCTGCCGACGTCACCCCCGACGACGACCACCGCTACGACCTCGACGGCGTGTACGACGTCGTCGCCGACAACCCCGACCGCTGGGCGGTCGAGGAGCTCGCCGCCACCTTCGAGATGACCGGCCGCCTCGCCGAGTGCTGCGACACCGCCCCCGACGACGAGGACGACGACGAGGACGAGACCGCGTTCGAGTCCGTCGCCGAGCTCATGGCCGCCCCCGAGGTCGCCATGCTCGGGCTGGGCATCGACGCCTTCGTGGGCCGCGCCGGCGAGGAGGCGTGGATCCGGCTCGGCGGCACGGTCGACGAGCTGTGGGAGGACGTCCTCGAGGAGCTCGAGGAGCACCTGGACTGGACCGGGGCCGGCACCGTCGACCCCGACGACTACCCGCCGGCCGCCGAGTCCGCGGCGGTGGTCGACGACGGCGCCGACCTGGACGACGCGGACGTGGACGACGCCGTCCCGGACACCGCAGCCCCGGACGACGCCGACGAGACGGGTGCCCGCGACGACACCCGGGGCGACGACACCGCCGCCGCAGCGGTGCCCACGAGCACCATCAGCAGCTCGAGCCGCCTGTCTGCCGACCCGGCTGCGGTGGCCGCGGCGGCCGGCTTCTGGGAGGGCGTGGGCATCCTGCCCGTCGAGGTGGTGGTGCCCGAGGGCGCGGGCCTGACGCTGCGCTGCTACGTCGAGGACGCCGCGCGGTTCCTCGGCGCCGACCGGGAGGTGTTCCTGTTCCACACCCCGGCCGAGCTCACCGCGTTCGTGCGGGGCGAGGAGGACCACGACCTGACCGAGATCGCCTCCTGGCCCGAGGTCGCCGAGACCGGCACCACCCCGCTGCCCGTGGACCAGGACCGGTACGACCTCGTCGAGGTGGCCGACGTCCTGGCCGAGGTGGCCGACGGCGCCGCCGGGCTGGTCGACCACAGCGTGCTGGTGCAGCCCGTCGAGGGCGTGCGCGACCTCGCCGAGTACGCCGGCCTCACCCGGGTCGAGGAGCTGCTGGGCACCGGCACACCCCTGGGCCAGGCGGTCGCCCGCGCCGAGCGCGACCCCCGTGCCGCACTGCGCGCCGAGGACGCCGCGCGCCTCACCGGCCCGTGGGACGAGCTGGTCGGCGAGGTCAGCGCCGCGCTGGTGTTCCGCGACTGACCGCGCTCACCCCGCCACGGGGGTGCCGCTGCAGCCGTTCTCCCCCGGGACGAGGGTGATGCGCAGCCCCGGCAGGGTGAGCGGCCCACCGATCGTCGTGTCGGCCAGCAGGCCGCGGACCTCGACGATGTCCCCGGCGCTGGCGTCGATCGCCGTCCACCCCGGCTCCGTCGGTGCGCCCAGCGGGTTGGCCGCACCGGGCCGGGTGGTGACGTCGCTGGACGCGAGCCCGATCTGCACCACCCCGTCCAGGTTGATCCCCGAGCCCGAGCCGCGGAAGGACAGCAGGTCGATCTGCACGTCGGCGGCGGTGATCTCCTGGGTGGCCGGGTCGCCGTCGCCGGCCTCGACCCGGATGGTCACCGGCCCGATGCCGGGCAACTGCTCGACCTGGGACAGGCACAGCCCGTCCATCCGCGCGGTGGCGAACCCCGCCCGCAGCACCGGGGTGGTGCGGGCTCCGCCGTCGGGGTCGGTGCGGGTCACCGGCACCATGGCGAAGGCCACGTCCTGGCCGCTGATCCGGCCGGTGCTGAACTCGGCCGTCCCGCCCTGGTAGACCACCGTGGCAGCCAGCACGTCCTGGGAGACGGCCACCACACCGGCGGCGAGGACACCCAGGCCGAGCACGGCAGCCGCCACCGACCGGCGCCAGCGGGTGCCGCCCACGAAGCTCTCGGGCAGCGCGGCGGCGTGGCCGCTCATGGGCCCACCGTCACGTCGGTGTCGGGCAGCCGGACCGAGTACTGCCCCTGGATGGGGCCGGTCTCGGCGGTGGTGACCACGTACCGGGCGTCCAGGGACATCCCGCAGCCGCGGACCGAGAGCGGGATCCAGTCGGTCGTGCCCAGGATTCCGTTGTCGACCCGGGTGTCGGACTCGCAGGTGAACACCGGGAGCAGCAGCAGGCTGAACTCGAAGCGCAGCAGGCTCTCGCCGGTGACCCACATGTCGGTGACGACGGTGGTGCCCGCACTCCCCTGGCCGCCCAGCACCGCGTCGGCGTCCGGCGCGAGGGTCAGGGTGTAGCCGTTCCCGCCCACGGTCTGCAGGGTCACGTCCTGGGTCACCGCGAACTCCCGGAACGTCAGGCGGTACAGCTGCTGGGTGGTGCCGTCCTGCAACCGGACGGTCTGCAGGCCCGACCGCGAGACCCCGGTGATCGACCACTTCTTGTCCCAGCAGGTGCGTCCGAAGATGCCGCACCGGGACGAGGCCGGGGGGATGGAGATGCGCAGCGTGACGCCGGACAGGCACGGCCGCAACTGGACGCCGGCGCGGGTGGTCAGGTCCGCCCGGTTGGCGTCGCCCGGGCCGCAGGTGGCCAGCCCGGGCGGTACGTCCACCGCTCCGGAGCTGGTCGGCCACCAGGTGGCGACCACCAGCAGCATCGTCAGGGCCAGCACCACGACCCGGCGCTGCCGATCGGCCGGGAGGACCAGACCGCCGTCACCGCGCCGAGTCGTGGTCAGCATCGCTGCCCGCGTCCTCTCCCTCGCGCTCGGGCTCCCCCTCCGGCTGGTCCTCGCCCTCCGGCTCACCCTTGGCCTCCGGCTCGCCCTTGGCCTGGCCCTCGGGGTCCCGGTCCTTGCGCGGACCCCACGCCCAGATCATCGAGCCGCCCAGGATGCCGAGCACGGACCCGAGCAGGAACCCGCCGAGGTTGGCCGCCACGAAGGCCGCCAGCGCGAAGAGCCAGCCCATGATGCCGAGCAGCGTGCGCTGCTGGGGGGCGAACCAGGAGACCAGCCCGAGCAGGACCATCCCCCCGCCGAGCAGGAACCCCGACGCCGCGCCACCCCCTCCCCCGATGGCGATGCCCAGCGGCGCGATGCAGAACCGCAGGACGACGGCCCCGCCGAGGGCCAGCCAGAGCCCGCCCCAGAACGGGCGGGTCCGGCGGAAGGCGCCGAACAGCGCCCACCCGACGGCCACGGCCGCCGTGGCGTGCCGGACGGCCCGGCGGACCCGGGTTGCCCGGCCGGAGCCCGGCGCCGCGGAGAGCGTGGCGTCGGTGCTGTCGTCGGTGCTGTCGTCGGTGCTGTCGTCGGTGCTGGCGTCGTCGGTGCCGATGTCGTCGGTGCCGATGTCGTCGGTGCCGGTGTCGTCGGTGCCGATGTCGTCGGTGCCGGTGTCGTCGGCGGCCTCGGTGTCCGAGCCCGCCCTGTGGTCGATCCCGGAGGTCATGGCACGCACGTCCCCTTGTCCACCGCACCGGGCACGACCCGGATGCTGAGGTTGGGCAGGGTCACGTCGCCCTGCAGGTCGATGCCGTAGGAGCTCGCGTCCAGGCCGCCGATCTGCATGACGTCGGCCTGCAGCCCGAATCCCCCGACCGGCCCGGCGAACGGGGTGCCGCCCATGTCCAGGGTGTCGGCGGACTGCCCGAGGGTCAGCCGGGCGATGTTCTCCCCGGTCCCCGACAGCGAGTCGGTCGCCAGGCGCAGGGCCGTGGTGTTGATGGCCCCGTCCGCGCCGTCGGACACCGCACCGTCCACCGGCTCGCCGGCGGTGAGCACGAACGACACCGCCCCCAGCACGGGCAGCTCGTCGGTGGCGATGGCGCACAGGCCGTACAGGTCGGCCTGCTGGAAACCGAACTGCATGGCCGGTGCGTCGCCGGCGGACCGGGCCTGGGCACCGAGGTACCCCGCGGCCTGCTGGCCCACCACCCGGTCGGTGTAGATCCGGTAGGCATTGTCCGAGGCGGTGAAGTTCACCGCCAGCACGTCGGCGGAGACCATCTGGAACATCGTGCCCAGCGCCACCACCCCGGCCGCTGCGACGGGCACCGCCCGCAGCCGCGTGCCGGACCGGCCGGCGACGTCGGCTGCGACCATGCCGGCTCGTGAGCCCGCCGCTGCGGAACGCACCCGCGCGGTCGCCCGCCGCAGCGCCCTCACCGGGACACGTCCGCGGCGTCGGCGTCGGCGTGGATGACTGCGGTCGGCCCGGCCGGGACCGGCCGGCGCTCGGCCCGATCGGTCTCGTCGGCCTGGTCGCCGTCGAAGACCTCCAGACCGTCGTCGGCGGCCCCGGCCTGGTCGGCCGCGTCGTGGGCGGGGTCCTCGGCGGGGTCCTCGGCGGGGTCGTGACCCTCGGCGCCCTGGTCCAGCTGCTGCTGGGTGTAGGGCGTCCAGGCGAAGACCATGCCGCTGCCGACGATGCCCAGCACCATGCCGAGCAGCCACCCACCGAGGTTGGCCAGGGGCAGCGACGCGACGGAGAAGATCATCGCCATGATCGCCGGGAAGAACCGCTGGTCAGGCTTGACCAGGGCCACCAGCGCGGCTGCGATCATGCCGCCACCGAGGATGTAGACCTGGGCGCCGCCGACCCCGAGCCCCAACAGCAGGCTGAAGGAGCCGACCGCCGGGCGGAGGACGAACCACCCACCCAGGGCCAGGATCAGGCACCCCCAGAACGGCCGGGTGCGGCGGAAGCGGGTCAACGCCCGCCACGCCCTCCCGCCGACGCCGCTACCCCTCAGCACGTCGCTGTACCCAGCTGCGGCGTGATGGTCAACCCCTGCCCGAAGTTCAGGCTCTCCAGGCTGAGGGCGTAGGCATCGGTGTCCAGGTCGTTCAGCACCACCGGACCGTTCGCCTCCAGGCCGAAGCCACCGGGGCGGTAGCCGTTGGCCACCGTGCTCTGGTGGTCCAGCGTCGACTGCGCCACGCCGATGCTGGTCTGCGGCAGCCGCGCCGAGCCGGCCTCGATGGCGTCCGCGCTGATGTCGACGTCGCCCAGGCTGGTGGTCCCGCCTGCGGTCAGCCGGAGCCCGATGTTGCCCAGCACAGGCACGGGCTGGTTGGCGGCCAGGCAGAGCTGGTCGACCTCACCGGCGTTGAGCGTGACCAGGGCGCTCTTCTTCTGGTCCTCGGTGGTGTCGTCCTGCCCCGACGCCGTCGTCGCCTGGCGCAGGGACAGCTCCAGGCCGGTGGCCCGGGCCTGATCGGCCGAGACGGTGAACGGGTCCACCGAGGACAACTGCGCGGCGACCATCCCCTGCAGGATGGCGTAGCCGAAGCCCACGCTCACCACTGCCGCGGGGACCGTCACCGCCGTGAACCTGCCGATGCGGACCCGCCCGGTGCCTGCTTCCTTCACGTCGACCTCCTCGTCGAGGAGACGCCCGACCGTTGAGCGCCTCTGGGTACTGCATCCCCGTGCCGGCGCGGTCGTGGCCTGCCACGAACGAGCCGGGAATGTGGCGATCCCCCATCACCCGACCTAGTGAACTGACTACGCGCAGTCACTATGACGTGGTTCACGTTAAACAGATTCCTACCAACTCACAAGGCGCTCGGAGCCCCAGAACGAGAACGTTCGCAACTATCGCCAGCACTTGGACGGCATCCTGGTGCGTTGTCCACCCGCGTCGGTCACGTTGTCACGCAGCGTAGTTGATGACGTGCTCTGAGCTGATTCGTCGCACAATGCCCCGAACAGGACGCATAGATGGCACCCTGCGTCCACGGATCACCGACGACAGGAGCACAGCTGTGGGAACCGCTCGGCGTCCTAGCGCTCGCCGGACGGCAGGGTGGGTGGCGGTGACCCTGCTGCTGGCCGGCCTGCTGGTGCCGGTCGCGGCGCTCACCTTCTCGGTGGAGGTGGTCGGCACCAGCATGGAGCCGACGGTGCACCCCGGGGACCGGCTCCTGGTGGACGTCCTCGCCCGCGAGGACATCTCGCGGTTCGACCTCGTGGAGGCCACGGTCTTCGGTTCAACGGTCGTCAAGCGGGTCATCGGGCTGCCCGGTGACCGGATCGAGGTCCGCGTCGGCGACGAAGCCTCCCTCGTGCTCCTGACCCCGTCCGGCACCACGACGACCTACCGGGTGGACAACCCCGCCTGGACCGCGCAGGCGGGCACTCTGCAGCGCCCGTGCTGCGCCCCCGACGGCTCCAGCACCGGCCCGGCCGGTCCGGTGGTGGTCCCACCGGACCACTTCTGGGTCATCGGCGACAACTGGGGGGCCTCCGACGACTCACGGGTCTACGGGTTCGTGCCCGCCCAGGACGTGGTCGCCCAGCTTGATCGGCGCATCCTCCCCCTGGACCGGGCCGGGGTGGTCCCCTCCGACGTCCGGCTCGAGCCCGCCGCCGTCGAACCGTAGCCGCGCGCCGGGTGCGACGGGCGCCCGCCGGAGCCGCCGCCCTGAGGTCGCGGACCCCCGGGACGGCGGTCGCCGTGGGCGGGCTGGTCCGACCGCGCCGGACGGTCCCCGTGGGCGGGCCGGTCCGACCGCGCCGGACGGTCGCCGTAGGAGCGGGCCGGCCGGTCGCCGTCCCGACGCGGGGGTCGGCGGTCGCCGTCCCGGCGGGGACGATCGGAGCCGCTGCGGGCCGGGCGGGCCGGGCGCTCGACCGGCTCGACGTGCACGCCGGAGGCGACGAGCTCGGCGATCGGGGCGTCACCCGGATGGATCCGGGAGACGTCGGTAGGGCCGCCCGCCCGGGAGGACGTCCAGGCGGCGGGTGCGCCCAGGTCCGGAGACCGGGAGCTCCACCGCGAGGGAGCGCACCGCGCCGGAGCGCACCGCGTTGCGGCTGCACCCTGGGGCGGGTGCTCGTGCCAGATGAGCCGTGCCAGCGCGCACCGGGGCGGAGGGTGCGTACCTGGACGGCGATGGGGGGTGTCGACCCGCGCGCAGGCGCACTCCGGCGGTGGCTGCGCCCTGGGGCGGGTCACAGCGCCAGGCCGATCGGACCTCCGCGCACCAGCCCGCCACAGCGCCCGGACGCGGGGGTGGCCCGCCGGGGACGCCGAACGCCCGACCCCTCCGTGGAGGGACCGGGCGTTCGGTGTCCGTGCGTCAGTACGAGCGCGCGGGGCGCGGCGGGCGGCCGCCGGCGTTGCCGCCCTGGGGGCGGGACCCACCGGGACGACGGTCGCCGTAGGAGGGCCGGTCCGAGCGGGCCGGGCGGTCGCCGTGGGACGGCCGGTCCGAGCGCACCGGACGGTCACCGTAGGAGGGCCGCTCACCCGCGGGGCGGGCGGGGCGGTCGCCGTAGGCGGGCCGGTCGCCGGCCGGACGGGCCGGGCGGTCGCCGTGGGAACGGGCCGGGCGGTCGCCGTAGGAGCGGTCACCGTCGCGACGCGGGGGACGACGGTCGCCGTCCCGACGCGGACGCCCACCACCGTGACCGCCCCGCGGGGGGCGGACCGGGCGCTCGACCGGCTCGACGTGCACGCCGGAGGCCACCAGCTCGGCGATCGGGGCGTCACCCGGCCGGATCCGGGAGACGTCGGTGCTCACCTGGGCCTGGCGGAACCGCCGCTTGGCCTGGCCGACCTGGTCGGGCAGCAGCAGCGAGACCACGACACCCGCGGCACCGGCGCGCGCGGTGCGGCCCGAGCGGTGCAGGTAGGTCTTGTGGTCGGCCGGCGGGTCGTAGTGCAGGACCAGCTGGACGTCGTCGACGTGGATGCCGCGGGCGGCGACGTCGGTGGCGACCAGCACCGGGGACCGGGCGTCGGTGAACGCCTCGAGCGCGCGGCGGCGGGCCGACTGCGGCAGGCCACCGTGGATCGGCTCGGCCTTGATGCCGACGGCCTGCAGGTTGTCGGCCAGCCGGTCGGCGCCGTGCTGGGTGCGCACGAAGATGATCGTGCGGCCCGGGCGGGCGGCCAGCTGCTCGGTGACCTTCAGCCGGTCGGGGAAGGACACGCTGTAGGCGCGGTGCTCGGCCGGCGGCGCGCTGTCGGCGGGCTTGACGACCTCGTGCCGCGCCGGGTCCTTGAGGTAGCGGCGGACCAGGGTGTCGACCTCGCCGTCGAGCGTGGCCGAGAACAGCAGCTTCTGGCCGTCGGGGCGGACCTGGTCGAGCAGCTCCTTGACCACCGGCAAGAAGCCGAGGTCGGACATGAAGTCGGCCTCGTCGATGATCGCGACCACGACGTCGGCCAGGGTGCACTCGCCCTGGTTGATGAGGTCCTGCAGGCGACCGGGGGTGGCGATGACGACGTCGACGCCGCGGCGCAGCTGCTGGATCTGGCGGTACATGGACGCACCGCCGTAGACCGCGGCGAACTGCACGCCGTTGGCCTGGCCCAGCGGGGCCAGGTTGTCGTGCACCTGCTGGGCGAGCTCGCGGGTGGGCACGAGCACCAGCCCGCGCGGGGTGCGCCGGCCGTGCTGCACGTCCTGGCCGAGCCGGTGCAGCATCGGCAGCCCGAAGGCCAGGGTCTTGCCCGAGCCGGTGGCGGCCTTGCCGAGCACGTCGCGCCCGGCCATGGCGTCGGGCAGTGCGGAGGTCTGGATGGCGAAGGGGTGGCGGATGCCGCGCCGCTCGAGCGCGGTGACCAGCTGCTGCTGGAGGCCGAGCTGGGCGAAGGAGGGGCCGGTGGGCGCCTCGGCGGCGGGGGTGTTCTCGGTGGTGCTGGCGTCGACAGGGTCGAACGAGGTCAAGAAGGGACTCCGATGCAGATCGGGCGCGTCCCGTGGTGTGGTGCCGGGCCCGCCGGGGGCGGGACTCACTGGGCGACCCCAGGATGCGTCTGCGGTGACGCGGAGGTCTGCACGGATGCGCTCTACCCCGGGCAGGACCGCCCGGGAGGTGTGGCCGGCGATCGCCGACCTGCCCAATCTAGCAGCGGAGCGCCCCCGATGATTCCCCCGGACCGGTGGGCGTGATCACGCTCGCAGGTCGGCGTAGCCCTCGCGCACGCGGGTCAGCAGCGCTGCGCGGTCGGTGTCGTCGAGGAAGGCGCCGGCCACGGCCCGCTCGGTGACCGTCTGCACGTCGTCCCAGCCCCAGCCGTGTGCCTCCGCCACGGCGACGAACTCGCTGGTCACCGACACCCCGCTCATCAGCCGGTTGTCGGTGTTGAGCGTGACGGCGAACCCGGCGCGGTGCAGCCGGCCGACCGGGTGCCGGGCGATGGATGGGTAGGCGCCGGTCTGCACGTTGGACGACGGCGCCACCTCCAGCACCACCTGCTCGTCGAGCACGCGCCGGGCGACCGGGCCCAGCGGGCCGCCGTCCTCGGGCACCTCGTCGGCGATGCGCACCCCGTGGCCCAGCCGCTCCGCGCGGGCGCCCTCGAGCGCCGCGCGGATGCTCCCGACGCCGTCGGCCTCGCCGGCGTGGATCGTGCGGTGCGCGCCGGCGTCGTCCAGCAGCGCGATGGCCTCGGGGTGCCGGTCGGCGGGGAAGCCGATCTCGGGGCCGGCCAGGTCGAACCCGACGACGCCGGCGTCGCGGTACCGGACGACGAGCCCGGCCACCTCGTCCCACCGGTCGGCCTGCCGCATGGCGCACAGCAGCGCGCCCACCCGGATCGTCCCCGCCTCGCGGGACCCGGCCGCGAACCCGTCGAGGATGGCCTCGACCGCGGCCTCGATGGGCATGGCGGTGAGCAGCTCGGGGGCCATGCGCACCTCGGCGTGCACGACCCCGTCGGCGGCGAGGTCCAGCGCGCACTCCCGGGCCACCCGCTGCACGGCCTCGGGGGTCTGCATCACCGCCACCGTGTGGGCGAAGGTCTCCAGGTAGCGCACCAGGGAGCCCGAGTCGGCCGCCTGCCGGAACCAGGCGCCCAGCGACTCGGCGTCCGGCGCCGGGAGGTCGGTGTACCCGACCGCGTCGGCCAGCTCGAGCACGGTCTGCGGCCGGAGACCGCCGTCGAGGTGGTCGTGCAGCAGCACCTTGGGGGCGCGGGCGAGGGTCTCCGGGGTCAGCGGCGCGGGCATGCGGGGGAAGCTACCCGTCGGCGCGGTCCCGCCAGCGGAAGGTGCGCACGCACAGCAGCAACCCGACGACGACCCAGGCCAGCAGCACCAGCGCCACCCGGCCCAGCTCCCACGACCCGGCCGGCTCCTGCGCGGCCAGCGCGTCGGGCAGGAACACCGACCGCAGGCCCTGGGCCATCCACTTGAGCGGGAAGACCGCGGCGATGGTCTGCATCCACTCGGGGATCTGGTCGAACCGGAAGAACACCCCGGAGATGAACTGCAGCACCAGCGCGAACGGCGTGACCATCGCCGAGGCCGACCGGCCGTTCTTGGGCAGGCTGGAGACCGCGATGCCCAGCAGGGTGCAGGCCGCCGAGCCCAGCAGCGCCACCCAGGCGAAGGTCAGCCACTGCGTGCCGCTGGGCAGGTCGATGCCGTAGAGCACCACACCGACCACGAGCAGGATCGCGATGGTCACGACCGTGACGGCCAGGACCTGCACGACCTTGCCGATGAAGTAGGCCGCCGTGGGCATCGGGGTGCCGGCCAGGTGCTTGAGCGTGCCGTCGCTGCGCTCGGTGGCGATGCCGATGGCCATGTTCTGCAGGCTCGCGCCCAGGATGCCCGCCGCGATCACCCCGGCCATGAAGTACTGGGTGAAGGTGACCCCGCCACCGATCTCGTAGTCCAGCACGGCGCCGAAGACGACCAGCAGGATCACCGGGAACATCAGCGTGAAGACCACCGACTCGCGCTGCCGGAAGAACTCCTTCAGCTCGACGCCGGCCCGCACCCGGAACACCCGGGCCAGGGAGGGCAGGCTCGTCGGGGCGCTCACGCGGGCTGGCCGATCATCTGCAGGTACACGTCCTCGAGGGTGGGGCGGGTGACCGCCAGGTCGGGCACCTCACCGCCGAACCGGGCGGCGAGCTCGGCGACGAAGGCGGTGGGCGTCGGGGTCGGGGTGGTGCGCCGCGCGCCGTCCTCGGTCCAGCTGACCACCGCCGGCGCGGTCTGCCGCCCGCCCAGCTCCCCCGGGACGGCGACCTCCACCAGCCGGCCGCCGGTGATGACGCCCACCCGGTCGGCCAGCTCCTCGGCCTCGTCGAGGTAGTGGGTGGTGAGCAGCATCGTCGTCCCCAGGTCGCGCAGCGAGCGGATCAACGACCAGAACTGACGGCGGGCCTCGGGGTCGAAGCCGGTGGTGGGCTCGTCGAGGAACAGCAGCGCGGGCTTGCCGACGATGCCCAGCGCGACGTCCAGGCGCCGGCGCTGGCCACCGGACAGCGCGCGGCCGCGGGCCCCGGCCTTCTCGGCCAGCCCGACCAGCTCGAGCACCTCGGCCGGGTCGCGGGCGTCGGGGTAGTAGGCGGCCTGCGCGCGCAGCAGCTCCAGGCAGGTGAGCTGGCTGTCCCCGGCACCGGACTGCAGCACGATGCCGATCCCCGACCGCCAGCGCCGTCCGCCGGTGGCGGGGTCCTGGCCGAGCACCTGCACGTCGCCGCCGTCGCGGGAGCGGTACCCCTCCAGGATCTCCACGGTGGTGGTCTTGCCGGCGCCGTTGGGGCCGAGCAGGGCGAAGATCTCACCGCGCCGGATGTCCAGGTCCAGCCCGTCGACGGCGTTGCGCTCGCCGTAGGTCTTCACCAACCCGCGGATGCTGATCGCCGCGTCGCGGTCCAGGGGTGCACTCACGAGGAGCCAGTCTCCCTGATCGACCTGTGCCGCCCCGCCCACCCCGACCCCGCCCAACCCAACCCTGACCCCACCCCTTGTCGATCACGGACCCCAGGACACCGGGGCACGGCGCGCCGCGCGCACAGGTCCGTGATCAACTGCGGGGTTGGTCGGGGGGGGTGGGCGGGTTCAGGCGGTGATGCGGTCGACGACCAGCGGCAGCACGGTGTCGGAGGTGTCGACACCCACGGCACCCTCCAGCGCGGCCAGCGCGCGCTCGATGCGCGCCGGCTCGTCGGTCTGCAGCTCCAGCAGGGGCTGGCCCGCCGTGACCTGCTCCCCCACCGACGCGTGCCAGACGACGCCGGCCGAGGCCGACACCGGGTCCTCCTTGCGGGCCCGGCCGGCACCCAGGCGCCACGCGGCCACGCCCAGGGAGAAGGCGTCGAGCCGGGTGAGCGTGCCGGTGGCCGGCGCGGTGACCACGTGCCGCTCGGCCGGCTGCGGCAACGGGGCGTCGGGGTCCCCGCCCTGGGCGCGGATCATCCGCCGCCAGGCGTCCATGGCCCGGCCGTCGGCCAACGCGGCGGCGGGGTCGACGTCGCCGCGGCCGGCCCCGGCGAGCATCTCCCGCGCCAGCGCGAGGGTGAGCTCGACCAGGTCGGCCGGGCCGCCGCCGGCCAGCACCTCGACGGACTCCGCAACCTCCACCGCGTTGCCGGCCGAGCGGCCCAGCGGCCGGTCCATCGCGGTCACCAGCGCGACGGTGCGGACGCCGGCCGCCTCCCCCAGGCCGACCATGGTGCGGGCCAGCTCGCGGCTGCTCTCGACGTCCTTCATGAACGCGCCCGACCCGGTCTTGACGTCGAGCACCAGCGCGTCGGCGCCCTCGGCGATCTTCTTGCTCATGATCGAGCTGGCGATCAAGGGGATCGACTCGACGGTGCCGGTGACGTCGCGCAGCGCGTAGAGCAGCTTGTCCGCCGGGGCCAGGTCGTTGCCGGCGGCGCAGACGACCGCACCGACGTCGCGCAGCTGGCCGAGGTACTCGTCCTCGGTCAGCGACGCCCGCCAGCCGGGGATGGCCTCCAGCTTGTCCAGCGTCCCGCCGGTGTGGCCCAGCCCCCGGCCGGACAGCTGCGGGACGGCCACCCCGCACGCGGCCACCAGCGGGGCCAGCGGCAGGGTCACCTTGTCCCCGACGCCGCCGGTGGAGTGCTTGTCGGCGGTCGGGGCGCCCAGCGACGAGAGGTCCTTGCGGACGCCGGAGTCGATCATCGCCTGGGTCCAGGCGGCCAGCTCCGCCGGCGTCATCCCGCGGAAGAACACGCTCATGAGCAGCGCGCTCATCTGCTCGTCGGGCACCTGGCCGGCCGTGTAGGCCCCGATCACCCAGCGGATCTGGTCACCGGTCAGCTCGACGCCGTCGCGCTTGGCCCGGATGACGTCGATCGCGTCGTGCGCACTCATGCGTTGGCCGCCTTCACCAGGTCGTCGGGCCCGAAGGCGTCGGGGAGGACTTCGCGCATGGGCACGATGCCCAGCGACACCGTCTCGATGAGCATCTCGGCGCCGCCGAACTCCCAGAGCAGCTGCCGGCACCGGCCGCACGGCATGAGCGGCTGGCCGTCACCGCCGACGCAGGCCACCGCGACCAGCCGGCCGCCGCCGCTGCGGGCCAGTTCGCTGACCATCCCGCACTCGGCGCACAGCCCGAGGCCGTACGAGGCGTTCTCCACGTTGCAGCCGGTGACCACACGGCCGTCGTCGACCAGCCCGGCCACCCCCACCGGGAAGTTCGAGTACGGGGCGTAGGCGTGCGTCATCGCCTCGCGGGCCGCGGCCCGCAGGGCCTCCCAGTCGATCAATGCTCCCCCCTCCGGTAGACCAGGCCGTCGGCCTTGGGCATCCGCAGCCGTTGCGAGGCCAACGAGAGCACCAGCAGCGTGGTCAGGTGCGGGGTGAAGCTGACGATGCCCTCGGGCAGCACGTCGATGGTGATGTACCCGACGAGCAGGACGGCGGCGAAGGCGGCCGCGGTGACCGCCTGGGTCACCTTGCCGCGCGTGGCCTGCCAGACCGCCGCGGCCAGCAGCAGGACGGCGACCAGCAGCAGCAGCGCCACGACGCCGGTGCGGCTGCGCAGCTGCAGGGCGTCGGCGTACCCGAAGAGCCCGGCACCGGCGGCCAACCCACCCGGGCGCCAGTTGCCGAAGATCAGCGCGGCCAGCCCGATGAACCCGCGGCCGCCGGTCTGGCCCTCGCGGTAGATGTTGGCGATGAAGACCAGGAACACCCCGCCCAGGCCGGCCAGCGCACCGGAGATCAGCACGGCGACGTACTTGAGCCGGTAGACCGGCACGCCCAGGGAGTCCGCGGCGGCGGGGTTCTCCCCGCACGACCGCAGCCGCAGCCCGAACGCCGTCCGCCAGAGCACGAGGTAGGACGCCGGCACCAGCAGCACCGCGACCACCGTCAGCACGCCCACGCCGCTGGTGAACCCCCGCAGGATGCCCGCGACGTCGGAGACCAGGAACCAGTGCCGGCTCTCCAGCGACCCCAGCAGGTCCGGCCCCGACGACAGCACGGGCAGCGAGAAGCTCGGCGGCCGCGAGGACACCGCCGGGGACTGGGTGACCCCGCCGCCGGCCGGGTTGTCGGTGTAGAGCAGCTCGGACAGGAACCGCACCAGCCCGGCGGCCAGGATGTTGATGGCCACACCGGAGATGACGTGGTCGACCCCGAAGGTCACCGTGGCCACCGCGTGCAGCAGACCGCCCAGGGCACCCATGACCAGGCCACCCACGACCGCACCGGCCCAGCCCCACTGGTAACCGGCGAACCCGGCGCCCCACGTGCCCAGGATCATCATGCCCTCGAGCCCGATGTTGACCACGCCCGCGCGCTCGGCGAACAACCCGCCCAGGGCCACGAGCAGCAGCGGCACCGCCAGCAGCAGCGCGGCCGCCATCGTCGACGACGAGGTCAGCGACGTCTGACCGCTGATCACCCGCACGGCGGAGAACAGCACCACCAGGCCGACGACGAGCCAGGTGGTGCGGCGGGCGCGACCACCGCCGAGGAACAGGTCGGTCACCGGCCCGCGACCGGCGCTGCCGGGACGGGCACCGACGGGTGCAGCTGTGCTCATGCCTTGCTCCCGGTGGACTCGGTGCGGACGGCGGGCTCGGCGGGCTCGGCCGGCGTGGCCGGGGCGCCAGCGGCCCCGCCGGCGCGCTCGGCCTGCCGGCGGACCAGCCGCCGGGCGACCTCGTTGGCGACCACGACCGACAGCACGATCGTGCCCTGGATGATCGTGACCACCGAGGCGGGGATGTCGGCGAACTGCAGCGGGATGGCGGCGCGGTCCAGGAAGCCGAACAGCAGCGCACCGAAGGCGATGCCGACCGGGTTGTTGCGCCCCAGCAGCGCCACCGCGATGCCCAGGAAGCCCAGGCCCGCGGTGAACTCGGTGCCGTAGTTGTGCGTGCTGCCCAGCAGGTCGGGCAGGCCGATCAGCCCCGCGATCGCACCCGAGATGAGCATGGTCTTGACGACCATCCCGCGGGCGTCGACCCCGCTGGCGCTGGCCGCCGAGGCCGACATGCCGCTGGCCCGCAGGTCGAAGCCGAAGCGGGTGCGCTTGACCAGCACCGAGACGACCACGCCGGCGACCACGGCGACGAGCAGGAACCCGTAGAGGTCGCTGCGCGGCTCGGCCAGGCCCACCGCGCTCAGCAGGCCGTTGAGGGACGGGAACCAGCCCGACTCGGGGATGGTCGCGGTGGTGATGATCGCCGCGCCCTCACCGCTGCCCCGCAGGGGACCGGTGAGCAGGTAGGAGGCCAACCCCAGCGCGATGAAGTTGAGCATGATCGAGCTGATCACCTCGCTGACCCCGCGGGTGACCTTGAGGACGCCGACGATCCCGGCCCACAGCGCCCCGACCGCCATCGCCACCACCACGATGAGCAGCACGTGCAGCGGGGCGGGCAGCACGACCGCGGCGCCCACGGCGGCGGCGATGATGGTGGCCAGGCGGTACTGGCCCTCCACGCCGATGTTGAACAGGCCCATGCGGAAGGCGACCGAGACGGCCAGGCCGGCCAGGAACAACGGCACCGCGCGGTTGAGCACGGTGACGATGGCCTGCGTCTGCTGACTGGGCCGGTCACCGAAGTCGAACATGACCCGGACGGCGGCCAGCGGGTCCTGGCCGATGGCGAGGATGACCAGCGCGGAGATGACCAGCGCGACCAGGATGGCCAGCAGCGGGGCCAGCAGCGGGGTGGCGACCCGGCGCACGAGGCTCATGCCGCACCCGCCGACGCCGCGCCGGTCATGTGGCCGCCCAGCTCCTCGGGGGTCAGGGACGTCGGGTCCAGGGTGGCCACGAGGGCGCCCCGCAGCATGACCTGCAAGGTGTCCGACAGGCCGATCAGCTCGTCGAGGTCGGCCGAGATCAGCACGATCCCCATCCCTTCGGCGCGGGCGTCGCGCAGCAGTTCCCAGATCACCGACTGCGCGCCCACGTCGACCCCGCGGGTCGGGTGGGCCGCCACGAGCAGCCGGGGCCGGGCGCTCATCTCCCGGCCGACGATGAGCTTCTGCTGGTTGCCGCCGGACAGGGCGACGGCGAGGGTGTCCGGCCCCGGGGCCCGGACGTCGTACTCGCGCATGATCCGCTCGGTGTCGCTGCGGGCGGCCTTGCGGTCGATGAAGAAGCCCTTGGCGTTGGGTGCCTCGGTCTGGTGACCGAGCACGCGGTTCTCCCAGAGCGGGGCCTCCAGCAGCATGCCCTGGCGGTGCCGGTCCTCGGGGATGAAGCCGATGCCGCGCTCGCGGCGGGTCCGGGTGCTCCAGCCGGTGATGTCCTCCCCGCCCAGCACCACGGTGCCGGCGGCCAGCGGCCGCAGACCGAGGACGGCGTCGACCAGCTCGGCCTGGCCGTTGCCCTCGACCCCGGCGATGCCCACGACCTCGCCCTCGCGCACGGTCAGCGTGACGTCGTCGACGGCCGGCCGTGCGCCCGGGCCCGCGACGGTGACCCCGCGCAGCTCCAGCACTGGGGTGTCCCGGACGGTGGAGGTGCGGCTCTGGGCCGCGGGCAGCTCGGCCCCGACCATCATCTCCGCCAGCTGGTGGGCCGTCGTGGTGCGCGGGTCGGCGGTGCCGACGGTCGTGCCGCGCCGGATGACGGTGATGGAGTCGGCCACCTTGCGCACCTCGTCGAGCTTGTGCGAGATGAAGATGACGGTGAGGCCCTCGCGCTTGAGCTCGGCCAGGTTGCCGAACAGCTCGTCGACCTCCTGCGGCACGAGCACGGCCGTGGGCTCGTCGAGGATCAGCGTGGTGGCGCCGCGGTAGAGCACCTTGGCGATCTCGACGCGCTGCCGGTCGCCGACCCCGAGGTCCTCCACCAGGGTGTCGGGCTCCAGCCCCAGGGCGTAGGCCTTCGAGATCTCCAGCAGGGCGTCGCGGGCGCCGGCCCCGATGCCGTGCCGCTTCTCCGCGCCCAGGACGACGTTCTCGAGCACCGTGAGGTTGTCGGCCAGCATGAAGTGCTGGTGCACCATGCCGACACCGGCCGCGATGGCGTCGGCCGGGCTCTTGAACACCACCTCGCGGCCGTCGAGCAGGACCTGGCCCTCGTCGGGCCGGTGCATGCCGTAGAGCGTCTTCATGAGCGTGGACTTGCCGGCGCCGTTCTCCCCGACGATGGCGTGCACCTCACCGCGGGCCACCCGCAGCTCGATGTCCTTGTTGGCCACCACGCCCGGGAACCGCTTGGTGATGCCGCGCAGCTCCACCGCGAGGGGTGTTGTCTGGGTCACTGCTGCCTCTCTCGACGCCGGCCTGGGGGCGAGCCGCACGATCTGCGGCGGGGCGGGCGGGTCAGCCCGTCGTCGTCCCGACGGTGGGACGGTACACAGCAGAAACGGCGGGCCCGGGCGCTGATCGCCCGGGCCCGCCGCCGTCCTGCCGTGCTCCTGGTGGTGCTGCGGGTCAGTTCGCGGGCGTGGTGGGCACCGTGATCTGGCCGTCGACGATCTGCTGGGTGTAGTCGTCCACCGTCGACTCGATGTCGTCGATGAACCCGCCGGAGTAGGACAGGCCCACGCCCTCGGTGGAGAGGTCGTTGACGATGTCGGTGCCGCCCTCGACGGTGCCGTCGGAGTAGCTGGTGATGAAGTCCTCGACGGCGTTGTCCACGCGCTTGAGCATCGAGGTCATGATCACGGCCTGCAGAGCCGGGTCGCCGACGGTCTCGTACTGGTCGGAGTCGACGCCGATCGCCCGGGCGCCGGCCTCGGCCGCCGCCTCGAACACGCCCTGGCCCGAGCCACCCGCGGCGTGGAACACGATGTCCGCCCCGGCCTGGTACATGCCCTGGGCGACGATCTTGCCGCGGGCCGGGTCGCTGAAGCCGGAGAAGTCACCGGCCGGCGAGATGTACTGCACCTGGACGGTGATGTCGGGGTTGACCGCCTGCGCACCGGCGACGTAGCCGGCCTCGAACTTCTCGATCAGCGGCGACTGGACACCGCCGACGAAGCCGATGTTGCCGGTCTCGGACTTGGTGGCGGCTGCCACGCCGGCCAGGAACGAGCCCTGCTCCTCGGCGAACAGCAGACCGGTCACGTTCTCGCCCTTGCTGCTGCCGTCGAACAGCGTCACCGAGCCGTCGACCTGGGCGAAGGTGGTGTCCGGGTAGTCGGCGGCGACGTCGGCGATGACCTCGTCGTAGTTGAACCCGACGGCGATGACCGGGTTGTAGCCGGCCTCGGCGAGCTGGGCCAGACCCTCGGCGCGGTCGGAGCCGTCGTCGTTGGGGCTGAACTCCTCGACCTCGCCGTCGAGGGCCTCGGCCGCGGCGGAGGCGCCGGCGTAGGCGGAGTCGTTGAACGACCGGTCGCCGCGGCCGCCGGTGTCGTAGGCCAGACCGATCTGCAGGTCGCCGGAGGCGCTGCTGCCGCCGCCGCCACCGGCCTCGGGCTCGTCACTGGCGCAGGCGGCCAGGGCCAGGCTGCCGGCGATCGCCAGGGCGGCCAGCTTCATCCCACGCGCTCGGCGCAAGACGGTCTCCTCTCGTCTGGGGCGGCACCCGCCCACGAGGGGTCGGGCGTGCCCCGTGGTGTGCACTCCGTGGTCCGCCGCCCGGGCCCGACGAGGGCGGGGCGGCGATCCCGGCACGCTATCCGCGTCCGGGGCGTCCCCGGCAGCGCTGGCCGGACACCGAGACCCGATCGTTAGGACCCGGAGACGTCCACGACACAGACCGGTGACGCAGAGCAGTGACGCGGAGCAGTGACGTAGAGCAGTGGCGCAGGGCAGCGATGCGGAGCGGCGGCACCGGATCGGCACACGCGGCCCACCCGTCACGGGTCTGCACCCGGCGCGCGTCGGACGTCGCCCGACCCGACCCCGCCCGGTTAGCGTCGCCACCATGCGATCCCTGCTGCCCGGTGCACGCACGGCCGCGGTGGCCGCGGTCGCCGGGCTGGTCCTGCTGGCCATGGCCCCCGCCGCCCCCGCAGCCCTCGCCGCCGACGGCGCCCGCCCCACCGTCGACCCCGCGGCGCCCACCCCCACCGCGCCCCCGGACGGCGGCCCGGCCCAGGGCCACGCCCCCGACGGCAGCACGGTCGGCGGAGCGGGACTGGACACCCGCGGACTGGTCACCGCCACCGGCGCGCCCGCCCTGCCCGAGGGCATCGACGCCCGTGGCTGGCTGGTCGCCGACGCCGGCACCGGGGAGGTGCTCGGCGCCCAGGACCCGCACGGCCGCTACTACCCGGCCAGCACGCTGAAGACGCTGACCCTGCTGACCCTGGCCCCCGAGCTCGACCCGGCGCTGGTGGTCGAGGGCACCGTGGCGGACGAGGGCGTGGAGGGCAGCCGGGTCGGTCTGGTGTCCGGCGGGGAGTACCCGGTGTCGCTGCTGTTCGACGCCCTCGTGATGCAGTCGGGCAACGACGCGGCCAACGCCCTGGCCCGCGCCGCCGGTGGCGTCGACGCCACGCTCGCGGCCATGAACGCGACCGCGCAGCGCATCGGGGCGCTCGACACCGTCGCCGGCACCCCGTCGGGCCTGGACGTCGCCGGCCAGACCTCCTCCCCCTACGACCTCGCGCTGATCATGACCCAGCTGGTCGAGGACCCGACGACCGCCGCCGTCCTGCAGCAGACCACCGCGCAGATGCCCGCGGTCCCCGGCAAGAGCGACGGCTACCAGATCCAGACCCAGAACACGCTGCTCACCGACTACCCCGGCACCCTCGGCGGCAAGACGGGGTTCACCGACGCCGCCCGGCACACGTTCGTGGCCGCCGCCGAGCGCGACGGCCGCCGCCTGGTCGTCAGCCTCATGCAGGCCGAGCGCTACCCGGTCGCGACCACCGAGCAGGCGCAGCGGCTGCTCGACTGGGGGTTCGCCACCCCGGCCGGCGGCGGGGTGGGCACCCTGGTGCGCCCCGGGGAGGTCGACGCCGACGTGGACGACGTGGACCTGCCGGCCCCCTCCCCCGCCGACGGCACGCTCAGCTCGCTCGACGCCGCGGCCGCCGCGGCCAGCCCGGCCGTGGCGCCGGCCTCCACCGAGGCCCCGGCGGAGTCGGTGCTGCTGCCGGTCGCCCTGGCCACCGCCGCGGTCGCCGTCGTGGTGGCCACCGTCGTCGGCCGCCGACGCGCCGTCCGGCTGGTACCCGCCGGGGGCTGGTCCGACGACCGCGCGGTCAGGCGTCCCCCGCCCCGCCGTCCCGAGGCCGGTCGGCCCGCGGCAGGCCCCTCCACCCCGCCCGGCGGAGCGCGCCGGGCCCCCACCGACCTGCCGCCGCACCCATCAGCGCCCCTGCCCCCACCAGACCCGCGGCCAGCCGCAGCGGGCCGGGCCGAGGGCCCCGCTCGTCGACCAGCACCACGTCGGGCAGCGGGGTCGGGGCTGCGGGGCCGTGCGGCACCTGCGCGTCCGACTGCTCGACCGCCGGGAGGGTCGCGGTCCACGAGGCCGTGAAGAACGCGAAGCGGGCGACCACGTTGATCCACACGATCAGCCCCACGAACCCACCCAGGGCCGACGCGGTGACGTTGCCGCTCAGGATCTGCAGGTAGTAGCCGCCCACCAGCTTCAGCAGCTCGAAGCCCACCGCACCGAACACCGCGCCGGGCAGCAGCGTGCGCGCCCGGTACGGGGTGCTGGGCACCCCCTTGAGCACCCACAGGAACACCAGGGTGTCCCCCGCCAGCGCCAGCCCGATGCCCAGGGCCGCGGTGAGCAGGAAGAACCCGGGCACCTGGTCGATGCCCAGCGCGTCGAACACCACCGTCGAGGCCGCCGTCGTCCCGGTGGTCAGGCCGATGGACAGCACGCCGGCGCCGGCGAACCCGAACAGCGCGAGCAGGTCCTTGAGCCGGTCGGTGACGAAGTCGGGCTGGTCGGGCTCGCCGCGCCAGACGATGCCCATGCCTACCCGCAGCTTGTCCACCGCCCCGATGCCGACGACCAGGAACCCGACCAGGCCGACCATCCCGGTGGTGCCGCGAGCGTTGATGGCGCTGACCACCGCCTGCGCCAGGTCGCTGCCGGTCTGGCCCGGGACGGCGTCCTGGATGGCGCCGATGAGCTGCAGCTGCAGCGCGGTGTCCCCGGCGAGCACGAACCCGGCGATCGAGGCCAGCAGCAGCACCACCGGGAACAACGCCAGGAAGACGTAGTAGGTGACGCCCGCCGCCAGGAAGTCGCACTGGGCCCGGTTGTAGTGCCCCCCGGCGTGCACCAGGTGGTCGAACCAACCGGCGCGGGCGCGGCCGCGGTGGACCAGGTCACGGATGCGGTCGACCAGTCGGGTGACCACGTTGCCACCGTCGGCCGGCTGGGGTGTGGTCACGGCGGAGAGTGTGCAGGGCCGACGCCGACCCCGCAGGGCCGTCAGCTGCCCGAGGGACCCGTCAGGGGGTAGCGGCGGGCCACCGACCACGCGCCGGTGGGCTGCTGCTCGAACTCGGTGAAGTGCTCGACCCGGAAGGTGGCGGTCAGGTCGGCCAGCTCGGCCGCGGCCATGTCGAGGGCGTCGCCGGGCACGTCGTGGGCCACGGTCACGTGCGGGTGGTACGGGAAGCTCAGCGGCCGGTCCAGCGGCCCGCTGCGCACGTCGGTGGCGATGCGTTCGCAGTCGAGCACGCCGCGGGCCACGGTCACGAACACCACCTCCGACACGGGGCGGAAGGTGCCGGTGCCCTGCAGGTGGACGTCGAAGGCGGGGTGGCTGCGCGCGACGCCGGCCAGGTGCGCGGCGATGAGCGGCCGGTCGGCGACTGCGACCTCGGTGGGCGGCAGCAGGGTGACGTGCGGGGGGACGATGCCGGCCTGGGGGTCACCGCACTTGGTGCGCCACTCGACCAGCAGCTGCGCCCACGGCTCGGGGACGTCGACGACCACGCCCAGCACCGCGGTGGCGCCGACGTCCTTGTTGGCGCTGCGCGGGACGAACGTGTCGTCGTGCCGCCGGCGCGGCCCCCGGGGGCCGGACGGCGGCACGGGCGGCAGCGGCCGGGTCACGAGGCCGTCCGGGGTGGCAGGAAGCCGATGCGCTCGTGCACCGTGGCCAAGGTCGGCGCGGCCACCTCGCGGGCCCGGGCGGCCCCGGCCGCCAGCACGCGCTCGAGCTCGGCGGTGTCGGCGAGCAGCTCGGTGGTGCGCGCCTGGACGGGGGCCAGCGCGGTCACCACCACCTCGGCCAGCTCCTTCTTCAGGTCGCCGTAGCCGCGGCCGGCGAACCGCTCCTCGAGCTGGGACACCGTCTCCCCGGAGAACGCCGAGTGGAGCGTCAGCAGGTTGCTCACCCCCGGCTTGCCCTCGGGGTCGAACACCACCTCGCGGCCGGTGTCGGTGACCGCGCTGCGGATGCGCTTGCCGATGACCTTCGGGTCGTCGAGCAGGTTGACGCAGCCGGCCTCGGGCAGGCTCTTGGACATCTTCTTGTCCGGCTGCTGCAGGTCCAGCACCTTGGCCGCCCCCGGCGGGATGTAGGCCTCGGGCAGCACGAACGTGTCGCCGTAGCGGCCGTTGAACCGGGTGGCCAGGTCGCGGGTGAGCTCCAGGTGCTGGCGCTGGTCCTCCCCCACCGGGACCCGGGCGGCCTGGTAGAGCAGGATGTCGGCGGCCTGCAGGACCGGGTAGGTGAACAGCCCGACGCTGGTGCTGGCCTGGCCCTGGCGGGCCGACTTGTCCTTGAACTGGGTCATGCGGCTGGCCTCGCCGAAGCCGGTGAGGCACTGCAGCACCCACCCCAGCTGCGCGTGCTCGGGTACGTGGCTCTGCACGAACAGCGCGCTGCGGTCGGGGTCCACGCCGAGGGCCAGCAGCTGGGCCGCGCTCACCAGCGTGCGGCGCCGCAGCACCGCCGGGTCCTGCTCGACGGTGATCGCGTGCAGGTCGACGACGCAGTAGAAGGCCTCGTGGTCGGCCTGCATGCTGACCCACTGCCGCAGCGCACCGAGGTGGTTGCCGAGGTGGAAGGAGTCCGCCGTCGGCTGGATGCCGGACAGCACGCGAGGGGCAGGCACGTCCCTCATCGAACCACGCGCCACACCGGTCCCGGGGCGGACCCGCTCAGCCCCGGGCAGCCGCGACCGCGGCGACCTCGTCGAACGCGGCCAGGAAGGCGTCGTCCTCCTCGGGCGTGCCGACGGTGACCCGCAGCCCCTCCCCGGCGAAGGGCCGGGTGATGACCGCCCGCGACTCCAGGGCCGCCGCCACCTCGGCGGTGCGCTCGCCGAGCGGCAGCCAGACGAAGTTGGCCTGGCTGTCGGCCACCGGCTGCCCCCGGTCGCGCAGCGCCGCGGTCAGCCGCGCGCGCTCGGCGGTCACCTCGTCGACCCGGGCCCGCACCTCGTCCTCGCTCGCCAGCGCGGCCACCGCGGCGGCCTGCGCGACCATCGAGACGCTGAAGGGCACGTGCGTCTTGCGCACCGCCTCGGCCACGGCCGGGTCCTCGGCGAGCAGGTACCCCACCCGCAGCCCGGCCAGGCCCCAGGCCTTGGAGAAGGTGCGCAGGACGGCGACGTGCGGGCGACCGCGCATCAGCTCGGTGCCGTCGGGCACGTCGGGGTCGGTGACGAACTCGCGGTAGGCCTCGTCGAGCACGACCAGGGTGGAGGGCGGCACGGCGTCGAGGAACGCCTCCAGCTGCGCCCGCCGCACCGCCGTCCCGGTGGGGTTGTTGGGGTTGCACACCAGCACCACGCGGGTGTCGTCGTCGAGCGCGGCCAGCAGGCCGTCGAGGTCGTGGGTGTCGGCCGGGCCACCCCCGGCGCCGGGCACCAGCGGGACCTGGACGGCGCGCGCACCGGCGACCTGGGCCAGCAGCGGGTACATCTCGAACGACCGCCAGGCGTAGGCCAGGCCGGCGCCCGGCTCCACGTAGGCCTGGGTGATCTGCTGCAGCAGCGTCACCGCCCCGCACCCGGTGGCCACCTGCTCGGGTGCCACGCCGTAGCGGGTGGCCAACGCGCCGGTCAGCACGCCGGCCCCGTTGTCGGGGTAGCGGTTGGTCTCCCCCGCCACCTGGGAGATGGCCTGCACCACCGCCGGCAGCGGCGGGAAGGCGACCTCGTTGCTGGCCAGCTTGACCGCCCGCGGGACCCCGATCTCGCGGGCCAGGTCGGCCGGGTTGCGACCGGGCCGGTAGGCCGGCAGTGCGCTCACCGCGGCGCGCGGGCTGACCATGGGGAACCCTCCGTAGGCTTCGGGCATGCGAGTTCTGGTCGCCGGCGGTGCCGGCTACATCGGCAGCGTAGTCACGGCGGCCCTGCTGGCCGGGGGGCACGAGGTGACCGTCCTCGACGACCTCTCCACCGGCCACGCCGACGCCGTCCCCGAGGGTGCGACGTTCGTGCGGGCCTCCCTGCACGACTCGGCCCCCGTGCTGGCCGACGTCCGGCCCGAGGCCGTGCTGCACTTCGCCGCCAAGAGCCTCGTCGGCGCCTCCCAGGTGCAGCCCGAGGACTACTGGCACACCAACGTCGGCGGCTCGCTGGCCCTCCTGGAGGCCATGCGCGCGGTGGACTGCCGGCGCATCGTGTTCTCCTCCACCGCGGCCACCTACGGCGAGCCCGAGAGCGTGCCGATCACCGAGGACGCCCCTACTCGTCCGACCAACACCTACGGCGCCACCAAGCTCGCCGTGGACCAGATGCTGACCTCCTACGCCGTGGCGCACTCCTTCGCCGCGGTGAGCCTGAGGTACTTCAACGTCGCCGGTGCCGGGTTCGGCCTCGGCGAGCGGCACGCCACCGAGACCCACCTCATCCCGATCGCCCTGCAGGTGGCCGCCGGCACCCGCGACGCCATCACCGTGTTCGGCGAGGACTACCCCACCCCCGACGGCACCTGCATCCGCGACTACGTGCACGTGCTCGACCTGGCCGATGCGCACCTGCTCGCGCTGACCGCCCCGGCGCCGGGCGAGCACCGCGTCTACAACCTCGGCAACGGCACCGGGTTCAGCGTGCAGCAGGTGGTCGACGCCGTCCGCGAGGTCACCGGCCACGCGGTGCCGGTCGTCGTCGGCGCCCGCCGGGCCGGCGACCCCGCCCAGCTGGTGGCCTCCTCCGAGCGCATCCGCGCCGACCTCGGTTGGGACCCGCAGCACGCGGAGCTGACCACGATGGTGCGCGACGCCTGGTCCTTGGTGAGCTGATGGAACGGCCCCGTCCCACGGGCCCGCGACGTGCGGAGCGCGTCGTCGGGTGGGACGGGGTCCTTCCTCAGGTGGCGGCCGCCCCGGCCCGCAGGGTGTCGCCGTCGATCGCCGGCGGCGGCGCCGGGGAGACCGCGATGCGGGCGATCCGGCGGCCGTCGAGCTCGGTGACCGTGAGCACCCGGCCCTCGTGCTCGGCGGTGTCGCCCACCGCCGGGATGCGGCCCAGCTCGGCCAGCACCCACCCGGCCACCGTCTCGTAGGGCCCCTCGGGCAGCTGCAAGCCCGTGGCCTCGGCGAAGTCGTCGAGGTTGAGCAGGCCGTCGACGTCGTGCGGGCCCTCGGCCGGCTCGTCGGTCTCGGGGGCGGCGTCCTCGTCGTACTCGTCGTAGATCTCGCCGATGACCTCCTCGATGAGGTCCTCGAGCGTCACGATGCCGTCGGTGCCGCCGTACTCGTCGACGACGATCGCCAGGTGGTGGCTCTCCCGGCGCATCTCCGACAGCGCGGTGAGCACCCCCGCCGTCCCGGGCAGCTGCTTGACCTCGCGGGCCAGGTCGCCCACCGTGGCCGCGCGCCCGGCCGGGTGGTTGGGGAGCAGCAGGTCCCGCACGTGCACGAAGCCGACGACGTCGTCCTGCGTGCGACCGACCACCGGGTAGCGGGAGTGGCCGTTGTCGGCGATCAGCTTGGCCGCCCGGCTGGCGGTCAGCGAGGCCTCGAGGAAGTCGACCTCGGTACGCGGCGTCATGACCTCGCGCACCTCGCGGTCACCGGCCCGGAACACCTCGTCGATGAGCCGGCGCTCGTCGGTGGACAGCGACTCGTGCGCGGCCACCAGGTCGCGCAGCTCCTCCTGGCTGATGGACTCGCCGCTCTGCTTGGGGTCCCCGCCCAGCAGCCGCACCAGCACGTCGGTGGACCGCGAGAGCAGCCAGATGACCGGCCGGAAGACCGAGGCGATGCGGTTGAGCGGGCCGGCGACGAGCAGCGAGAAGCCCTCGGCCCGCTGCAGCGCCAGCCGCTTGGGGGTCAGCTCGCCGACCACCAGCGACAGGTAGCTGATGGCCACGGTGACCAGCACGAAGCTCATCGGGTCGGCCACGCCCTGGGGGACCCCGACGGAGGTCAGCCAGTTCGCCAGCGGTCCGGACAGCGTGCTGGCGCCGAACGCCGCGGAGAAGAACCCGGCCAGGGTGACCCCGACCTGCACCGCGGCGAGGAACCGGTTCGGGTCCGACAACAGCCTGGTCAGCGACCGCCCCCGCCGACCGCGCTCACCCAGCGCCCGCGCCTGCGACTCGCGCAGCGAGACCAGCGCGATCTCGGCCCCGGCGAACGCACCGCCGATGAGCACGAAGACGACGACCATGACGATGTTGAGCCAGACGTCGCTCACCGGCGGCGTGCTCCTTCTGCGGTTGCGGTGCGGGGAGGCCCCAGGATCGCGGGTCCTGGGCGGACGGTCCACCCGGGAACGGTCGGCCGCAGGCCGGCGTTCCCCCCGCCGGGGCCCGCAGCCCGCTGCGGGGCCCGCCCCTGACCGCTCCCGGGGGCAGCCCAGGTGCCCCGTGGCGCTCGTCCGCGCCGCGACCGCCGGGGTGTCCGGGGCGTCCGCGGACAACATCGCCCAGGCTACGGCGACGCCGGGTCGGTGAGGCCGGGTGGATGGACAGCCCGGGCCACCGCGCCACCATCCTCGACTGCGCTGGCTCCCCTGCGCTGGGGCCCCATGATCACCCCGGGTCAGCTGCTGCCTCCCGGACGCGCAGACCACACCTGACCCGTGGTGATCACCCGGCCAGCGCCGCCAGCACCCGGGCGACGAGCTCGCCGGGGTGCGTCAGGTCCCGCGCGGTCACGAAGACCACCCGCCAGCCGGCTGCCTGCAGCGCGTTCAGCCGCATCCGGTCCCGGGCGAACTGCCCCGGTTCGGCGTGCCAGAGCCCGTCGTACTCCACCGCCACCTTGCGGTCGGGCCATGCCAGGTCCACGCGCGCCACGAACCGGCCGCCGTCCAGCACCCGGTACTGCGCCACGGGCGTGGGCACCCCGGCCCGCGCCAGCTCGAGGCGGGTCCGCGTCTCCTGCGGCGACTCCGCCAGCCCGTCGGCGAGGTCGACAGCCCGGCGCGCCCGAGCGCTGCCCCGGCAAGGGGGCAGGGCGTGCACCGCCGCGCGGAGGTCCTCGAGGCCCACCAGCCGCGCCCGCACGAGCCTGTCCAGCAGCACCACCCGGTCCACGAGGTCGCCCGGACGGCGGGCCAGGTCGACCGCGGTGCGCAGCCGGTCGGTGGCCGGGATGCCGCCGAGGACCACCAGGTCGCCCTCGAGCTCGGCGGTCCGGGCACGGACGTCGGACGACGGGCTCCACCGCACCCCCGGGGGCAGGACGACGTCCACCGGGTCGTCCGGCCCCACGAGGTCCGGGACGCCCCAGTGCGCAGCCGCGGTCAGGTCCGCGACCGCTGCACCCGCCGGCATGGTCAGGACGACCGCAGCGACCCGGATCCGGTGGGTCAGCGGGACCGCCGCGTCGACGTAGACGTCCTGCCGGAGCCGACGCCAGGCGGCGCTGCGCAGCTGCGCGGGTGTCAGCCACCCCCGCGCGACGACGTCGCTGCCGCGGAACACCCGACCGGCCAGGGCGGGGGGGACGACGGGTCGGACCGGCACGGACCGCAGCCTGCCCGGTCGGCAGCCGACCACCCGGAGTTGTCCACAGGCCGGTGATCACCCCCGGTCAGCTGCTGCCTCGTCCGGCGCGAGGGCGCATCCGACCCGAGGTGATCATGCCCCGCCGGCCCCGGCGGGCCCGGGAACCCAGTCGGACCCCGGACGCGCGACGGCCCCCTGCGCGCGAGCGCAGGGGGCCGTCGTCGGCGTGCGGTGGATCAGGCAGCCATGGCCTTCTGCAGGTTGGCGTCGATCGCGGCGAGGAAGTCCTGGGTGGTCAGCCAGGGGGCGTCCTTGCTGATCAGCAGGGCAAGGTCCTTGGTCATCTGACCGCCCTCGACGGTCTCGATGCACACCCGCTCGAGGGTCTCGGCGAACTCGGTCACCTCGGGGGTGCCGTCGAGCTTGCCGCGGTGGGCCAGGCCCCGGGTCCAGGCGAAGATCGACGCGATGGGGTTGGTCGAGGTCTCCTTGCCCTGCTGGTGCTGGCGGTAGTGCCGGGTCACCGTGCCGTGGGCGGCCTCGGCCTCGACGGTCTTGCCGTCGGGGGTGGCCAGCACCGACGTCATCAGGCCCAGCGAGCCGAAGCCCTGCGCCACCGTGTCGGACTGGACGTCGCCGTCGTAGTTCTTGCACGCCCAGACGTAGCCGCCCTCCCACTTGAGGTTGGCCGCGACCATGTCGTCGATGAGCCGGTGCTCGTAGGTGATGCCGGCGGCCTCGAACTGCTCCTTGAACTCGGCGTCGAACACCTCCTGGAAGATGTCCTTGAACCGGCCGTCGTAGGCCTTGAGGATCGTGTTCTTCGTCGACAGGTACACCGGGTAGTTGCGGGCCAGGCCGTAGTTCAGCGAGGCGCGGGCGAAATCCCGGATCGACTCGTCGAGGTTGTACATCGACAGCGAGACACCGGCGCCGGGGGCCTGGAAGACCTCCCGCTCGATCGGCTCGGAGCCGTCCTCGGGGGTGAAGACGACCTTCAGGGTGCCGGCCGAGGGGAACGTGAAGTCGGTGGCGCGGTACTGGTCGCCGTAGGCGTGGCGGCCGACGATGATCGGCTTGGTCCAGCCCGGCACCAGGCGCGGCACGTTCTGCATGATGATCGGCTCGCGGAAGATGACGCCGCCGAGGATGTTGCGGATCGTGCCGTTCGGCGAGCGCCACATCTGCTTGAGGCCGAACTCCTCGACGCGGGCCTCGTCGGGGGTGATGGTGGCGCACTTGACGCCGACGCCGTGCTTCTTGATGGCGTTGGCCGCGTCGACCGTCACCTGGTCGTCGGTGGCGTCCCGGTGCTCCATGCCCAGGTCGTAGTACTCGAGGTCGACGTCGAGGTACTTGAGGATCAGCTCGTCCTTGATGAACTGCCAGATGATCCGGGTCATCTCGTCGCCGTCGAGCTCGACGACCGTGCCCTTGACCTTGATCTTGCTCACGTGGAAGTGATCCCTCTCTGTTGGAAGCCGGCCCCTGCGGGGTCGGCGGTCACATGTCGGCGATGTCCGCCTGCTTGGTCCGTACGGCCTCGGCTGCCTCGCGCAGCCCGGCCAGCTCGTCGTCGGTGAGGTCGCCCTCGACCACCCGGCGCACGCCCTCGCGGCCGATCTCGGCCTCGACGCCCAGGTACACCCCGGAGATCCCGTACTCGCCGTCGACCCACGCGCACACCGGCATCACGGCACCGGAGTCCTCCACGACCGCCTTGGCCATGCGGGCCGCGGCGGCCGAGGGCGCGTAGTAGGCCGACCCGGTCTTCAGCAGCGCCACCACCTCCGCCCCGCCGTTGCGGGTGCGGTCGACCAGGTGCGCGACCCGGTCGGCGTCGAGCACCTCGGACAGCGGTCGCCCGTCGACGGTGCACCGGCTGGGCACCGGCACCATCGTGTCGCCGTGGCTGCCGAGGGTCAGCGTGCGCACCGAGGCGGTGGGGACGCCGAGCTCGCGGGCGACGTTGTCGGTGAACCGGGCGGTGTCGAGCATGCCGGCCTGGCCCATCACGCGGTGGGTCGGGAAACCGGTGGCCAGCTGGGCGAGCGCGGTCATCTCGTCCAGCGGGTTGCTGACCACGATGACCACGGCGTCGGGCGAGGTGCGGGCGACGTTCTCGGCGACGTCGCGGACGATGCCGGCGTTGGTCTCGATGAGGTCCATGCGGCTCATGCCGGGCTTGCGGGGCAGCCCGGCGGTGATGACCACGACGTCGGAGCCCTCGGTGCCCTCGTAGGAGCCCCCGCCGACGCCCACGACCTCGGTCTCGAAGCCCTCGATGGAGCGGGACTGGTTGATGTCCAGGGCCAGGCCCTCGGGCCTGCCCTCGATGATGTCGGTGAGCACGACCGTGCCCACGACGTCGTACTGCGCGAGACGGAGTGCCGTGGTGGACCCGTAGAAGCCAGAACCCACCACGGTGATCTTGCCGGGCTTCGTCGCCATGGCCGCCAACCTAGCGCCGGGGGCCCGCGGCTGCGCCCCCGGGCCGGTCAGCCCGGGGGGATGGCGACCGCGACGAGGGCCAGCAGCAGGCCGCTGCCGGTGGTCAGCAGGACGTCGGTGGTGGTGCTGCGGACGGCGAGGAACCCCAGCCGCCGCACCGGCAGGGTCAGGCGCAGCACCCCGGCGCCGACGAGCGCCAGCCCCAGGAGCACGAGCCCGCGGCGCCAGCTGCCGGCGGCGACGGTGAGCAGCCCGGCCGCCACCACCAGCAGCACCGCGGTCAGCGGCAGCTGGCGCAGCACGCCGGCCAGGCACGGCCGGCGGGTGTACAGCGGGGTGCGGGCCACCTCAGGCGAGGACGGGCCGGGCGGCCCGCTCGGCCAGCGTGACCACGTTGCTCAGCAGCATCGCCCGGGTCATGGGCCCGACCCCGCCCGGGTTGGGCGCGACGTGCCCGGCGACCTCGACCACGTCGCCGGCGACGTCGCCGGCGATCTTGCCGTCGACCCGGCTGACCCCGACGTCGAGCACGGCGGCACCGGGCTTGACCATCTCGGCGGTGACCAGCCCGGGCACGCCGGCGGCGGCCACGACGACGTCGGCGGTGCGGGTGTGGGCGGCCAGGTCACGGGTGCCGGTGTGGCACAGCGTCACGGTGGCGTTCTCGCTGCGCCGGGTGAGCAGCAGGCCCAGCGGCCGGCCGACGGTCACGCCGCGGCCGACGACGACGACCTCGGCACCGGCCAGCGGGACGTCGTACCGGCGCAGCAGCTCGACGATGCCCAGCGGGGTGCACGGCAGGGGGCCGGGGACGCCGAGCACGAGCCGGCCCAGGTTGGTGGGGTGCAGGCCGTCGGCGTCCTTGTCCGGGTCCATGGCCTCCAGCACCGCGGCCTCGGAGACCTGCCGCGGCAGCGGCAGCTGCACGATGTAGCCGGTGCAGGCGGGGTCGGCGTTGAGGTCGGCGACCACGGCCAGGACGTCGGCCTGGGTGGCGTCGGCCGGCAGCTCGCGCTGGATGCTGGCGATGCCGACCTGCGCGCAGTCGGAGTGCTTGGCGTCGACGTACCAGCGGCTCCCGGGGTCGTCGCCCACCAGCAGGGTGCCCAGGCCCGGCCGCCGGCCGGCGTCGGCCAGGGCGGACACCCGGTCGGTGAGCTCGGTGCGGATCGCCGCCGCGGTGGCCTTGCCGTCCAGTCGTGTCGCGGTCACCGGTCCAGTCTGCCGCACACTGCCGCACAGGTGACGTGCTGGAACGGCCTCGCCCCCGGCCCCGCGGCGCGCGGAGCGTGTCGTGGGGAGGGACGAGGTCCTTCTCCTACGCTCGGCCGCGAACGGTCAGCGCCGAGGAGGACAGATGAGCCAGCCCGACCCCGACCGCACGCAGGTGTCCGGCACCCCGCGCACCGCCGACCCGGTCGACGAGCAGGCGGCGGCCGCGCCCGAGGCCGACCGGCCCGGCGCGGGGCGGTCCCCGGTCGACCCGTCCGCCACCGCCCCCGCCTGGTCGACCAAGCCGGTGGCCGTGCGGCGCGCCGACGCCGTCGGCGCCCTGTGCCTGCTGCTGGCCGGGGTGTCGGCCGCCCTCAGCCTGGTGCTCCCCTGGACCCCCGACGGGGCGACCGGCTACGGGCTGGCCGAGGACGTCGTGCGGTCGGCCCGCACCGACTGGACCGACCTGGTCGCCACCGGCCTGTGGCAGCCGGGGGCGGTGCTGGTCGGCGGCGCGGTGCTGTTCGTCCTCGGCCTGCTGCTGCTCGTCCGCGCCCGGGCACACCGCGTCGTGGGGGTGCTGGCCCTGCTCGTCGCCGGTGTCGTGGTGGCCGCCGTCCTGGTCCCGGCGGTCGCCCGGGACTGGCGACCACAGGACTTCGACCTCGGCTTCGCGTTCGCCGTCGCCGTCGCCGTCCTCGGGCTGCTCGGCGCCGTCAAGGCGGTGCTCACCGGTCCCCAGCTCAGGTGAGGTACTGGAACGGCCCCCTCGCCGGGCCCCGGCGCGCGCGGAGCGTGCGCCGGGGGGCGAGGAGGTCCTTCTTCAGTGGGCGAAGTGGCGGGTGCCGGTGAGGTAGAGCGCGATGCCCGCCTCGGCGGCCGCGGCCACGACCTCCTCGTCGCGCACCGAGCCACCGGGCTGCACCACGGCGGTCACCCCGGCGTCCAGGAGGACCTGGAGGCCGTCGGCGAAGGGGAAGAACGCGTCGGAGGCGGCGACGGACCCGGCCGCCCGCTCCCCCGCACGCTGCACCGCCAGCCGGGCGGCGTCGACCCGGTTGACCTGCCCCATGCCGACCCCGACCGTGGCGCCGTCGCCGGCGAGCAGGATGGCGTTGGACTTCACCGCGCGCACCGCGCGCCAGGCGAACACCAGGTCGTCGAGGGCGGCGGCGTCGACCGGCGAGCCGGTGGCCAGCGTCCAGGTGGTGGGGTCGTCGCCCTCGGCCGACACCCGGTCGACCTCCTGAACGAGCACGCCCCCGCTGATCGGGCGGAGCTCAACGGGGTCGGCGGCGGCGGCCTCGGGCATGCGCAGCAACCGCACGTTCTTCTTGCGGGTGAGCACCTCGACGGCGTCGTCGGTGAACGCGGGCGCGACGACGACCTCGGTGAACACCTCCGCGATCTGCTCGGCGGTCGAGAGGTCGACCTCGCGGTTGGCGGCGATGACCCCGCCGAAGGCCGAGACGGGGTCGCAGGCGTGCGCCTTGCGGTGGGCCTGCGCCAGGTCCGTGCCGACGGCGATGCCGCAGGGGTTGGCGTGCTTGATGATCGCCACGCAGGGCGCGTCGTGGTCGTGCGCGGCCCGCCAGGCGGCGTCGGTGTCGACGTAGTTGTTGTAGGACATCGCCTTGCCGTGCAGCTGCTCGGCGTGCGCCAGGCCCGGGCGCCAGTGCCGGTACAGCGCGGCCGCCTGGTGCGGGTTCTCCCCGTAGCGCAGCACGTCCGAGCGCTCCCAGGCGGCTGCGGTCCAGGCCGGGAAACCGGTCTCGTCGGGGGCGACGACCTCGCCCAGCCAGGAGGCGACGGCGACGTCGTAGGAGGCGGTGTGCCGGAAGGCGTCGGTGGCCAGCTGCTGGCGCTGGGCCAGCGTCGTCCCGCCCTCGGCGACGGCGGCCAGGACGTCGTCGTAGCGGGCCGGGTCGACGACGACGGCGACCGACGGGTGGTTCTTGGCCGCGGCCCGCACCATGGCCGGGCCGCCGATGTCGATCTGCTCGATGCACTCGTCGGGGGTGGCGCCCGAGGCGACGGTCTCCCGGAACGGGTAGAGGTTGACCACCACGAGGTCGAAGGCGGCGATGCGCAGCTCGTCGAGCTGGCGCACGTGGTCGGGCTTGCGCCGGTCGGCCAGGATGCCGGCGTGCACGCCCGGGTGCAGGGTCTTCACCCGGCCGTCGAGGCACTCAGGGAAGCCGGTGACCTCCTCGACGGGGGTGACCGGGATGCCGGCCTCGGCGATGCGGCGCGCGGTGGCGCCGGTGCTGACCAGCTGCACCCCCGCGTCGGCCAGGCCCCGGGCGAGGCCCTCGACGCCGGTCTTGTCGTAGACGCCGAGCAGCGCACGGCGGACGGGGGTGCGATCGGTCATGGGTTGGCACTCCTGGGCAGGTCGGCGGCGGTGGTGAGGGAGACGAGGGTGTCGACGAGCAGCGCCCGTTCGACGGTCTTGATGCGCTCGTGCAGGCGGGCCTCGTCGTCACCGGGCAGCACCGGCACGGGGACCTGGGCGACCACCGGGCCGGTGTCGACGCCGGCGTCGACGAGGTGGACGGTGGCCCCGGTGGTGGTGACACCGGCGGCGAGGGCGTCGCGCACGGCGTGCGCGCCGGGGAAGGCCGGCAGCAGGGCCGGGTGGGTGTTGAGCAGGCGGCCGCCGAACGCGGCGAGGACGGCGGGGCCGAACAGCTTCATGAAGCCGGCGCTGACCACCCAGTCGGGGCGGTGGACGGCGATCTCGGCGGCCAGGGCGGTGTCCCAGGCCGCCCGGTCGGGGTGGTCGCCCAGCGGGACGACGAAGGTGGGCACCGCCCGCTCCCGCGCGGCGACCAGCCCCGGCGCCCGGCGGTCGGCCCCGACGGCGACGACGTCGAAGGACGGCGCGTCGGCGGCCAGCAGGGCCGCGCACAGCGACCCGGCACCGGACAGCAGGACGACGACCCGGGCGGGTGTCGGGTGGTCCGGCGGCACGTACCGGGAGGCTACTCGGGCCCGCCGTGCGGACTCAGCGCCGCCGCCAGCGGGACACCGCGGCCGCCACCGCGGCGGCCAGCCCGGCCTGGGCCGCGGTGGACAGCCCGGTGGAGAGGGCCGGCGCCCCGACGTCGGCGAGGGCGCCGTCGCCGAGCGGGCCACCGCCGACCAGGGCGAGCGCCCCGGCCAGCACCCCGACCCCGACACCGGCGACCACGCCCCACAGCGCCGCGGTGACCGCGCCGCCGTCGACGTCGGTGAGCCGGCGGGCCAGGGCGGTGCCGGCGACCAGCCCGGCCAGCGCGGGCAGCACCTGCGAGACGAAGGCGAGCAGGGGCACGGCCTGGGTGTCGGGCAGGGCGGCGAGCAGGGGCAGGGCCGGGACGGCGCCGAGGGTGACCCCGGAGGTGGACACCAGCGTGCCGGCACCGACGGCGAAGCCGGGCCCGGAGGCCAGCCCGAGCACCGCCGCGGCTGCGTTGGGCAGCAGCAGGGCGCTGAGCCCGACCAGCCCGACCGCCCCGGCGCCGGCGCCCCCCAGGCTGGTGGCCAGTGCGGCGACGCCCGAGACGTCGCTGGCCAGGGCGACCGCGACGACCAGCAGCGCGAGGGCGAGCAGCGCGGCAGCACCGGCCAGCACCCCGCGGGCCAGGGCGCGGCCGGGACCGGGCACGCGGTCGAGCAGTTCCCCGGCCAGGCCGGACTCCCGCGCGGCGCCCCACCCAGCGGCCAGCGCCGGGAGCAGGAGGGCCCCGGCCACGGTGCGCGGCCACAGCACGGCGGCGTCGGGTGCGTCGGCGAGCACGGCGACACCCAGGGTGAGCACGGCGTGGACGCCGGCGACGGTGCCGCCGGCGAGCGCGACGTCACGGGGCGCGGCGAGGTCCCGCGCGGCCACGACCCAGCGGGCCGCGCTGGACGTCCCCCAGGCGGCGAGGGCGGTGAGCAGCAGCGGGGCCAGCGCGAGCGTGCCCGCCTCCCACCGCAGGCCGGCGCCGTGCGCCAGCAGCCACATCCGGGCGGCGAGCCGGGTGTTCCCGCCGAGCGACAGGCCGCCGGTGGGGTCGAGGGCGGCGACGACGACGAGGGCCAGGGTGAGCAGCACCAGCCCGGTGAGGGTGACCGCCGACGAGGCGACCGCCGCCAGCGCGGCCGGGGGCACCTCGGACCGACCACGGGCGTGCCGGGTCAACCGGTCCAGGAGCGGGCGCACCCCCCCACTCTCGCAAGTCGCCGAGGCGGGCGGGCGCGGCCCCGCCGCGTGCCGCGGAGTTCATCGACGACGAGACCCGCCCCGGACGTGTCCGGGGCGGGTCTCGTCGGTCGCGCGGGGTGGTGCCGGGTGCCGGCGACGCTCAGGCGTCGCCGCGGGGCCGGTCCCGGTCCTCGTCGGGAGCCGGGGGCGGCGGCGGGGTGGACCCGGCCGCGGAGGTCGGCGGGGCCGGGGGCTGGCCGCCGGTCGACGAGGTGCTCCACCCCCCTGCGGAGGACTGGCCCGAGGCCTGACCCGAGGACGTGGAACCCGTGGCCGGGCCGGAACCCGTGGGCGGGCCCCAGGACGGCGTGGTGGAGCCACCTGCGGAGGGTTGGCCCCAGCCGCCCTGCCCGGCCGGGGACTGACCCGGCTGGCTCGGGCCGCCCTGGCCGCCCTGGCCGCCCTGGCCGCCCTGGCCATGGCCCGACGGGCCCTGTCCGTAGCCCTGCTGGCCCTGCTGGCCGTAACCGCCCTGGCCCTGCTGGCCGTAGCCGCCCTGGCCCGGCTGGCCCGGCTGGCCGTAGCCGCCGCCCTGGCCCTGCTGGCCCTGCTGGCCCGGCTGCCCCTGCTGGCCGTAGCCCGGCTGGCCCTGCTGGCCCTGCTGGCCCTGCTGGCCGTAGCCCTGGCCCGGGTGCGGCTGGCCGTGGCCGGACTGGCCGAACTGGGGTGCCGGCTGGTTGGCCCAGGTCGCGGCGTTGGCCAGACCACCGTTGAGGGCCGGCTTGTTCTTCAGCTCGGGCAGCAGGCCGAGGACGGCGAAGGCCAGTGCGGCGCCCGACACCAGGAAGGTGAGCAGCGCGAAGAAGCTGAAGCCCGCCTCGAAGGTCTGGATCCACTCGATGAGGGTGAGCAGGAAGGCGAGCCCGGTCAGCCCGACGGTGACGAAGCTGCGCGGGAAGCCCAGCCTCAGGTCGAGGAAGGCGGGCAGCAGCGCCCACACGGCGGCCAGCAGCAGCAGGATGAACGAGAAGACGATCAGCCCGGACTCGAAGCCGTTGACGCTGTAGCTGTAGCCGAACCCGAAGTCGCCGCTGAACCAGGGCAGCAGCGCGAACAGCAGGTAGAGCAGGGCGCTGCCGGCGACGACGTAGTCGCCGATCTTGAGCTTCTTCAGGTCGAAGCCACCGCCGGCCGACGGGCCCGGCTGGCCGTAGGGCGGCTGGCCGTAGCCGGCCTGAGGGGCTCCGTAGCCGCCCTGCGGGCCGGGGCCGCTCGGCTGGCCGTAGCCGCCCTGCGGGCCGGGCTGGCCGAAGCCGCCCTGCGGGCCGGGCTGGCCGTAGCCGCCCTGCGGGCCGTACTGCCCGGGCTGGCCGTAGCCGGACTGCGAGGGCTGCTGGCCGTACCCGCCCTGGTGGCCGTACCCGCTCTGCTGGCCGTGACCGCTCTGCTGGCCGGGCTGGCCGGAGCCGGCCGGACCCTGTCCGGGGCCCCCCGGCGTCTGGTCGGGTCCACTGGTCGTCATCGCTCGGCTTCTCTCCTGAGTCGTACGGGGTGGGACGTGATCAGCATGTCAGGGTCCCGCGACGCATCGTGGTCACCCGCCAGGGGTGCCGCAACTGCAGAACGGCGAGGTACCCCTACTTCCGAGGGGTACCTCGCCGTCCGGTGCGCCGTGGGCGCGGGGGGTTGCGCCGGGGATCAGCCCAGCAGCTCGCGCATGAGGCGGGCGGTCTCGGACGGGGTCTTGCCGACCTTGACCCCGGCGGCCTCGAGGGCCTCCTTCTTGGCCTGGGCGGTGCCGGCCGAACCGGACACGATGGCCCCGGCGTGGCCCATCGTCTTGCCCTCCGGGGCGGTGAAGCCCGCGACGTAGCCGACGACCGGCTTGGTGACGTTGGCCTTGATGAACTCGGCAGCCCGCTCCTCGGCATCGCCGCCGATCTCGCCGATCATCACGATGGCCTCGGTCTCCGGGTCGTCCTGGAAGGCCTGCAGCGCGTCGATGTGCGTCGTGCCGATGACCGGGTCGCCACCGATGCCGATGGCGGTGGAGAAACCGATGTCGCGCAGCTCGTACATCATCTGGTAGGTCAGCGTGCCGGACTTGGACACCAGCCCGATCTTGCCGGCCTGGGTGATGTTGGCCGGGATGATGCCGGCGTTCGAGCGCCCGGGGCTGATCAGGCCCGGGCAGTTGGGGCCGATGATGCGGGTGCTCTTGCCCTGGGCGTAGGCCCAGAACTCGGTGGAGTCCTTGACCGGGATGCCCTCGGTGATGACGACGCAGAGGTTGATCCCGGCGTCGACGGCCTCGACGACGGCGCCCTTGGCGAACTTCGGCGGCACGAAGACGACGGTGACGTCGGCCCCGGTCTCCTTCATGGCCTCGGCGACCGACCCGAAGACCGGCACGGAGGTGCCGTCGAAGTCGACGGTCTGGCCGGCCTTGGAGGGGTTCACGCCGCCGACCACCGCGGTGCCGGAGGCCAGCATGCGCTGGGTGTGCTTGCGGCCCTCCGACCCGGTGATGCCCTGCACGATGACCTTGCTGTTCTCGGTGAGGAAGATGCTCATGTTCTGGTGTCCTTCGGGGTCAGCAGGTCGGGGTCAGGCGGCGGCGAGCTCGGCGGCCCGGCGGGCGGCGCCGTCCATGGTGTCGACCACGGTGACCAGCGGGTGGGCGGCCTCGGCGAGGATGCGGCGGCCCTCGTCGACGTTGTTGCCGTCGAGCCGGACGACGAGGGGCTTGGTGGCCTCGTCGCCGAGGATCTCCAGCGCGGACACGATGCCGTTGGCGACCGCGTCGCAGGCGGTGATGCCGCCGAAGACGTTGACGAACACGCTCTTCACGGCCGGGTCGCCGAGGATGATGCCCAGGCCGTCGGCCATGACCTGCGCCGAGGCACCGCCGCCGATGTCGAGGAAGTTGGCCGGGCGGACCCCGCCGAAGTCCTGACCGGCGTAGGCGACGACGTCGAGGGTGCTCATGACCAGACCCGCGCCGTTGCCGATGATGCCGACCTCGCCGTCGAGCTTGACGTAGTTGAGGCCCTTCTCCTTCGCCGCCGCCTCGAGCGGGTCGGCCGCGGCGGCGTCCTCGAGGGCGTCGTGCCCGGCCTGCCGGAAGGCGGCGTTCTCGTCCAGGGTGACCTTGCCGTCCAGCGCGAGGACGGTGCCGTCGGGCGCCTTGGCCAGCGGGTTGACCTCGACCAGCGTCGCGTCCTCGGCGGAGAAGACCTCCCACAGCTTCATGGCGATCTCGATGACCTGGTCGCGGACCTCGGCGGGGAACTTCGCCGCGTCGACGATCTCCTCGGCCTTGGCGCGGTCGACGCCGACCGTCGCGTCGACGGGGATGCGGGCCAGCGCCTCGGGCTTGGTGACCGCGATCTCCTCGATCTCCATGCCGCCCTCGACGCTGGCCATGGCCAGGAAGGTGCGGTTGGAGCGGTCGAGGAGGTAGGAGAAGTAGTACTCCTCGGCGATGTCGCTGGCCTGGGCCACCATCACCTTGCGGGTGACGTGGCCCTTGATGTCGAGGCCGAGGATGTCGGTGGCGCGGGCCTTGGCCTCCTCCGGGGAGTCGGCGAGCTTGACGCCCCCGGCCTTGCCCCGGCCGCCGACCTTGACCTGCGCCTTGACGACGACCTGGCCCGCGATGTCGCGGGCGATGGCCTCGGCCTGCTCAGGGGTCTCGGCAACGCCGCCGGGGAGCACGGGCACGCCGTGCGCTGCGAACATGTCACGGGCCTGGTACTCGAAGAGATCCACGAAGAGGCACCGTAACGCCCCGGCAACCCTGCTGCCGACCTCCTGTCGCCGTCCGTGGGACGCATCACAGGGTGCGCACCCGGGGTGGCGGGCCGACTGGTGGCCCTCAGCCCCCGGGCAGCGCGTCGGCGTCGGCGCCCTCGTCGGTGGTCTCGTCGACGGTCCCGTCGGTGGTCCCGTCGGTGGTTGCGTCGTAGCCGGCCGCAGCGCGACCCCGGGCCCGGCCCGGCGCGGGGCGCCACCGCCAGGCCACCAGCGCCAGGCCGGCCAGGGCCAGGCCGGTCAGCAGCAGACCCGCACCGGGCACGGTCCAGTCCAGGTCCGGGGAGTGCAGGGCGTCCCGCAGCCCGGACAGGCCCGCCTGGACGACCGCGACGGCGACCGCCGCGAGACCGCCGACCGCTGCCAGCCGGGGACGCAGGGACGCCGCGACCGCCCCGGACAGCAGCAGCGCGCCGGCCAGCACCAGACCACCCAGCAGGGCCGCGCCGGGTCGCTCGAGCAGGGCGCGCGGCCCCTCGGTGGTGACGACGGTGACCAAGCCGGTGGCCGGGTCGGTCACCAGCTGGTCGGGGACGTCTGCGGCCGGCAGCGCCAGGCACAGGGCGGCGAGCGCGCCGAGCAGGACCGCGGCGCCGGCGAGCACGGGTCGCAGCGGGTCCAGGGAGCCGGCGTCCTCCATGACCGTGCGCCCCCAGGCCAGGCCGGCGAGCACCCCGGCCGCGACGGTGAGGGCGAGGGCGACGACGCCGAGCACCCAGCCCGACCCCCGGGACACCGTGCTGGTGACGACCAGGTCGCCGGCGAGCACCTCGACGCCGGGCCGGGTCGTGGAGGCGGTGCCCTGGTAGAGCTCGATCAGCAGCCGGCCCACGGCCAGCCCCCCGGCCACGCCGGCGTAGGCCAGCCCCAGGCGGGGCAGCCGCCCGGCCGCCGTCGGTGCACCCACCACCAGGGCGGCGACGGGCGTGACGAGGGCGACGAGCACGTCGAAGGGCCCGGTGGCCAGCGACAGCGGGACGTCGTCGACGACCAGGTAGGTCGGGACGACGGCGACCGCGCCCACCAGCCCGGCCAGGGCCAGCACGACCCCGGCCGCGCGGGCGAGCAGGGGGACGTCACCGACGACGAGCCGGTCGACCGGCGGCCGGTCCACGCCCCGCGGGGGGCGACCGCCCGTGGTCGGGGTGGCTCGCCGGGCCCGGGCGGTCGCGGGGCGACGCGGCTGGTCGGGGGTCCTGCGGGTGGCCACGCGTTCCTCCTGCTGCTGGTCGGGGCGCCCGAGACCGCATCGTGATCGTGTCGCCGGCCGCGATGTGTGACGGTGGACACACGGGGGCATTACCGTGGCGTGAACGGGGCAGGAATTCGTGAGCCCCACCACAGCACAGCAGGCCGCCTCGCCGCACCAGCCCGGGGCCGCACCCGACCCGGGAGGTGTCCGTGACGACCGCCGTGCCCACCCCAGACTGGCACGCCGCGCCCTCCCTCGTGGCCAACGGCATGTCGGGCGTGGCTGCGGCGGCGCGCACCCTCCGGTCGCTGTGCCGGCCGGCGACCGTGACCGGCGGGCTGACCGAGCTGGCCTGGGTTGGTGCGCACGCCGCGCTCTGGCCGCTGGGCACCTGGGCCGAGGCGCGGCACGCCGACGAACGGATCCGCCCCGAGTGGCAACCGCCCGCCGTGCGCGCGTTCTTCGCCGCCGACCCGCTCGCCGCGCGGGTGCCCGTCGTCCTCGTGCACGGCATGGTCGACAACCGCTCGGTGTTCACCGTGATGTCCCGGGCGCTGCGACGTCGCGGGTTCACGTCGGTGAGCACGTGGAACTACAGCCCCCTGGTGCAGGACGTACGGCTGGCCGCGGCCCAGCTCGAGCAGCACCTGGCCCGCCTCTGCGAGGAGACCGGGCACGACCGGGTGCACGTCGTGGGGCACAGCATGGGTGGCCTGGTGGCGCGCTACCTGCTGCAGTGCCGCCGCACCGACCGGATCGCCTCCCTGACCACCCTGGGCACACCGCACGGTGGCACCGCCTGGGCGCACGCGGGCCCGACCCCCCTCATCCGCCAGCTGCGCCCGGGGTCGGAGTTCATGGCCGAGCTCGCCGCGCCGGCCGGGGCGCTGGACGTCCCGGTGACGGCGGTCTGGAGCGACCTCGACCAGCTGGTCATCCCGGTGGCGCGCGGCCGCTGCGACCACCCCGACCTGCGGGCCCGCAACGTCCTGGTGCGCGGGGTGGGGCACATGTCGCTGCCCATCCACCGGACCGTCGTCCACGAGGTGGCCGCCGTCCTGGCCGGGCACCGGTCCGCCGAGCACGACCGGTCCGTCACCGCAGCCTGACCCGACCGGGGCGCACTCAGCGTCATCGGAAGTCGACAGAGCGACACGCCGCTCGCTTCCCCGGCCCCGGGGGTCACGCGTGGTCACAATGCGATCACGCAGTCGACACCCGTCGGCGCCCGTCGACTCGACGTGACCCACGCACGACCCCGTCCTGCCCAGCCCGTCGCCGGGAGCTCCACCGGGCGGGACGACCTCGGAAGGCGGTGCCCGATTGGCTCGGTCGCGTGACCTCGTGGGCCCATCCCGCACCGGTCGTCCGGTCCGGGACCGCTCGGTCCTCGACGCGCCCGTGCTCGACCTGCGCACCGGCGTCTCGCCCGCCCCCCGAGTACCCGACGACGCGGCGGCCCTCTTCGACCCGCTGCCGTCCGTCCGCACCGCGGTGGAGGAGACCGGCGGCTCGCGGGTCGGCGCCGTCGAGGTGCTCTCCAGCGATCCGGACCGTCGCCCGGCCCGCGGACGGCACCGCATGCCGCGACCACCTCGCCGCCGGTCGCCGGCCCTGCTGGCCGCGCTCTCGGTCGGCGGCCTGCTGGCCGCCGTGCTCGGCGGCACCGGCTCACCGGCGGTCAGCGCCCCCGTCGGCGACGCCGCCGACTACGGCCTCTCGGCCGCCGAGTCCAACTTCGCCGGCGGGATGGACGACGCCGACGCCCGGCGCGAGATCACCGCCGCCGAGGCCGCTGCCCGCCTGTCGGACCTCGCCGCGTCCCGCGCCGAGCGCGAGCCGGACTTCGTCCTCCCCACCGACGGCGTCATGACCACGTGCTTCTGCCAGCGCTGGGGGCAGATGCACTGGGGCATTGACCTCGCCGCACCGCTGGGCACCCCCATCTACGCCGCCGCCGACGGCGTCGTGCTGCGCGCCGGGCCCGCCAGCGGCTACGGCAACGCCATCTACATCCAGGACGCCGACGGCAACGTCGAGATCTACGGCCACATGCGCTACCTGGACGTCGAGGCCGGGGACGTGGTCTCCGCCGGTGACCAGATCGCCAAGGTCGGCAACGAGGGCCAGTCCACCGGTCCGCACCTGCACTTCGAGATCCACCTGGGCTCCATGACCGGCCGACCCACCGACCCCGAGGCCTGGCTCGCCGACCGCGGGATCAGCATCTGACCTCGCGCCGGGCCCTGGTCAGAGCTTGACCACCGGGGCGTAGCGCAGCACGAGGCGCTTGACCCCGCCGGAGCCGAAGTCGACGGTGGCCTGGGCCTTGTCGCCCACGCCGTTGATCTCCACCACGGTGCCCAGCCCGAAGGCGTCGTGGCTGACCCGGTCGCCGACGTCGACGCTGATGACCTGCCGGTTGCCCACCCCGCCGCGCAGTCCGCCGGTGGACAGCCCGGTCGCGGCGACCCGGCGCTGGGCCGAGCCGTAGGCCGCCGAGGGCTTGGGGTCGACGCCGGTCCAGTGGACGGCGTCGCCCGGCAGCTCGTCGAGGAACCGGGACGGCGGGTTGTAGGCCGGCTGACCCCACGAGGTGCGCACGGTCGCCCGGGACAGGAACAACCGCTCGCGGGCCCGCGTGATGCCGACGTAGGCCAGCCGGCGCTCCTCCTCCAGCTCCTTGCTGTCGCCCAGGGCGCGCAGGTGCGGGAAGACGCCGTCCTCGAGCGCGGTGAGGAAGACGACCGGGAACTCCAGCCCCTTGGCGGTGTGCAGCGTCATCATCGTGACCACCCCCGCGTCGTCGCCGGCGACCGGGATCTGGTCGGCGTCGGCCACGAGGGACACCTGCTCGAGGAAGTCGGTGACGGTGCCCTCGGGGTTCACCGCCTCGAACTCGGCGGCGACGCTGACCAGTTCGTGCAGGTTGTCCACCCGGCCCTCGTCCTGCGGGTCGGTCGAGGCCTCGAGCTCGCTCATCAGGCCGCTGCGCTCGAGGATGGACTCCAGCAGGGCGCTGGGACCCGACCCGGTGGCCAGCAGGTGCTCGAACTCCTCGAGCAGCGCGACGAACTCCTGGATGTTCTTGAGGGAGCGGGTGGCCAGGCCCGGGGCCTCCTCGGCGCGGCGCAGCGCGGTGGCGAAGGCGATGCGCTCGCGGTCGGCCAGGGTCTCGACGCAGGCCTCGGCGCGGTCGCCGATGCCGCGCTTGGGGGTGTTGAGCACCCGGCGCAGGCTGACCACGTCGGTGGGGTTGCTGACGACCTTGAGGTAGGCCAGCGCGTCACGGACCTCCTTGCGCTCGTAGAAGCGCACCCCGCCGACCACCTTGTAGGGCATGCCGACCCGGATGAACACCTCCTCGAAGACGCGGGAGGCGTTGTTGGTGCGGTAGAAGACCGCGATGTCCTTCGGCCGGGCGAGGCCGTCGTCGACCAGCTTGTCGATCTGCTCGGCGACCCAGGCGGCCTCGTCGTGCTCGTTCTCCCCGACGTAGCCCTCGATCTGCTCGCCGTCGCCGGCGTCGGACCACAGGTTCTTGGGGCGCCGGGCGGTGTTGCGGGCGATGACCTGGTTGGCCGCGCGCAGGATGCGCTGGGTGGAGCGGTAGTTCTGCTCCAGCACGATGGTGGTGGCCTCGGGGTAGTCGCGCTCGAACTCGTCGATGTTGCGGATGGTCGCGCCGCGGAAGGCGTAGATGGACTGGTCGGCGTCACCCACCACGCACAGCTCGGCCGGCGGCACCGGCCCGCCGGGGTACCCGACGAGTTCGCGCACGAGGGCGTACTGCGCGTGGTTGGTGTCCTGGTACTCGTCGACCAGCACGTGCCGGAACCGCCGCCGGTAGTGCTCGGCGACGTCGGGGAAGGCCTGCAGCAGGTTGACCGTGGTCATGATCAGGTCGTCGAAGTCCATGGCGTGCGCCTCGCGCAACCGGCGCTGGTACAGCGCGTACACCTCGCCGAGCACCTTCTCGGGTGCGGTGACCGGCGCGTAGGACTCCTCGTCGACCAGCTCGTTCTTCAAGTTGGAGATCTGGGTGGCCAGGCTGCGGCCGGGGTAGCGCTTGGCGTCGAGGTCGAGGTCGCGGGCCACCATCGTGAGCAGCCGGACCGAGTCACCCTGGTCGTAGATCGTGAACGAGCTCTTCAGACCCAGCTTCGCGGCCTCGGCGCGCAGGATGCGCACGCACATGGAGTGGAAGGTCGACACCCACATGGCCCGGGCCCGGGGGCCGACGAGCTGGGCCACCCGCTCCTTCATCTCGCCGGCGGCCTTGTTGGTGAAGGTGATCGCCATGATCTCGCCCGGGTGCGCCCCGCGGGCGCCCAGGAGGTAGGCGATGCGGTGGGTGAGCACCCGCGTCTTGCCCGACCCCGCGCCGGCCACGATCAGCAGCGGCCCGCCCTCGTGCACCACCGCGTCGCGCTGGGGGCCGTTGAGCCCGGCGAGCATGCGGTCGAGCTCGCGGCCGACCTGGCCGGAGGTCTGGCGGGGCAGGGCGGCGGTACCGGGGAGGGAGATCTGGGGGCTGCTCATGACGTCGTCGAGCTTAGGCGCCGGCACCGACACTCCCCCAGGCGCGCGAGGTGTGGCAGGATCCACCCCGTGCAGCGCTCGCGGGAGTTTTCCTACGGCCACCGGGTTCCGGTCGCCGTCCCTCAGCGCTAGCCACTGACCGACGAGACCCGGGCCCACGAGCCCGGGTTCCTTCGTCTCCGGGGTCGAGTGCCCTCCCACCAGGAGGAACCGCCATGAGCACCACCCTCGAGAACTCCCCCGCTGCCGACGACGCGGCCCAGGCCGCCGCCCGCATCGGCGAACTGCGCACGGAGATCGACGCCTGCGACGCCGAGATCATCCGGCTCGTGCGGCAGCGGCTGTCCATCTCGCGCGAGATCGGCACGCTGCGGCGCTCCACCGGTGGCACCCGGCTCTCGCTGGCCCGGGAGCAGCAGGTGCTGGCGACGTTCCAGGACGCGCTCGGCGCCGACGGCGCCGCCCTGGGCATGATGCTGCTGCGCCAGGGCCGCGGCCGGCTCTGAGCACGGGAACAGCAGCTCCGGGTGGACGCTTGGGACCGGTGTGACCGCACCGACCCAGCCCCCCGCCGAGCACGTCGACCGCGTCCTGTGCGTGCTGGCCCACCCCGACGACGTCGACTTCGGCAGCGCGGGCACGGTGGCCACCTGGACCGACGCCGGCACCGAGGTCGTCTACTGCCTGGTCACCGACGGCGACGCCGGCGGCTTCGACGACACCCCGCGCGAGCGGATGGGTCCGCTGCGCCGGGCCGAGCAGACCGCGGCGGCCGCCCACGTCGGCGTCACGCGGCTGCACTGGCTGGGCTACCCCGACGGCCGGGTCGAGCAGACCCTCGACCTGCGCCGCGACATCGCCCGGGTGATCCGGCAGGTGCGCCCCGACCGCGTGCTCACCACCTCCCCGGAGCGCATGTGGGACCGCGTGGGCGCCAGCCACCCCGACCACATGACCGTGGGCGAGGCGACGCTGCGCGCGGTCTACCCCGACGCCCGCAACCCCTTCGCGTTCCCCGAGCTGCTGGCCGACGAGGGCCTGGAGGCCTGGACCGTGTCCGAGGTCTGGCTGTCGGCCAGCCCGCGGGCGCACCACGCCGTCGACGTCACCGACACCGTCGAGCGCAAGTTCGCTGCGCTGGAGTCGCACACCACCCAGGTCGCGCACCAGCCCGAGGGCCAGCTGCGCGAGTTCGTCGGCGGCTGGATGCGGCAGACCGCCCGCACCCACGGCCTGCCCGAGGGCCGCCTCGCCGAGGCCTTCCACATCGTCCACACGAAGTAGTCGCAGGGTCGCGAGGAGTGGGGCCCGGAGGGTCCCGCGATGACATCGCGATCCTTCGGACCGCACCGCGGCCAGGTGCGGTCCCCCACGCCGACGAGCGCGTCCGTCCACCCCTCGGCGACCCTTCGGGCCACCTCTGGGTGAACCAGGCACCTCAGTCCAGTCTTCGAGCCAACACCCACCTCGTCAGCTCGTTGCGGTTGGAGAGCTGGAGCTTGCGCAGCACGTTCGAGGCGTGCGACTCCACGGTCTTGACCGAGATGAACAGCCGCTGGCCGATCTCCCGGTAGGTGTAGCCGCGGGCCAGCAGCTGCATGACCTCCCGCTCCCGCGCCGACAGCAGGTCCAGCCCGGGGTCGGTGTCCGGTGCGGGCACGGGCACGGCGGGGCCGGCGGAGAAGGCGTCGAGCACGAAGCCCGCCAGCCGCGGGGAGAACACCGCGTCCCCACCGGCCACCCGCACCACGGCGTCGCGCAGGTCGGGCCCCGAGATCGTCTTGGTGACGTAGCCGCGGGCCCCGGCCCGGATCACGGCGATGACGTCCTCGGCGGCGTCGGACACCGACAGCGCCAGCCACCGGACGTCGGGCAGCTCGGCCCGCACGGTCTCCAGCACCGTCCGGCCACCACCACCGGGCAGGTGCACGTCGAGCAGCACGACGTCCGGCTGCGTCGCACGCACCCCGGCGACGGCCTCCGCGACGTCGGCGGCCTCGCCGACCACCTGGACGGCGTCCCCCAGCTCGGCCCGGACCCCCGACCGCACCATGGCGTGGTCGTCGACCAGGAACACCCGCACCCGCTCGGTCACGTCGTCCTCCTCGGCAGCACCAGCTCGACCTCCGTGCCCGACCCGGGCGCGGAGTGCACGACCGCCGTCCCGCCGACCCGCGCCAGCCGGCCGACGACCGAGTCGCGCAGACCGCGGCGGTCGGCGGGCACCGTCGTCGGGTCGAAGCCGGCGCCGCGGTCGCGCACGAAGACCGTCACCGCGTCGGCGGTGACCTCGGTGTAGAGGTCGACGGCGGACACCCCGGCGTGCTTGGCGGCGTTGACGACCGCCTCACGGGTGGCCCGGCCCAGGGCCTCGACGGCGTCGTCCACGGGGAGGTCGCCGACCACCACCGGGTCCACGGCCACCTCGTGGTCGGCCTCGACCTCGGCAACGATGGCCTCGACCGTGGCCGACCAGGTGCCCGACGCCCCTGCCCGCGGCGAGTACAGCCAGCTGCGCAGCTCGCGCTCCTGCCCGCGCGCCAGCCGGGTCACCTGCACCGGGTCGCCGGCGTGCTTCTGCACCAGGGCGAGGGTCTGCAGCACCGAGTCGTGCAGGTGGGCGGCCACCGCGGCGCGCTCCTCGGACCGGATGCGGGCCGCCCGCTCGGCCGACCGGGAGTCCAGCAGCCGGCGCCACACCGGTGCCGTGGCCAGCCCGATGCCGATGAGCACGACCAGGGTGGCGACGAAGCCGTTGCGGGCGTTGGCCAGCTGACCGGTGGTCGCCAGCAGCAGCACCACCCCGCCGCCGGCCAGGAGCACCCCGATCACCAGGCCCCACCGGGCCGACCGGGCATCGGTGCGGCCGGTGTCGAGCTGGTACCAGATGACGGCCAGGCCACCCCCGGCCAGGACCAGCGGGACGACGACGTCGCCGCGGGCCAGGGTGTCCAGCTGGCTGGAGAGCACGAGCGCGACCAGGCCGAGCAGCACCAGCCCCACGACGTGCCGGCGCGTGGGGGCGCCGGCCGTCCCGGGGCGGACGTGGCCCTCGGGCGCGGGCTCCATCGAGAACCAGAGCAGGGCGTAGGCCACGACGCCGATGCCGGCGACGGCCAGCAGCACGAAGGCGATGCGCACCAGCACCGGGTCCAACCGCAGGTGGTCGGCGGTCCCGGCCGCGACGCCGCCCAGCGCTCGGCCCTCGCGGACCCGCAGGAGCGGGGGCCGGCCGGTGCCGACGGCGGGGCCGGTCGGCGGGGCGGCGGTGGTCACGGCCCCATCGTGCCCGGCGTGGGTGGGCGGGCACATCGGGGAGCACCCCGAGGGGTCGGGATCAGGGTCGATCCGGGGTGTTCCCCGATGTCGTCGCGTCCCCCTCGTCGACAGGCTGGACGGCATGACGACCCCATCCCCGCCGCAGACTCCTCCTCCCCCGCTGCCGCCCTACCCCGAAACCCCGGCGGGCGGCACGCCGCCGCCCTTCTCGGCCCCGCGCCCCCCGCTGCGCCGCAGCCGCACCGACAAGGTGCTCGGTGGCGTCGGCGGCGGACTGGCCGAGTACACCGGCATCGATGCCCTGCTGTGGCGGGTGGGCTTCATCGCCCTGGTGTTCGCCGGCGGCACCGGTTTCCTGGTCTACCTGCTGCTGTGGCTGTTGATGCCGGCCCGCCCGGCCGACGCCGCCGGCCCCGTGTCCGCGCCCCAGCCGGCCGAACCCCGCTCCCCGGTCCCCGGGGTCACCGTCGCCGCGCTGCTCGTCGTCCTGGGGGTCACCTCGCTGATCGCCTGGGCGACGCCGTGGAGCCCCGGCCCGGTGGTGTTCCTGTCGGTCGCCCTGCTCGTCGTCGGCCTGGGGCTGGGCGTCGGCGCGTTCGTCGCCGGCCGTTCCTCCCGCGGACCGCTGATCGCGCTGGGCGTGGTGCTGGCGTTCGCCACGATCGTGGCCTCGGCGGGGCAGGGCTGGCTCGACCGCTCCCGGGGCGGGGTCGGCGACCGCACGTACACCCCATCGACCGCCGAGGCCGTCCGCGCCGAGTACGAGAGCGGCGTGGGTGACCTCGAGCTCGACCTCACCCGCATCGACCTGGCCGACCTGTCCGGGCCGATCACGACGTCCATCAACGCCGGCATCGGCGACGTGGAGGTCCTGGTGCCCCGCTCGGCCGACGTCCAGGTCGACGTCCAGAACGGGGTGGGCGACGCCGACGTCCTCGGCGACGGCTCCCAGGGCGGCTTCTTCCCCGGCACCGGCGGGCAGCGGTGGACCGACGACGGCACGCCCGAGATCGTGCTGACCATCGAGTCCGGCATCGGCGACGTGACGGTGTCCCGTGGCTGAGCCGGCCGACCCCCGCACCCCCACGACCAGCGAGCAGGAGACCACCGTGCACCCCACCGCCGGGCACCCCGACCCCGACCGCCAGGACACCACTCGCCAGGACACCAATCGCCAGGACACCGCTCGCCAGGACACCGCGGTGCTCACCGACGAGGGCACCGGGTGGACGCCGCCGGACCCCGCCGTCGCCCCAGCCGTCGCCCCCGCCGTCGCCCCGGCCCCGCCCCGGCGCTCCCCCGACCTGCTGTCGCTCACCGCCGGCGTGGTGTTCTGCCTGGTCGCCGTCCTCGGCCTGGTGGGCACGTCGCTGCCGGGGTGGGTGTTCGGCGGCGGGTTCGTCGCCGTCGTCCTCGTCGTCGCCGGCACCGGCCTGCTGGTCAACGAGCTCCGCCGGCACCGCCCCTGACCCGCCACCGACCCGCACGGCGGCCGTCAGCCGGCGACGGCCGCCAACGCGACGGTGCCCACCCACACGGCGGGGATGGCGATGCCCTCGAACCCGATGCCCTTGCGCTCCCGCACCACCAGTCCGCCGGCCAGCACGGTGATGATGAGCACCGTGCCGCCCAGCAGCACGAGGCTCGAGGGCCCGGCGTCCCGGTAGATCGGGCCGTCGAGGTAGAACACGTCGGCCACCGCGATCATCAGCGTGTCGAAGACGTTGCCGCCGATGATGTTGCCCACCCCCAGCGTGAGCGCCCCCATCCGCACCGCCGTGATCAGCACGACCAGCTCCGGCAGCGAGGTGATCGCGGTGGTGAGCGTGAAGCCGGTCAGGTCACTGGGCAGCCCGGTGAGCGCGACGAACCGCAGGCCGGTCTGGCCCACGAAGAACCCGGCCACCCCCACCACGAGGCCCAGGGCGGCCAGTTCGCCCCACAGCCGGGACGACCCCACGGGCAGCTCGCCGCCGTCGTCCTCGTCCTCCTCGGTCTCCGTGGTGCCGGTCCGCGTCGCCTGCCACATGGGGTCGGCGGCCACCCGCTTGAGCAGCACCAGGCCGTAGCCGTAGAACACCGGGATGGCGACTGTCATCGGGTGCACCCACCCGATCGACAGCGTGGGGGTGGCGTAGGCGATCACCGGGACCGCCAGCAGCGCGGTGAGCACGAGGGCCTGCAGGATGTTCTGCAGCGACGCCGCCGAGTGCTCCAGGTTGGCCCGGCGGTACACCAGGTCGGCGATGGCCAGCCAGACCGTCTGCAGGGCGACCCCGCCGATGGGGTTGGCCAGCCCGAAGCCCGGGTCGCCCCCCAGTGACCCGGTCGCGGTGGTGACGATGCCCGGCAGCGAGGTCACGGCCCCCAGCAGCAGCGCGCCGCCGACGGCGTCGCCCAGGCCCGTGCGCGCCGCGAGGGTGTCCGCGACCCGGGTCAGCCGGATGCCGGCCACCACGATGACCCCGGCCATCGCGGCCAGCACGACCCCGACCAGCCAGAGCGGCCAGCCCGCGGTCACCGTGCCGGCCCGCGCGCGGTCACTCCCACTCGATGGTGCCCGGGGGCTTGCTCGTCACGTCGAGGGTCACCCGGTTGACCTCGGCGACCTCGTTGGTGATGCGCGTGGAGATCGTGGCCAGCACGTCGTAGGGCAACCGGGTCCAGTCCGCGGTCATGGCGTCCTCGCTGGACACCGGGCGCAGCACCACCGGGTGGCCGTAGGTGCGGCCGTCGCCCTGCACGCCCACCGACCGGACGTCGGCCAGCAGCACGACGGGGCACTGCCAGATCTCCCGGTCCAGCCCGGCGGCGGTCAGCTCGGCGCGGGCGATGGCGTCGGCCTTGCGGAGGGTGTTCAGCCGCTCGGCCGTGACCTCCCCGACGATGCGGATGCCCAGGCCGGGGCCCGGGAAGGGCTGGCGCCAGACCAGTGACTCGGGCAGGCCCAGCTGCAGGCCCACCTCGCGCACCTCGTCCTTGAACAGGGTGCGCAGCGGCTCGACCAGGGTGAAGGTGAGGTCCTCGGGCAGCCCGCCCACGTTGTGGTGGCTCTTGATGTTCGCGGTGCCGGTGCCGCCGCCGGACTCGACGACGTCGGGGTAGAGCGTGCCCTGCACCAGGAACTCGACCGTCTCGCCGTGCGCCTGGGCGTCGGCGACGACGTCGGTGGCGGCCTGCTCGAACACCCGGATGAACTCGCGGCCGATGATCTTGCGCTTCTGCTCGGGGTCGCTGACCCCGGCCAGGGCGGTGAGGAACTGCTCGCGGGCGTCGACCACCCGCAGGTCGGCACCGGTGACGGCGACGAAGTCGCGCTCGATCTGCTCGGTCTCGCCCTCGCGCATCAGCCCGTGGTCGACGTAGACGCAGGTGAGCCGGTCGCCGATGGCCCGCTGCACGAGTGCCGCGGCCACCGCGGAGTCGACCCCGCCGGACAGCCCGCAGATCGCCCGCGCGTCGCCGATCTGCGCGCGCACCGCCGCGACCTGCTCCTCGACGACGTTGGCCATGGTCCAGGACTTCTCGAGCCCGGCGATGTCGAACAGGAAGTGCTCGAGCACGGTCTGCCCGTGCGCGGTGTGCTTCACCTCGGGGTGGAACTGCACGCCGGCGAGCCGGCGGTCGACGTCCTCGAACGCCGCGACCGGGGCGCCGGTGGACGTGGCCGTGACGGTGAACCCGGGCGGGGCCGCGGAGACCGCGTCGCCGTGGCTCATCCACACCGACTGCTCCAGCGGGGTCTCCCCGAACAGCCGGTTGGCCGTGGTGACGGTCAGCGGGGTGCCGCCGTACTCGCGGTCGCCGGTGTGCGCGACCGTGCCGCCGAGGGACTGCGCCATCGCCTGGAACCCGTAGCAGATGCCGAAGGCCGGCACCCCGGCCTCGAACAGCGCCGGGTCGACCTGGGGGGCGCCCTCGGCGTACACCGACGACGGCCCACCCGACAGCACGATCGCCGCCGGCTCGCGGGCCAGGACCTCGGTCACCGGCACGTCGGAGCCCACGAGCTCGGAGTAGACGCCGGCCTCGCGGATGCGGCGGGCGATCAGCTGGGCGTACTGCGCCCCGAAGTCGACGACCAGGACGGTCGGGAAGTCCATCGACACCCGGCTCAACCGCCGATGACCAGGTCGACCCGCTGGAACTCCTTGAGGTCGCGGTAGCCGGTCTTGGCCATCGTGCGGGCCAGCGCACCGAACAGGTTGGTGCGGCCGTCGGCCTCGACCGCGGGCCCGTTCAGCACCTGCTCCAGCGACGCGGCGGCGGGCACCGGGGCGTCCACCACGCCGCGCGGCAGCCGGGGGTGCGCGGCCACGGAGTCCCACCACGCGCCACCGGCCGGGGCCTCGGTGGCCGAGCGCAGCGGCTCGCCCAGCTGGACGGCGTCGGCGCCGCAGGCCAGGGCCCGGGCGATGGCCCCGGAGGTCTCGATGGCGCCGTTGGCGATGACGTGCACGTACCGGCCGCCGGTCTCGTCCAGGTAGTCGCGGCGCGCGGCGGCGGCGTCGGCGATCGCGGTGGCCAGCGGCACCCGCACACCCATGACCGCGTCGCCGGTGGAGGCGCTGTCGGCCCCGACGCCCACGATGACCCCGGCCGCGCCGGTGCGCATGAGGTGCAGGGTGGTCTGGTAGTCCGCCGCCCCGCCCACGATCACCGGGACGTCGAGGTCGGCGATGAACTCCTTGAGGTTGAGCGAGTCGTTCTGGGTGGTGACGTGCTCGGCGGAGACGATCGTGCCCTGGATGACCAGCAGGTCGACCCCGGCGGAGAGCACCGTCGGGGCGAACTGCTCGGTGTGCTGCGGGCTGATCCGCACTGCGCTGGTCACCCCGGAGTCGCGCAGCTCCTTGACCCGGGCGGTGATCAGGTCGGTCTTCACCGGCTCGCGGTGGAGCTCCTGCAGCAGCGCGGTGCTCGACGTCCCCGAGCCGGCGGCGTCGCGGAGCCGGGCGTAGGCGTCGGCCGGGTCGTCGTAGCGGGTCCACAGGCCCTCGGCGTTGAGCACGCCCAGGCCGCCGGCCCGCCCCACCGCCACCGCGGTGGCCGGGCTCATGACCGCGTCGGAGGGGCTGGCGACCAGCGGGATGCCGAACCGGAAGGCGTCGATCTGCCAGGCGGTGGACACGTCGTCGACGTCCCGGGTGCGCCGGCTGGGCACGATCGAGACCTCGTCGAGGTCGTAGCCGCGGCGGGCGAAGCGGTTCAGCCCGATCTCGACGTTGTCACGCACTGGCACTGCTGGTCACCGGGCCCGGTAGTTGGGAGCTTCGACGGTCATCTGGATGTCGTGCGGGTGGCTCTCGGTCAGGCCCGCCGCGGTGATCCGGGTCAGCTGACCCTTCTCCTGCAGCTCCGCGACGGTGGCCGCGCCGGCGTAGCCCATGGAGGCCCGCAGGCCGCCGACGAGCTGGTGGGCGACGCCGGACAGCGCACCGCGGTAGGGCACCTGGCCCTCGATGCCCTCGGGCACGAGCTTGTCGTCGGAGAGGACGTCGTCGGCGAAGTAGCGGTCGCGGCTGTAGGACTGGTTGCCGCGCTTCTGCATGGCACCCAGGGAGCCCATGCCGCGGTAGGACTTGTACTGCTTGCCGTTCATGAAGACCAGGTCACCCGGGGCCTCCTCGACGCCGGCGAACAGGCTGCCCAGCATCACGGTGTCGGCGCCGGCGACCAGCGCCTTGGCGATGTCGCCGGAGTACTGCAGGCCGCCGTCGGCGATCACCGGCACGCCGGCGGGCCTGCAGGCCAGCGAGGCCTCGTACACGGCGGTGACCTGCGGGACGCCGACACCGGCGACCACGCGGGTGGTGCAGATCGAGCCCGGCCCGACGCCGACCTTGACGCCGTCGACGCCGGCGTCGACCAGCGCCTGGGCGCCGGCGCGGGTGGCGACGTTGCCGCCGACGACCTGGATGCCGAAGTCCTTCTTGACCCGGGCCACCATCTCGAGCACCGCCCGCTGGTGGCCGTGCGCGGTGTCGACGACCAGGACGTCGACGCCGGCGTCGACCAGCAGGCCGGCCCGCTTGTAGGCGTCCTCGCCCACGCCGAGGGCGGCGCCCACCACGAGGCGGTTGTCGGCGTCCTTGGTGGAGTTCGGGTACTGGTCGCGCTTGATGAAGTCCTTGACGGTGATCAGCCCGCGCAGCCGGCCGGCGTCGTCGACCAGCGGCAGCTTCTCGACCTTGTGCTGGCGCAGCAGGGCCAGCGCCGTCTCGCCGTCGACCCCGACCGGGGCGGTGACCAGCGGCAGCGGGGTCATGACGTCGCGCACGAGCCGGTTGGCGTGGTCGGACTCGAACCGCATGTCGCGGTTGGTGACCATGCCGACCAGCACGCCGTCGGCGTCGACGACCGGCGCCCCGGAGATGCGGTAGCGGCCCGACAGGGCATCGACCTGGGCGAGGGTGTCCCCCGGTGAGCAGGTGACCGGGTTGGTGATCATCCCGGACTCCGAGCGCTTGACCAGGTCGACCTGACCGGCCTGCTCCTCGGCGGCGAGGTTGCGGTGCAGGATGCCGACGCCGCCGGCCCGCGCCATGGCGATGGCCATGCGGGCCTCGGTCACGGTGTCCATGGCGCTGGAGACCAGCGGGATGGCCAACCGGATGCCGCGGGTGAGAGCCGTGGACGTGTCCACCTCGGCCGGGACGACGTCGGAGGCACCGGGCACCAGCAGGACGTCGTCGTAGGTCAGCCCGAGCGGGGCGAACTTCGCAGGGAGCTCGGGGGTGCTGGCGTCGGGCTGCACGGGTGCCGCCACCTCTCGTCGTCTGGTACCCCAGGGCAGGCGCCGGGACGGCGCTCGGGTACCCCGACGATCGTAGGCTGCCGCCCCCGTCACACCCCAGGGACGGTTAGCCTCCTCCGTGTGACCTCGTGGGACGACGCCTTCGCCGGGGACGGCGGCCTCGGGGACGACGACGCCGCGCCGCCGCCCCCGCTGTCGGTGGAGGAACGCGCCGGCGTGCTCGACGACCTGGCCGAGCTCGAGGTGTTCCGCACGCTGCTGGAGCCCACCGGGGTCAAGGGCATCGTGGTCGACTGCCCCGACTGCGACGAGGAGCACCACGTCGACTGGGCGCTCATGCAGGCCAACCTGCGGCAGCTGCTCGACGAGGGCCAGACCGGCCGGCACGAGCCGCCCTTCGACCCCGACCCCGACGACTACGTCAGCTGGGACTACGCCAGCGGGTACGCCGACGGGGTGGCCGCCCGCGCCGAGGCCGACGAGCCCGGCGGCCGGGGCCCGGGTCGGCACGCCCGGGACGACTAGCTCCCGGGACGACTAGCTCCCGGGGCTGGGGCTGCCCACCGTCGTCCGGGCGTCCTCGCGGGGCCGGTAGACCACCAGCGCGTGGAACACGAACCGGGCCACGAAGGCCAGTGCCAGCGTGAGGGCCGTGGCGATCGCGCTGTGCAGGACCCCGCGCGAGACCAACCACCAGGCCAGCGAGATGCGCAGGGCGCTCTCGGCGTTGTTGAAGCCGAACGAGCGCAGGAAGCGCCGCCGGGTCGACTCGGCGCCCGGGATGAGGTCGCCGAAGACGAAGCGCTCCTGCAGCAGGAAGTTGACCACCATCGTGACCTCGGCGGCGATGACGGCTGCCGGCAGGAACGCCATGCCCAGGGCCACCATCACCGACACCAGCGCCACGTTGGCCACCGCCCCGAGCGCCCCGATGAGCGCGAAGCCCGACATGCGGCCGAACCGCAGGTCGGCCAGCTGCCAGAGGAACCACAGCCCCTGGCGCACCGACGCCTTGGACGAGCCACCGGTGCGGGCGCCGAAGGCGAAGGGCACCTCCCGGATCCGCCGCCGCCGACGGACCAGCACCTCCAGCAGGATCTTGAACCCCTTCGGACGCAGCTCGGCCAGGTCGACCCGGCCCAGGTCCAGGGCGAAGAACCCGGTCATCGGGTCGCTGCAGGTGTGCAGCCTGGTCGGGAACATGGCCTTGGTGACCAGCGTCGTGGTGCGCGAGACGCCGTGCCGCAGCCACCCGGACAGCCCCACGGCCGCCCCACCCGGTGCGTAGCGCGAGGCCACGGCCACGTCGACCCCGTCGAGCGCGGCGAGCAGCCGGGGCAAGTCCTCGGGCGGGTGCTGCAGGTCGCCGTCCAGGACGGCGCACTGCGCCCCCCGGGCGGCCCGCAGGCCGGCGACCACTGCGCCGGACAGGCCGCCCTCGGGCTCGGCGCGGTGGATGACCACGACCTCGCTGCGCAGGGAACCCGCGGTGCGGCGGGCGATGTCGGCGGTGTCGTCGGTGGAGTCGTCGACGACGACGACCTCGGTGCGCGGGCCACCGACGGCGGCGTCGACGCGACGGAGCAGCTCGGCGACGTTGGCCGCCTCGTCGAAGGTGGGCACGACGACGCTGACCTGCACGCCGACGGACTCCTCCAGCACGCGCTCGACCCCTTCCCCCGTCGCGGCACCCCCCGGGTGGGCGGCGGGCCCGCGGACCTCAGCCGGTCACGCCGGGCACCTCAGGACATCATGCCGCGTCGGAAGCCCGTGGCGACGGCCTCGGCGCGGTCCTTGGCGCCGAGCTTGCGGAACAGGCGGCGGGCGTGGGTCTTGATGGTGTCCTCGGACAGGTAGAGCTCGCGGCCGATCTGGGCGTTGCTCTTGCCCTGGCTCATGCCGGTCAGCACCTGCATCTCGCGCACCGACAGCGAGACCGCGGGCACCTCGACCCGGACGGCGGCGCGCACCGTGGTGGGCCCGGAGGAGGCCAGCGCGCTGGACCCGACCCAGGCCGGCGCCGAGGACGCGCCGACGGTGGACAGGGGGCCCGTGTGCGGGGTGCGGCCGGGGTCGACGCGGAGGCCGGCGCGGGAGGTGGCCAGGGCGGTCTCCAGGGCCGTGGCGTCCCAGCGCAGGTACCCGCGGGCCCCGGCGGCGACGGCCGCGCGCACGGTCTCGGCGTCGTCGGGGGCGCCCAGCAGCACCACCGACAGGGTGGGGTGGGCGCGCAGGACCTGGGTGGCCACGGCCAGCCCGCTGTCGGTGGCCCGCTGGGTGCCCACCAGGAGGACGTCCGGTTGGCGGGTGGCCAGCCGGTTGAGCAGCGACGGCAGGTCCCCCACCGCCTCGACGCGGCCGACGAAGGGCAGCGCGACCATCCGGGAGGCGACGTCGTCGCGGACCCGCCGGCGCTCGTCGAACACCCACACGGCGGCCCCGCCCGGGGCGGTGCTCCCGCCGTTGACCGCGCTGCGCGTCCTGTCGTCGATCACGTCTGCTCCTGTCCTCACCGGGTGCACCCGATCGGGGCGACCCTGTCCCCCACCCGGTGGTCGGCGGGGGCGTCACCCACCTTGATCGCGCACCCCAGCGCTGCCCAGCGGGTGTCACCCCGGCGGGTGAGGGCCCGCCGCGGGCCGGCGACGGGCACTCCCCGCAGCCGGCCCGAAGCACACATCCGGCGATCCCGCAGAAGAAGGATGGTCGAGATCGGTTTGGACGTGATCACGGCCGGGCAGGAGGCCTCTGCGCCGGGCAGCACCCCGGCCCGCCGAGTACAGGAGGACCACCCCATGGCCGACATCCGCCGCCTGCCCACCCCCGTCGCCGAGGTGTGGGACTGGCAACTGCACGGCTCGTGCCGTGGTGAGTCCACGTCGCTGTTCTTCCACCCCGACGGCGAGCGCGGCCCGGCCCGGGCCCGTCGCCAGGCTGCGGCCAAGGCCGTGTGCGGCACCTGCCCGGTGATCGACGCCTGCCTGAAGCACGCCCTGAGCGTCCGCGAGCCCTACGGCGTGTGGGGCGGCATGAGCGAGGAGGAGCGCACCCGGCTCATCGCCGCCGAGAACGCCCCCCTCCGCGTCGGCGTCTGACGCCGGGGGCCGCTCCCCCGAACCCCGAAGGGCCGGTCGACCACGGATGGTCGACCGGCCCTTCGTCGTTGCGCGGCTCGTCACTCCTCGTCGGAGTGACCAGCCGCCGGCCCCGTCCCAGGGGCCCCGGGCGCGCGCAGCGTGTCCGGGGGTGGGACGGGGTCCTTCTGCTTCGTCAGTGCGAGTGGCCGTGGCCGCCGTGGCTGTGGCCGTGGTGCCCGCCGCCGGCGTGCTCGTGCTCGTCCTCGGGCGCCTCGACCACCGCGGAGTCGGTGGTGAGGATCATCGCCGCGATGGAGGCCGCGTGGCCCAGGGCCGCCTTGGTGACCTTGACCGGGTCGATGACGCCCTCCCCGGCCAGGTCGCCGTAGGCGCCGGTCGCGGCGTTGAAGCCCTGGCCGGTGCCCAGCTCGCGCACCTTGCCGACGACGACCGGCCCCTCGAACCCGGCGTTGGCCGCGATCTGGCTGAGCGGGGCGTCGAGGGCCTTGCGCACCGAGCGGGCGCCGGTGGCCTCGTCGCCGTCGAGGGACAGGCCGTCGACGGCCGCGGCGGCGTGCACCAGCGCGGAGCCACCACCGGGGACGACGCCCTCCTCGACCGCGGCGCGGGTCGCGGCGATGGCGTCCTCGATGCGGTGCTTCTTCTCCTTCATCTCGACCTCGGTGGCCGCCCCGACGCGGATCACGCCGATGCCGCCGGCCAGCTTGGCCAGCCGCTCCTGCAGCTTCTCGCGGTCCCAGTCGGAGTCGGTCGCCTCGATCTCGCGGCGGATCTGGGCCACCCGGTCGGAGACGGCGCTGGGCTGCCCGCCACCGTCGACCAGCACGGTGTCGTCCTTGGTGACGGTGACCCGGCGCGCGGTGCCCAGCACCTCGAGGCCGACCTCGGAGAGCTTGAGACCGACGTCCTCGCTGACGACCTGGCCGCCGGTGACGATGGCGAGGTCCTGCATGAACGCCTTGCGGCGGTCGCCGAAGAACGGCGACTTGACCGCGGCGACCTTGACCGTCTTGCGGATGGAGTTGACGACGAGGGTGGACAGCGCCTCGCCCTCGACGTCCTCGGCCACGATGAGCAGCGGGCGGGCGCCGGTGCCGAGCACCTTCTCCAGCAGGGGCAGCAGGTCGGCCAGGGCCGAGACCTTCCCCGACACCAGCAGGACGAGGGCGTCGTCGAGGACGGCCTCCATCGACTCCTGGTCGGTCACGAAGTAGGGCGAGAGGTAGCCCTTGTCGAAGGCCAGGCCCTCGGTGACGACGAGCTCGGTGTCGAGGGTGTTGGACTCCTCGACGGTGATGACGCCGTCGTTGCCGACCTTCTCCATGGCCTCGCCGATGAGGTCGCCGATGACGGCGTCCTGGGCGGAGATGGTGGCCACGTGCGCGATGGCCTGCCGCCCGTCGACGGGGATGGCGACCTCGTCGAGCGCGGACTGCACGGCGGTGACGGCGGCGGTGATGCCGCGGCCCAGGGCCGTGGGGTTGGCCCCGGCCGCCACGTTGCGCAGGCCCTCGTGCACCAGCGCCTGGGCGAGCACGGTGGCCGTGGTGGTGCCGTCGCCGGCGACGTCGTTGGTCTTGGTGGCGACGTTCTTGGCCAGCTGCGCGCCGAGGTTCTCGAACGGGTCGTCGAGGTCGACCTCGCGGGCGATGGTGACGCCGTCGTTGGTGATGGTGGGGGCGCCGAACTTCTTGTCGATGACCACGTTGCGGCCGCGGGGGCCGAGGGTCACGCGGACGGCGTCGGCGAGCTTGTCGACGCCGCGCTCGAGGGCGCGGCGCGCGTCCTCGTCGAACTGGATGATCTTGGGCACGGGGGTCCTCTCGATCCGGATGCTCTGGGGGTGGGACGCAGACCGCCCCGGGGACCCGGTGTGCGGGTCGCCCGGGGCGGTCAGGTGAGGTGCTGGAACGGCTACGTCGCAGGGTCCCGCCGGGCGCGGAGCGCGTGGTGGGGGGCGACGTGGTCCTTCTACTTCTCGACGACGGCCAGCAGGTCGCGGGCCGACAGCACGAGGTATTCCTCGCCGGCGTAGCGCACCTCGGTGCCGCCGTACTTCGAGTAGACGACGACGTCGCCCACGTTGACGTCCAGGGGGACGCGGTTGCCGTTGTCGTCGATGCGGCCGGGGCCCACGGCGACGACGGTGCCCTCCTGGGGCTTCTCCTTGGCGGTGTCCGGGATGACCAGGCCGGAGGCGGTGGTGGTCTCGGCCTCGTTGGCCTGGACGACGACGCGGTCCTCGAGCGGCTTGATGCTGACCTTGGTGGCGGTGGTCACGTGGTGACTCCCCCTCTTCTCGTCCGACGAGCAGTGGATGGTGCTGATGCTGTGGCACGGGGGCCGGGGTCTGCCGTCGCGGGGGTCAGGCCCGGCCCGTGTCGATTGGCACTCTACCTACGCGAGTGCCAGCCGCTCAAGCGGGTCGGCCCCCGCTCCCCCGGTCGGATGGTCCACGCTGTGCCGGTGCCGTCCGAGGGGGAGCAGCCCAGCCCGCAGCCTGCGGGCGAGACCGTCCGCCAGCTGCGCGCGCTGGCCACCCCGCAGGGGGCCGCGGCGCTGGCCCGCGCGACCGGGTTGCTCGCCGCGCGCACCGACGTGGTCACCGCGCTCTCCCGGCTGCGCGCGGAGTTCGGTGCCGACCTGGGCGGTCCGGCCTGGGGCGTGGCCCGGCAGCGCGAGAAGGCCCGCCCCGTCTTCGGCGCCGACGCCGACCGCCTGCTGTTCACCGGCGACACCCTCGAGCAGGCCGGGCGGCCCGAGCTCGCCGACCGCCGCGCCGCCCGACTGCTGGCCGGCGGGGTGGCCAGTGCCGTGGACCTGGGGTGCGCATCGGGCACCGACAGCCTGGCGCTGGCCCGGGCGGGGGCCTCGGTGCTCGCCGTGGACCGCGACCCGGTCGCCCGGGAGCTGACCGCGCACAACGCGGCGTCGCTGGGCCTGCCCGTGGAGGTCCGCGACGCCGACGTGGTCGACCTCGTGGCGGGTGCGACCGGGGGCCGGGTGGCCGGCCGCGGGGCCGCCGTGCTGGACCCCGCCCGGCGGGCGCACGGACGGCGGATCACCGACCCCGACGGCTGGTCGCCGCCCTGGTCGACGGTGGCCGCGCTGCTGGACGCGGTGCCCCGGTGCGTGGTGAAGGTGGCGCCCGGCCTGGACCACGACCGCGTGCCCGCCGGCGTCGAGGCCGAGTGGGTGTCGGTGGGCGGATCGATCGTGGAGGCGCTGCTGTGGGGCCGGGGGCTGTCGGCCACCTGGCGGCGGGCGACCGTCGTCCGGGCGGGTGCGGTGCACGAGCTGACCGCCGACGCCGACCCCGGCCGCGCCCCCGTCGCCGCGCCGCGGGGGTGGCTGCACGAGCCCGACCCGGCCGTCATCCGGTCCGGGCTGGTGGCGACCGTGGCCGAGCAGCTGGGCGCGACGCTGGTCGACCCGCAGATCGCCTACCTCACCTCCGACGCACCCGTCGACTCGCCGTGGGTGAGTTCCCACCGGGTCACCGACGTGCTGCCGTTCTCGGTCAAGCGCCTCAAGGCCCTGCTGCGCGAGCGCGGCATCGGCCGGGTGGTGGTGAAGAAGCGCGGGTCGGCCGTGGAGCCCGAGGCGCTGGTCCGGCAGCTGCGCGGGAAGGGCGAGGGCCGCGCGGTCGTCGTCGTCACCCGGGTGGCCGACGTCCCCACCGTCCTGCTCTGCGAGGGCTGAGCGCTACCGGGAGACCACGTCGATCGGCAACGAGCTGTCGGCGCCCAGGTCCGGGTCCGACGGCGCGACGCCGGCCGTCACGAGCCGGGAGCCGAGTGCGGCGACCATCGCGCCGTTGTCGGTGCACAGCCGCCGGCTGGGCACCCGCAGCACGACGCCGGCGGCGTCGCAGCGCTCCTGGGCGACCGCGCGCAGCCGGGAGTTGGCCGCCACTCCCCCACCGATGACGAGGTGGTCCACGCCGTGGTCGCGGCAGGCGCGCACGGCCTTGGCGGTGAGCACGTCGACCACGGCCTCCTGGAAGCTCGCCGCGACGTCGGGGACGCTGACCTGCACGCCGTCGCGCTGCTGGGCCTCCACCCACCGGGCGACGGCCGTCTTCAGGCCGGAGAACGAGACGTCGTAGGCGGGGTCCCGGGGGCCGGTGAGCCCGCGCGGGAAGGCGATGGCCCGGGGGTCGCCGGCGAGGGCCTCCCGGTCGATCGGCGGTCCGCCCGGGAAGGGCAGGTCGAGCACCCGGGCCACCTTGTCGAAGGCCTCGCCGGCGGCGTCGTCGATGGTGCGGCCGAGCTCCTGGACGTCCTGGGACAGGTCGGGCACCAGCAGGATCGAGCTGTGCCCGCCGGAGACGAGCATCGCGATGCTGGGCTCGGCGAGCCGGCCGTGCTCGAGCTCGTCGACCGCGACGTGCGCGGCCAGGTGGTTCACCCCGTACAGCGGGACGCCGAGGGCGAGCGCGTACGCCTTGGCCGCCGCGACCCCGACCAGCAGCGCCCCGGTCAGCCCGGGGCCGCTGGTGACCGCGACGGCGTCGACGTCCCCGAGGGTCACCCCGGCGTCGGCGAGCGCCCGGTGCACGGTCGGCACCATGGCCTCCAGGTGCGCCCGCGAGGCGATCTCGGGGACGACGCCGCCGAAGCGCTCGTGCGCGGGGCTCGAGGTGGCCAGGGCGTCCGACAGCAGGGTGTGCCCACGGACCAGGCCGATGCCGGTCTCGTCGCAGCTGGTCTCGAACCCCAGGACCAGTGGCTGCTCAGCCACGTCGCATCACCACCGCGTCCTCGCCGCTGTTCGGGTAGTAGTGGGGCCGCACGCCGATGGGCACGAACCCGCGCCGGGCGTACAGCCCCTGGGTGGCCTCGTCCGACGCCCGCACCTCCAGCAGGACGACGGGGCTGCGCCGGTCGGCCTCGGCCAGCAGCGCGTCGAGCAGCCGCCCGCCGATGCCCTCGCCCTGCCGGGCGCCGGTGACGCCGATGGTGGCCACGTGCGCCTCGTCGGGGTAGGCGATCAGGCCGGCGTAGCCGACCACCTCGCCCTCGTCGACGGCCACGGTGTAGCTGCGGGTGTCGGTCATCCCCAGCTCCTCCAAGTACATGGCCCGGGTCCAGGTGTCGGGGGCGAAGAGCTCGTCCTCCAGCCGCATCACGGCGGTGAGGTCGTCGCGGGTCATCGGCCGCAGCTCGGTCACCGGGTCACCGGCTTGCGCACCACGTTCGGCACGGCGTCGGGGCGGCGCAGGTAGAGCGGGGTCAGCGGCGCGGGCGGGCCGGCCGGGATCGAGCGCAGCAGTCCGGCGGTGGTCACCTCGGCGGGCACGACCTCGCGGCCCAGCCGGTCGGCGAAGCGGGCGTCGCCCACCACGGGCAGGTCGGGCAGGTCCAATTCCTCGGGCCGGCCGACCCCCGGCTCGCCCAGCGGGGCGCCGTCGTGGGCGCGCCAGTAGACCTCCTTGCGGCGGGCGTCGGTGACGACCACCCGCGGGCCCTCGCCCACGGCGTCCAGCGAGCAGACCCCGTGCACGGGGACGCCGACGACGTCGCCCAGCGCGGCCGCGGTCACGATGCCCACCCGCAGCCCGGTGTAGGGCCCGGGCCCCAGCCCGACGACGACCCGGCCGAGGTCGGCGAGCGCGACGCCGGCGCGGGCCAGCACGTCGGTCACCGTCGGGGTCAGCAGCTCGGCGTGCCGGGTGCCCGAGGGCACCCCGGCCTCGGCCAGCACCCGGTCGCCGTCGGCGACGCCGACCACGAGGGTCGGCGTCGCGGTGTCGATCGCCAGGGTGAGCACGACCGACCAGGTTAGCCGTGCCCGGTTTCCCGCGTCGCCGGGTGATGCGTTGGTGCGTTGGTGCGACCTATCCTCGTCGCATGCGGACCACCCTGGACCTCGATGCCGACGTCCTGGAGGCCGCGCGGCAGCTGGCCGGGGAGTCGCGCCGTTCACTGGGCTCGGTCCTGTCCGAGCTCGCACGGCGTGGGTTGACCCCGGCCCGGGTCGACGCCAGCGGCGACCTCCCGGTCATCCGGGTCCCAGCCGGCACGCCGGCGATCACCCCGGAGATGGTCGCCCGCGCCCTCGACGAGGACTGATCCGCGCGTGACGCTGCTCGACGTGAACGTCTTGGTGGCCCTGGCCTGGGACTCCCACGTGCACCACCTCGCCGCCCGGCAGTGGTTCGTCGCGAACGCCCCGGCCGGGTGGTCGACCTGCTCGACCACCGAGAACGGGTTCCTGCGGGTCAGCGCCAACCGTCGAGCGCTGCCGGCGGCCGTCGACCTCGCCGATGCCCGAGCCGTGCTGGCCGCGCTCCGCTCCGCGGGTCGCCACGGCTTCCTCGTCGACGACGTCTCCCCGCTCGACCCCGACATCACCCCGGTCCGCGGGCACCGGCAGGTCACCGACGCCCACCTGCTGGCCGTGGCCCGTCGAGCGGGTCAGCAGCTGGTGACCTTCGACCGGCCCCTCGGCGAGCTCGGAGCCGCGGACGTGGTGGTGCTGGCCGCTCTGGCGTGATCCGCGCTCAGGGGGCCGTGGACTCGTCGACGTCGGGCAGCTCGACCGGCCAGCGGTCGGGCTCCTCGGCCAGCGCCAGCAGGTCGGCCAGCCCGCCCGGGTAGACCGTCTCGGTGGTGGTGGCCAGCTCGGCCCGGGTCCACCAGCGGTGGCCCACGATGGTGCGCTGCTCGTCCTCGGTGTGGCCGGCGACGGACACCTCGAACGCCGGCACCCGGACGACGTAGAACGCGTCGCGCTGATCGACCACCACGTCGCTGAACCCGTGCCGGACCCGGCGCCAGGCCAGCGGTCCGTGCACCTGGGCGGGGTCGACCCGCAGGCCGGTCTCCTCGGCCAGCTCGCGGACCACCGCGGTGAGCTCGTCCTCGCCGTCGTCGATACCGCCACCGGGGGTCATCCACCAGGTGACCACCGGGTCCAGGCCCGCGTCGCTGTCGTGGAACAGCAGCACCCGGTCGGCGTCGTCGACCAGCAGCACCCGCACGGTCGACCGCTGCTTCGTCGGCCGGGGGTCCAGCCGCGCTGCCCACGACGGCCCGTGCGGCACCAGCGTCGCCGTCCGGACGTCGTCGTCGCCGCGGGTCAGCTCGACCACCAGGTGCTCGTCGACGAGCTGCTCGACCAACCCGTGGCCCCACTCCACGACGGTGATCGACTCCTCGACGGTCGCGTCGAGGTCGAGGTCGTCGACGTCGAGCAGCGAGCCCAGCCGGTAGGCGTCGACGTGCACCAGCGGCAGCCGGCCCCCGCGGTGCACCCGGGCCAGCACGAAGGTCGGCGAGGTGACCGGGCCCGGGACACCGAGGCCGGCGCCGATGCCCTGGGTGAGCGCGGTCTTGCCGGCCCCGAGCGGGCCCGACAGCACGACGAGGTCACCGGGGCGCAGCAGGCCGGCCAGCTCGACGCCGAAGGCGTGCGTGTCCTCGACCGTGGTCAGGGTGCGCCTCACCGGGCGCCCGCCCGGCGGACCAGGTCCACGACGGCCGCGGTGACCTCGTCGGGGTGCTCGAGCAGCACGAGGTGCCCCGATCGCGGCACGACGCGGTAGCGGAGGTCGCGGGCGCCGGCCGCGGTCAGCTCGGCGACGATGCGGTCGCTGTGCCCCTGCGGGATGAGCTTGTCCTCGTCGCCGGTGAGCACCAGGACGGGCAGGTTCGCCAGCGGCTCGATCGCGGCCTCGGCGTCCAGCCCGACGATCGCCGGGTAGAACTCGGCGATCACCTCGACCGGGGTGCCGCCGATCATCGCGTCCACGTAGTCGACCAGCCGCGGGTCGACGTCGGCCCGCGCGAACGACAGCGCCCGGGTGGCCCAGCTGACCACGTCGGCGGCCGACCGGCGGACCCACTCGGCGAAGGTGGGTCGGTGCCGCATCACGAACCCGGCGACCGGGAAGACGGCCGCGCGCACCCGGGTCAGCACGCCGGGCAGGCCCAGGTCGAGGTCGGCCAGCCCGCCGGCGGAGGTGGACACCAGACCCACGCCGACCACCCGCCCGCCGAACAGGTCGGGACGGCGCGCGGCCAGCTGCAGCACCGTCATCCCGCCCATCGAGTGCCCGACCAGCACCACCGGCCCGCGGGGCACCCGCGCGTCGAGCACCGACGCCAGGTCCTCGGCCAGCTGGTCGACGGTGGAGTGCGCGGCGTCCCCGCGGGCCGAGGCGCCGTGCCCGCGCTGGTCGTAGAGCACCACCCGGGCCTGCGGGGCGTGCCCGTTGCCGGTGGCCAGCTCGCGGCCGAGGTCGCGGCGCTGGAAGGTCCACGACGCCATCGACAGCGTGTAGCCGTGCACCAGGACGACGGTGAGCGGGGCGTCGCGGGGGCCGACCTCCTCGACGTGCAGCAGCACGCCGTCCGACGCCGGCACCAGCGCGGTGCGGTCGGCCGGGCGGGAGCCGACCCCCAGGGGGTCCTCGGCGCGCTGGACGTCGCCCGGCAGGTCGGTGACGTCGACGGCGTCGACGTGGGGCAGCGGCAGCGCCCCCGGGACGGGGCCGACCTTGTCGGCGCGGACGCGGGAGGACGCCGCCCGGGTGGCCGCGACGCCGACCGCGGTGCCGGCGGCGGCCAGGCCGAGCAGGCCACCGACCAGCCCGACCGTGCGGGGCTGCGGCGGCCTCACGCGGGCACCCCGGCCGACCCGGTGTAGGTGCGGGTGAACCGGCCGCCGACCCGGGTGACCAGCTCGTAGTGGATGGTGTCCAGGGCGTCGGCCCAGTCCTGCGCGGTCGGTTCGCCGGCGTCCCCGGGGCCCCACAGCACGACCGGGTCGCCGGGGGCCACGACGTCGTCGCCGAGGTCGAGCACGAACTGGTCCATGCAGACCCGCCCGGCGATGGTGCGGCGGGCGCCCGCGGCCAGCACCGGCGCCCGGTTCCCGGCTTCGCGGGGCACGCCGTCGGCGTAGCCGACCGGGACCAGCGCGAGGTTCGCGGCAGCCGCCGTGCGGTGGGTGTGGCCGTAGGAGACCCCGGTGCCGGCCGGGACGCGCTTGGTCAGCGCGACCCGGGCGCGCACCGTCATCGCCGGGCGGAGACCGTGGACGGCGGGGTCCCCGCCCAGGGGGTCCAGGCCGTACACGGCGACGCCGGGCCGGACCATGTCGTACCAGGTGTGCGGCAGCGCCACGGTCGCCGCGGAGTTGGCCAGGTGCCGGCGGGCGTCGGTGAGCCCGGCGCCCCGCGCCACCGCGGTCGCCTCCTCGAACACCGCGACCTGGGCGGCGATCGTGGGGTGGGTCGGCGCGTCGGCGTAGGCCAGGTGGCTCCACAGCCCGGTGACGACCACGTCGCCGTCGGCCTGGGCGCGCGCCGCGGCCGCGACCAGCGCGGGCCAGTCCTCGGGGGTGGCGCCCTCGCGGGAGAGGCCGGTGTCGACGAACAGCTGCACGGCGGCGGTGCGCCCGGTGGCCCGGGCGGCGTCGACCACCTCGGCCAGCGCCCACCCCGCGTTCACCGACAGCTCGACGTCGGCGGCGAGGCCGGCGGCGTAGTCGGCACCCGGGACGTGCTGCCAGGACAGCAGCGGCGCGGTGACGCCCGCGGCCCGCAGCGCCAGCGCCTCCTCGAGCACGGTGACCCCGAGCGCGTCGGCGCCCCCGGCCAGGGCGGCGCGGGCGGCCGGCACCAGGCCGTGGCCGTAGCCGTCGGCCTTGACCACGGCCATCAGCGGCCGCCCCACCCGCTCCCGCAGCACGGCGGTGTTCGCGGCGATGGCGTCCAGGTCGACGACCACCTCGGCGCGGTTCTGCACGGTCACGCCCCCGATCCTCCCAGCCCACCTCCCCGGCCGGTCGTCAGGTGCACGGCCGTCGGCAGGTGGCGCAGCAGGTCGGAGGCGATCAGCGGTCCGCCCGCCGCGGCGAGCTGACCGGCCCGGCCGTGCAGGTGCGCGCCCGCGGCCGCGGCCTCGGTGGCGTCGAGGCCGGTGGCCAGCAGGGCGCCGACGACCCCGCTGAGCACGTCGCCGGTGCCCGCGGTGGCCAGCCAGGGTGTACCGGTGCCGTTGACGAAGGTGGTGCCGTCGGGCCCGGCGACCACCGTCGCGTCGCCCTTGAGCAGCACGGTGACCCCCAGGTCGCGCGCCGCGGACCGGGCCGCCCCGACGCGGTCGCCGCCCAGCTCCCACCCGAAGCGGGTGAACTCGCGGTCGTGCGGGGTGAGCACGGTGGGCGCCGACCGGTCGTGGGCCAGCTCGGGCGAGGCGGCCAACAGGGTCAGGGCGTCGGCGTCGACCAGCACCGGCAGCTCGGTGGCCAGCACCTCGGCCAGCACGCTGCGGGCCTCGTCGTCGGTGCCCGCCCCGGGACCGACCACCCAGGCCTGCACGCGCCCGGCGTCGGCTGGCCGGCCGTCGGTGACGATCGCCTCCGGCCACGCCGCGCGCACGCCCTCGGCAGCGGTGCCGGCGTAGCGGACCAGGCCCGGCCGGGTGCGCAACGCGGCCCCGGTGCACAGCACAGCCGCCCCGGGGTAGGTCGCGGAGCCGGCGTGGACGCCGACCACGCCCCGGGAGTACTTGTCGTCGCCGGCGCCGGGGTCGGGCAGGCGGGCGGCCACGTCGGGGTCGCCGAACCGCCGGGCCGACGGGGCGCCGAGCTCCAGGCCGAGGTCGACCAGGTGGACGACCCCGGCGTACCCGCGCCCCTCGCCCACCACCAGCCCCGGCTTGACCGCGCCGAAGGTGACGGTGTGCTGCGCCGGGAACGCCTCACCGGGCACCGCGCCGGTGTCGGCGTCGACCCCGCTGGGGACGTCGACGGCCACCAGCAGGCCCGGCCCGGCCACGGCGTCGGCGACGGCTGCGGCCGCCGTGGGCCGCAGCCCGCCGCGCCCGCCGATGCCGGTGATCCCGTCGAGCACGAGGTCGGCCCGGTCCGACCCGGCGGCGTCGGGTGCGGTGACCACCCGGGCCCCGGCCCGGCGCAGCGCGGCCAGGCCCGCGGGGTGTGCCCGGTCGGGGTCGAGCAGCAGCGCGGTGACCGCCGCTCCCCGCCGGGCGAGGATCGCCCCGGCCCACAGCGCGTCGCCCCCGTTGTTGCCGGCCCCCACCAGCAGGGTGACCCGCAACCCGACGGCGCGGCCGGCCAGCCGCAGGCACACCGTGGCCAACCCGGTCGCGGCGCGCTGCATCAGGGCACCCTCCGGGGTCCGGGCCAGGACGACGGCCTCGGCCGCCCGCACCTGGTCGGCCGTGTACAGCCCAGTCACCGGTCCCGCTCCGCGATCACCACGGCCGAGGCGATGCCCCCGTCGTGGCTCAGCGACACGTGCCAGGTCGTCACCCCGAGCTCGGCGGCCCGGGCGGCCACGGTGCCGCGCACGGCCAGCAGGGGCCGGCCGTGGTCGCCGACGGTCACCTCGGCGTCGTGCCAGTGCAGGTCCCCCGGGGCGCCGAGCGCCTTGGCCAGCGCCTCCTTGGCCGCGAACCGGGCGGCCAGGGACTCACCGGTGCGTGGTGCCCCCGACGGGGTGACCTGCTCCGCAGCGGTGAACAGCCGGTCGCGCAACCCCGGCGTGCGGGTGAGCGAGGCGGCGAACCGCTCGACCGGGCACACGTCGATGCCCACCCCCACGATCACCGGAACCCGCTGGACCGGCCTCGTCGCAGGGGCCCACGACGTGCGGAGCGCGTCGTGGGGGGCGACGAGGTCCTTCTGTTCACTCGACGGTGACGGACTTGGCCAGGTTGCGGGGCATGTCGACGTCCAGGCCGCGGGTGTCGGCGATCTCGCACGCCAGCACCTGCAGCGGCACCGTGGTCACCACCGGCGCGAGCAGGGTCGGCGTGCGCGGCACCCGGATGACGTGGTCGGCGTAGGGCACCACGTCGTCGTCGCCCTCCTCGGCGATGACGATCGTGCGCGCCCCCCGGGCCCGCACCTCCTGGATGTTGGAGACGACCTTGCCGTGCAGCGACTCCCGGCCGTGCGGCGAGGGCGCGACCACCACCACCGGGGTGCCCTGGCCGATGAGCGCGATGGACCCGTGCTTGAGCTCGCCGGCGGCGAACCCCTCGGCGTGGATGTAGGCCAGCTCCTTGAGCTTCAGCGCACCCTCCAGCGCCACCGGGTAGCCCACGTGGCGACCCAGGAACAGGACCGTGGACTCGGTGGCCAGCGACCGGCCCAGCTCGCGCACCTCCTCGACCCCGGCCAGCACCTCGCGCACCTGGTCGGGCAGCTTGCGCAGCTCGGCCACGACGGCGGCGACCTCGTCCTCGTACTTCAGCCCGCGCACCTGGGCCAGGAACAGCCCGACCAGGTAGCAGGCCACGACCTGGGTGAGGAACCCCTTGGTCGAGGCGACGGCGACCTCGGGCCCGGCCCGGGTGTAGAGGACGGCGTCGGACTCGCGCGGGATGGTCGAGCCGTTGGCGTTGCAGATCGCCAGCACCCGGGCCTGCTGCTCCTTGGCGTGCCGCAGGGCCATGAGGGTGTCCATGGTCTCGCCGGACTGCGAGATGACGACCACCAGCGTGGACCGGTCGAGCACGGGGTCGCGGTAGCGGAACTCGCTGGCCAGCTCGACCTCGACCGGGATGCGGGTCCAGTGCTCGATGGCGTACTTGGCGATCAGCCCGGCGTGGTAGGCCGTGCCGCAGGCGATGACGAAGACCTTGGTGATGCCCCGGAGGTCCTCGTCGGAGATCCGCACCTCGTCGAGCACGATCTCGCCGCGGTCGCCCAGGCGGCCCAGGAGCGTGTCCGCGACGGCCTGCGGCTGCTCGTCGATCTCCTTGAGCATGAACCAGTCGTAGCCGGCCTTGCCGGCCGCCTCGGCGTCCCAGTCCACCGTGTAGGCGGTGGGCTCGACCCGGCCGCCGGCGAAGTCGGTGACGGTGACGCCCCGGCTGCGGTCGATCTCCACGACCTGGTCCTGGCCGAGCTCGAGGGCGTTGCGGGTGTGGCCGATGAACGCCGCGACGTCGGAGCCCAGGAAGTACTCCCCGTCGCCGACCCCGGCGACCAGCGGGGAGTTGCGGCGGGAGGCGACGAGGGTGTCGGGCTCGGCCACGTGGCTGGCGACGAGGGTGAAGGCGCCCTCCAGCCGCCGCGAGACCTGCCGCATGGCCTCGGCGAGGCGGCCCTCGCCGGCGGGGAGGGTGGGGTAGACCGCGGCGAGCAGGTGGGCCACGACCTCGGTGTCGGTCTCGGAGGAGAACTCGACGCCGGTGGCCTCGACCTCGGCGCGCAGCGCGGCGAAGTTCTCGATGATGCCGTTGTGGATGACCGCCACGGAGCCGTCCGCGGACACGTGGGGGTGCGCGTTGCGGTCGGTCGGCCCGCCGTGGGTGGCCCAGCGGGTGTGCCCGATGCCGATGGTGGCCGGCGGGAGCGCCTGCTCGGCGAGCTCCTTCTCGAGGTTGGCCACCTTGCCGGCCTTCTTGGCCCAGGACAGCTCGCCGTCGGCCAGCACGGCCACCCCGGCCGAGTCGTAGCCCCGGTACTCCAGGCGCCGCAGGCCCTCGAGCACCACGTCCAACGCGTTCCGGGGACCGACGTACCCCACGATGCCGCACATGGGCACCGACAATACGTGTCCTGGACCGGCCTCAGACGGCGGCGACGACCTCGGCCAGCCGGTGGGCGACGGTGTCCGCCTGCTCCTGGGTGGGTGCCTCGACCATCACCCGCACGAGCTGCTCGGTGCCCGAGGGGCGCAGCAGCACCCGGCCGCTCTCACCCAGCTCCTCCTCGACCGCGTTGACCGCCCGGGCGACGTCGTCGCTCTCGCTGACCGCGATGCGGTCGGCGACGGGCACGTTCACCAGCACCTGGGGCAGCTTGCGGACCACGGAGGCCAGCTCGCCGAGCGACGACCCGGTCTCGGCCGTGCGGGCCATGAGCATGAGGCCGGTCAGCAGGCCGTCGCCGGTGGTGGCGTGGTCGAGGAACACCAGGTGCCCGCTCTGCTCCCCGCCCAGCGACAGGCCGCGCTGGCGCAGCGTCTCGAGCACGTAGCGGTCGCCGACCGCGGTGGTGGCGACGGAGATGCCCGCCGCGCGCATGGTGTGGTGGAAGCCCAGGTTGCTCATCACGGTGGCGACCACGGTGTCCCCGGCCAGCTGGCCGGCGGCGTGCAGCCCCAGGGCGCACACCGCGAGGATGCCGTCGCCGTCGACGACGTCGCCGTCGGCGGTGACGGCCAGGCAGCGGTCGGCGTCGCCGTCGTGCGCCAGGCCGAGGTCGGCCCCGGTCTCGCGGACGGCGGCCTGCAGCGGGCCCAGGTGGGTGGAGCCGACGCCGTCGTTGATGTTCCAGCCGTCGGGCTCGGCACCGATGACGTGCACGGTGGCCCCGGCGCGCCGGTAGACCTCCGGCGCCAGCGCGCTGGCCGCGCCGTGCGCGCAGTCGACGACCACGGTCACGCCGGCCAGCGAACCGGGGACGGCGGCCAGCAGGTGGTCGGCGTAGCGGGCGCCCGCGTCGGCGACGTCGTGGACCCGGCCCACGTCGGCCCCGGTCGGGCGCGGGGCGCGGTCACCGGCTCGCCGGTCGTGCCCCGCGCCGAGGGAGACCCCGCGCTCGACGGCGGCCTCGACCGCGTCGGGCAGCTTGTGCCCGCCGCGGGAGAACAGCTTGATGCCGTTGTCGGGCATCGGGTTGTGGCTGGCCGACAGCATCACGCCCAGGTCGGCGTCGAGCACGCCGGTGAGGTGGGCGACGGCCGGGGTGGGCAGCACGCCCACCCGCAGCACCTCGGCGCCGGCGCTGGTCAGGCCCGCGACGACCGCGGCCTCGAGCATCTCCCCGCTCGCGCGGGGGTCCCGGCCGACGACCGCGACGGGACGCGAGGTCCCGTCGCGGTCGGCGAGCACGCCGGCGGCGGCACGTGCCACCGACAGGGCCAACTCCGGCGTGAGGTCGGCGTTGGCCCGACCCCGGACGCCGTCGGTGCCGAAGAGGCGACCCACGGCGACGCGGTCAGCGCTTCGAGTACTGAGGCGCCTTGCGGGCCTTCTTCAGGCCGTACTTCTTGCGCTCGGTGACGCGGGCGTCGCGGGTGAGGAACCCGGCGCGCTTGAGGGCCGGGCGGTCCTCGGGCTCGACCTCGATGAGGGCCCGGGCGATGGCCAGGCGCAGGGCACCGGCCTGCCCGGAGACGCCGCCACCCTTGAGCAGGCCGACGACGTCGTAGGTCTCGCCCTTCTCCAGGATCACCAGGGGCTCACGGATGAGCTGCTGGTGCACCTTGTTGGGGAAGTACTCCTCGATGGTCCGGCCGTTGAGCCGGAACTGGCCGGTGCCGGGCAGCAGACGCACCCGTACGACGGCCTCCTTGCGACGGCCGACGGTCTGCACGGGGCGGCCGTCGGCGTCGGTGACGTTCTGGGCCGTGAGGGGGGTGGTCACTGGGACACCTGCTTGATCTCGAAGGGCTGGGGCTGCTGGGCGGCGTGCGGGTGCTCGGGCCCGGCGTACACCTTGAGCTTGGACAGCATCTGACGGCCCAGGGAGTTGTGCGGCAGCATGCCCTTCACGGCGCGCTCGACCACGCGGTCGGGGCGGGTCTGGATCTCGTCGCCCACGTTGATGGCGGTGAGCCCACCCGGGTAGCCCGAGTGCCGGTAGGCGGTCTTCGCGTCGCGCTTGGACCCGGTCAGGGCCACCTTGCCCGCGTTGATGACGACGACGAAGTCGCCGGCGTCGACGTGCGGTGCGAACTGCGGCTTGTGCTTGCCGCGCAGCAGCTGCGCGGTCTGGCTGGCCAGTCGACCGAGCACCACGTCGGTGGCGTCGATGACGTGCCAGGCCCGGGTGATGTCACCGGGCTTGGGGGTGTACGTGCGCACGGGTATGCCCACTTCCTCGTCGTCGGGTGGCTGGTGGTTCGCCCCACCGAGCACGGGGGACGGAACGCAGGCGCGCGGGCACCAGCCGGCTGCGCACGCCGGTCGACGACGATACCAGCCGGGTCGGCCGGGCCGGTCAGCCGTCGATGAGGTCCCGCTGCTGCGGGAGCAGCGCATCCATGGGGGCGTAGTCGTCGACCGCGTCGAGGCCCTGGATGTCGACGCTGGCCAGGTAGCTGCCGTACCCCACGTAGCAGCGCTGCGCGACGTTGCCCGGGCCGTTCTCGAACACGAAGCAGGGCGCCTCGGGGATGGCCGGCAGCGTGAACGGCGTGCCGCCGAACGCGGTGGCCTCGAGCTGGGCGAAGCCCTCGTACACGGCGTTGGTCTGCGCCGAGGTGGGGAAGGTGTAGAGGGAGACGGCGTAGTCGCGCGAGGCCGCCTCGTCGTAGGTGGTCCGGTAGAACACGCCGCCGAAGCCGTTGGCGGTGAGCAGGTCGCGCTCGACGACGGGGTCGATGGCCAGCCGCAGGTAGCCCTCGAGGTCGTAGGAACCGGTGAACCGGGTCGGGTCCCCGGGGGTGCGGAGGGCGTAGGGCCCCAGGCCCAGGGGGTCGGTGGGCAGGTCGGGCACCTGGTCCTGCGGGGTGGGCGCGAAGCCCTCGAGCAGCCCGAGCTGGTCCCGGACCTGGGCCGTGACCAGGTCCGGCGCCGAACCGGCCGGGGCGTCGAGGTAGACGTAGACGAGCATGCGGCCGCTGGGCACCCACACGTCGACGGTGTCGGTGGGGGCACCGGCGGTGTCCGAGCCGCCGGCCGACAACGACCCGCTCGCCCCGAGGTCGGGCAGCTCCACCGGCTGCCGGTCCCCGCTGCCCTGGTCCAGCGCCAGGGTGGTGAGCGCCGCGGCGGCCGCCGCGGCGGAGTCCGGGTCGCTCATCTCCGAGACCAGCACCAGCGTGGCGTTGCCGGCTGCGTCCTGGCCGCAGGTGCCCCAGCCGACGACGAACCCCCAGCGGTCCAGCTCCTGCTCGACCCGGCCGTCGCCGAAGTAGAGGCCGTCGACCCCGCTCGCCGAGCCGAACGGCCCGGTGGGGAAGCACGACCCGGTGCGGTCGGGGGTGATGGCCACCGGCAGCGAGGTGACCCCGGCGATCCGGCGCGCCTCGGCCCCGGTGCCCGGGCCGACGGGGGGCGCGGGCGTCACCTGGCCGGTGGGGCCCGCGCTCGGGCTGGGGGACGTGCTGACCGAGGGGGCGCCGGTGGTGGGCGCGGGGCTCGCCGAACCCGTCACCGTGCTGGTGCACCCGGCGGCGAGCAGCGCGGCCGCCAGCAGCCCCGCCAGCCGCACGGACGGGGCACGGCGCACGCTCAGCACACGCCGACCCTAGTGGGTCGGCGTGGCCCCCGGCCCGCGCAGGACCCCGCTCAGACCACCTCGCGCAGCAGCCCGGTGGTGACGTCGTAGACCGTGCCGCGGGCCTCGTGGGAGGCCAGGTAGGGGGTGCTGCGCAGCACGGCCAGGGAGTGCCGCACGTCGGCGTCGAGGTCGGTGAAGGTGCGTCCGGCCCACGGCGGGCGGTGCCCGGTGGCCTGCTCGACGACGTCGGCCAGGCCGCGGTCGTCGGTCGTCTGCATCCCGCAGTCGGTGTGGTGCACCAGCACCGTCTCGCGGGTGCCCAGCAGGTGCTGGGAGATCGTCAGGGAACGCAGCGTGTCCTCGGTGATGATGCCGCCGGCGTTGCGGATGACGTGCGCGTCGCCCACCTCGAGCCCCAGCAGCTGGAACAGCGGCATGCGCGAGTCCATGCACGCGATGACGGCCACCTTGCGGGCCGGCGCGACCGGCCGTGACCCGGGGAACCGCCTGGCCCAGTCGGCGTTGGCGGCCAGCATCCGGTCGATCTCCGTCACGTGCACCCCTCGTCCCGTCGCGTCCTGCGGCTCCACCTCGGGAGCAGGGGGAACCTAGCGCCGCCCCCCGCACCGCGCACCACGCATGGGTGAGGATGTGGCGGTGGACACCGCAGCAGGACGCCGTCGCACGGTCGAGGAGCACCGGGCGGTCGTCGCCGCGCTGCTGGCCGGTTGCTCCCCCGGCACCGAGGAGGTCCCGGTCGCCGAGGCCGCCGGACGGGTGCTGGCCGAGGACGTGCTGGCCGCCGTGCCCCTGCCGGTCTTCACCAACTCGGCCATGGACGGCTACGCCGCCCGCTGGGCCGACGTCGGCGGGGCGAGCGCGGGTGCGCCGGTGCGCCTCCCGGTGGCCGCCGACCTGCCCGCCGGGCGCACCGAGGTCCCGCCGCTGGAGCCGGGGACGGTGCACCGCATCATGACCGGCGCCCCCCTGCCCGACGGCGCCGACGTCGTCGTGCCGGTGGAGTCCACCGACGGCGGGACGGCGACGGTGGCCATCAGCGGGGCACCCGCGGCCGGCACGTTCCTGCGGCACGCCGGCGAGGACCTCGCGGCCGGGGCCACGGCGCTGCCCGCCGGGACCGTGCTCGGGCCGGCGCAGCTGGGCCTGGCGGCCTCGGTCGGGCGGGCCGCGGTCGTCGTCCGGCGCCGCCCGCGGGTGCTGGTGCTGTCCACCGGGAGCGAGCTGGTGGCCCCCGGGGAGCCGTTGGCCCACGGGCAGATCCACGAGTCCAACTCGCTCGTGCTGGCCGCTGCCGTGACGGCCGCGGGCGGCGCGGCGCGCACCCTGCACTTCGTCCCCGACGACGTCGACCAGTTCCTGACCACCGTGCGCGCCGAGCTCGCCTCGGCCGACGTGCTCGTCACCAGCGGCGGGGTCAGCATGGGCGCCTACGAGGTGGTCAAGGACGCCCTCGGGGCGCTGGGCACCGTCGAGTTCGTCGGGGTGGCCATGCAGCCCGGCGGACCGCAGGGTGCCGGCACGGTGGACGGCGTCCCGGTGGTCACCCTGCCGGGCAACCCGGTCAGCTCCTTCGTGTCGTTCGAGGTGTTCGTCCGCCCGGCGCTGCGGGCCGCGCTCGGCGTACCCGGGCCCGACCGGGTGGAGCTGACCGCGCGGCTGGCCGGCCCGCTCACCTCACCGGCCGGACGGCGGCAGTACCTGCGCGGCCGGTTCAGCTCGGGCACGGTGGAGCTGGTGGGCGGGGCCGGGTCGCACCTGGTCGCCCACCTCGCCCGCGCCGACTGCCTGGTCGTCGTCCCCGAGGACGTCACCGAGCTGCCGGCCGGCGGCGAGGTCCAGGTCGTGCTGATCGGAGGAGCCCTGCAGTGAGCACCGGATTCACCCACCTCGACGCCGCCGGCGCGGCCCGCATGGTCGACGTCACCGCCAAGGCCGTCACCGCCCGCACGGCCACCGCGGCCGGGCGCGTGCTGGTGAGCCCCGAGGTGGTGGCCCTGCTGCGCGGGGAGGGCGTGCCCAAGGGCGACGCGATCGCCGTCGCCCGCATCGCCGGCATCGCCGGGGCCAAGCGCACACCCGACCTGGTCCCCCTGTGCCACCCCATCGCGCTGCACGGGGTCACCGTCGACCTCGAGGTCACCGACGAGGCGGTGGAGATCACCGCGACCGCGCGCACCGCCGACCGCACCGGCGTGGAGATGGAGGCGCTGACCTCCGTCGCCGTGGCCGGCCTGACGGTCATCGACATGGTCAAGGCCGTCGACCCGCGGGCGACCGTCACCGACGTCCGCCTGCTGGCCAAGTCCGGCGGCAAGAAGGGCGACTGGGTCCGGTGACGCTGCCCCCGGGTGCCCGCGCCGTCGTGGTCACCGCCTCCAACCGGGCCTCCGCCGGGGTCTACCCCGACCGCTCCGGGCAGGCCCTGGCCGCCGGCCTGCGCGAGCTGGGCTTCGAGGTGGCGGGCCCGCACGTGCACCCCGACGACGTCGACGTCCTGGCCGCGGCCCTGCGCGACGCGGTCGCCTCGGGCGCGGACCTGGTGGTCACCACCGGCGGCACCGGCCTGACCCCCACCGACGTCACCCCCGAGGCCACCCGCCGGGTGCTCGAGCGCGAGGCCCCCGGCATCGCCGAGGCGGTCCGCCGCCACGGCCAGCCCACCGTGCCCACCGCCGTCCTCTCCCGCGGGCTGGCCGGGACCGCCGGCCGCACCCTGGTGGTCAACCTGCCGGGGTCCACCGGCGGCGTGCGGGACGGCCTCGCGGTGCTCGGGCCGCTGCTCCCCCACGTGGTCAGCCAGCTGCGGGGCGGCGACCACCCCGGGCCCTGATCAGCTCCCCTGGCCGACCCGGTGGGTCCCCGCGTACACGTTGCAGCCGTCGCCGCGGAGGAACCCGACCAGGGTGGTCCCGGTGGACTCGGCGAGCTCGACGGCCAGCGAACTGGCGGCCGACACGGCCGCCAGCACCGGGATGCCGGCCATCGCCGACTTCTGCAGCAGCTCGAAGCTGGTGCGCCCGCTGACCATCAGCACCTGCCCGGCCAGCGGCAGCCGCCCCTGCCGGACGGCGTCCCCCACCACCTTGTCGACCGCGTTGTGCCGGCCCACGTCCTCGCGGACGCAGACCAGCTCGCCCTCGGCGGTGAACAGGCCGGCGGCGTGCAGCCCACCGGTCTTCTCGAACACCTCCTGCGCGGCCCGCAGCCGGTCGGGCAGGGCGAGGAGGGTGTCGACCCCGACCCGCACGGGGTCGGCGGCGACGTCGAAGCGGGTCCTGGTGCGGATGGCGTCGATGCTGGCCTTGCCGCAGACCCCGCACGAGCTGGTCGTGTAGAAGTTCCGGTCCAGGGCGGTGTCGGGCACCGGCACGCCGGGGGCGAGGTCCACGTCGACGACGTTGTAGGTGTTGCGGCCCTCGTCGTCGACCGAGTCGCAGTAGCGCAGTGCGGCCACGTCGGCCCGCGAGGCGATGACGCCCTCGGTGAGCAGGAACCCGTGCACGAGGTCGAAGTCGTCACCGGGCGTGCGCATGGTGACCGCCAGCGGCCTGCCGTCGAGCCGGATCTCCAGCGGCTCCTCGCTGGCCACGGTGTCCGGCCGCGTGCTGCGGTGCGGCCCGCGGATGCGCAGCACCGGCGTTCGGGCGGTCACTCGTCCCACGTCGGCGACGGTACCCACCTACCGTCTGGTGCGTGGACCACCTGCCCCCCTGCGCCGCCGTCGTCCTGGCCGGCGGCCGGGGTGCGCGGATGGGCGGTCGGGACAAGCCGCAGCTGGAGGTCGGCGGCCGCAGCATGCTCGACCGGGTGCTGGCCGCCGTGCCCGACGCCCGGCCCCGCGTGGTGGTGGGGCCGCCCCGGCCGGTGCCCCCCGACGTCGTGGTGGTGCGGGAGGACCCGCCCGGTGGCGGTCCGGTGCGGGCCCTGCGTGCCGGGCTGGCCGCCGTCCCCACCGACGTGGTGGTCGTGCTGGCGGCCGACCTGCCCTTCCTCACCGCCGAGCTGGTCGACGAGCTGCGGGGCCGGCTGGCCGGGGACGGCGTGCTCCTCGTCGACCCGCAGGGCCGCGACCAGTACCTGCTCGGGGTGTGGCGCACGACGGCGCTGCGCGCCCGGCTGGCCGGGGTCGACGCCCCCACCTCGCTGCGCGCCGTGCTCGCCGGGCTGGACGTGCACCGGTTCCGGCCCACGGCGCCGGCGCGCGGCCCGGCCGGCTGGACCGACTGCGACACCCCCGCCGAGCTCGAGCGCGCCCGGGCGGCCGCGGGCGTGCCACCCACCGCGACCGGGTAGTGCCCCACCATGCACATCGCCATCGCCGGTGCCCACGGCCAGATCGCCCGACGCCTCACCCGCCTGCTCGCCGCCCGCGGCGACACCGTGACCGGCCTCGTCCGCAACCCCGACCACGAGGCCGACCTGGAGTCCGACGGCGCCCGGCCGGTGGTGCTCGACCTCGAGCAGGCGTCGGTGGACCAGGTCGCCGACGCGGTCCGCGGTGCCGACGCCGTGGTCTTCGCTGCCGGGGGCGGCCCGGACAGCGGCATCGCCCGCAAGGACACCGTCGACCGCGGCGCGGCCGTCCTGCTGGCCGACGCGGCCCAGGCCGCCGGCGTCCGGCGCTACCTGCTGCTCTCCTCCTACGGCGTCGACGCCGTGGCCGACGGCGCGACCCCCGACGGCGTCGACGAGGTGTTCGTCGCCTACCTGCGGGCCAAGCTGGCCGCCGAGCAGGACGTGCTGCCCCGTGCCGACCTGGACAGCACCGTGCTGCGACCGGTCACGCTCACCGACGACCCGGGGACCGGCACCGTGCGCCTGGCACGGTCGGTGGACCGCGGTGAGGTCACCCGGGACGACGTCGCCGCCGTCCTGGTCGCGCTGCTGGACACCCCGCGTACCGGGGTGCTCGAGCTCACCGGCGGCGACACCCCGGTCGCCGACGCCGTCGCGGCGGTCTAGCCCTCCCGCCTCGCGCGGGTCACCTGGGTGCGGGCCGCCAGCTGGTCGTCGGGCGGGTAGTCCACGCCCAGCAGCGTGAGCCCGTGGGCGGGCGCCACGGGCACCTCGTCGGAGCGGGTGGTGCGGCTGAGCAACCCGGCCGGCCACTCCGGCGCCCGCCGCCCCTCCCCCACGGCCAGCAGCGCGCCCACGAGGCTGCGCACCATCGAGTGGCAGAACGCGTCCGCCGAGGCGGCCACCGTGACCAGGTCCCCGTCCCGGGTGACGTCGAGGGCCTGCAGCACGCGGATCGTGGTGGCCCCCTCGCGCCGCCGGCAGTAGGCGGCGAAGTCGTGGTGCCCCAGCAGCAGCGCGGCCGCCACCCGCATCGCCGCCGCGTCCAGGCGCCGGGGCCACCCGACGGTGTCCCGTCGCCGCAGGGGTGGGGGGCCGGACACGGCGTCGGTGAGCCGGTAGGCGTAGTGCCGGGCCAGCGCGGAGAAGCGGGCGTCGAACCCGGCCGGGGCCGGCGCCGCGGCGGTGACGGCGACGTCGGGCGGGAGCACGCCCCGGAGCCGGCGGAGCACCCTCGACTCGTGCTGGGCCCACAGGTCGGCAGGCAGGTCGAGGTGGGCGACCTGCCCGGTCGCGTGCACGCCGGCGTCGGTGCGGCCGGCGACGGTCAGGTCCACGTCGTGCCGCAGGACGGTGACCAGCGCCAGCTCGAGCTCACCCTGCACCGTGCGCTGTGTCGGCTGCCGGGCCCACCCGTGGAGGTCGGTGCCGTCGTAGGCGACGTCGAGCCGGATGCGGACGAGCCCGCCACCGGTACCGGTGGCGGGCTCGTCGGTGGAGCTGGGTGTCACGGTGTCACGTGGGGTCGGGCTCGGACTCCCCGCCGGGGGCGTCGTCGCCGGCCGTCGCGGCATCGGTGACCTCGGCGGCGTTGACCTCGGCCGCGGCGGCCTCGGCCACCTCGGGCGACAGCTCCTCGTCGGCCACGACGACGCCGTTCTCGGCAGCGGGCTCGGCCTCGGTGGTGCTCTCGTCCTGGACCTCGCCGTCCGGGGTGAACACCTCGGTGGCGGTGGCCTCGGCGTCGGCCTGGTCGCTGGCCTCGTCGGCGACCTCGGTGGCCGAGGCGGTGACCTCGCCGGCCGCGGCGGCCGAACCGGCACCGGCGGCGAACTTCGTGCCCCGGGCGCGCTCGGCCTCGCCGACGGCCTGCTGGGCGACGGTCAGCGCGTCGACGAGCTCGATGACGGCCATGGGGGCGTTGTCGCCCTTGCGGGGGCCGACCTTGGTGATCCGCGTGTAGCCGCCGGGGCGGTTCTCGTACCGCGGACCGATCTCGGCGAACAGGTGGTGCACCACGTCCTTGTCGCGGATCTGGGTCATCACCTGGCGGCGGGCGTGCAGGTCACCGCGCTTGGCGAGCGTGATGAGCTTCTCGGCCACCGGGCGCAGGCGCTTGGCCTTGGTCTCGGTGGTGGTGATCCGGCCGTGCTCGAACAGCGAGGTGGCGAGGTTCGCCAGCATGAGGCGCTCGTGCGACGGCGAACCGCCGAGGCGGGGGCCCTTGGTGGGGGTGGGCATGGTGATCCTTCCTCAGGCCGCCGGGTCGTCCGTGCAGGCCGCGCGTTCACTGATGGGTGGTGCTCCGGGCCGGCGGTGCCGGACCCGGCGGGACCCCACCGCACCGGGGCGCGGTGGGGTCCGTCTGTCAGAGCTGCTCGGTCTCGCGGAAGTCGCCTTCGTTGTAGTCCTGCCCGTCGGCGTACTGCGACTCGCCGGGGTAGCTGTCGTCGTAGGTCTCGTCGTAGCTCTCCACCGAGGTGGGGACGAACCCGGGCGGGCTGTCCTTGAGGGCCAGACCCATGGCGGCCAGCTTCAGCTTGACCTCGTCGATGGACTTCGCACCGAAGTTGCGGATGTCCAGCAGGTCGGCCTCGGAGCGGGTGACGAGCTCACCGACGGTGTGCACGCCCTCGCGCTTGAGGCAGTTGTAGGACCGGACGGTGAGGTCCATGTCCTCGATCGGCATCGAGAAGTTCGCGATGTCGGCGGCCTCGGCCGGGCTCGGCCCGACCTCGATGCCCTCGGCGTCGACGTTCAGCTCGCGCAGCAGGCCGAACAGCTCCACCAGGGTCGAGCCGGCCGACGCGATGGCGTCGCGGGGCTCGATCGAGGGCTTGGTCTCGACGTCGACCACGAGGCGGTCGAAGTCGGTGCGCTGCTCGACGCGGGTGGCCTCGACGGCGTAGGTCACCTTGAGCACCGGGGAGTAGATGGAGTCGACGGGGATGCGCCCGATCTCCTGGCCCGGCTGCTTGTTCTGGGTGGCCGGCACGTAGCCGCGGCCGCGCTCGACGACCAGCTCGATCTCGAGCCGGCCCTTCGCGTTCAGCGTGGCGATGTGCAGGTCGGGGTTGTGCACCTCGACACCGGCCGGGGGCGCGATGTCTGCGGCGGTGACCTCACCGGGGCCCTGCTTGCGCAGGTACATGGTGACCGGCTCGTCGGAGTCGGAGCTGACGACCAGACCCTTGAGGTTGAGGATCAGCTCGGTGACGTCCTCCTTGACGCCCGGCACGGTGGTGAACTCGTGCAGGGTGCCCTCGATGCGGATGCTGGTGACGGCAGCGCCGGGGATCGAGGAGAGGAGGGTGCGGCGCAGGGAGTTGCCGAGGGTGTAGCCGAAGCCGGGCTCCAGCGGCTCGATGACGAACCGCGAGCGCGAGGCGTCGATCGTCTCCTCGGTGAGCGTGGGGCGCTGTGCGATGAGCATGTGGTTCTCCTTGGGGTCCTCCGGCGACCGCCATATGACGCCGTGAGGGGGACGTGCCGACGGGGCGGGCGTCTGTCTGCCCGCCCCGTCGTCCTACGGGTGCATCACTTCGAGTAGAGCTCGACGATCAGCTGCTCCTGGACCGGCGTGTCGATGACCTGCCGGGCCGGGATCGAGTGCACGAGCACCTTGAGCTGGCTGGAGATGACCTCGAGCCACGCCGGCACCGGGCGCGAGCCGGCCTCGGCCTGGGCGACCTGGAACGGCACCATCTCGGCGGACTTCGCGGCCACCACGACGATGTCGTTGGCGCTCACGCGGTACGAGGGGATGTCGACCTTGCGGCCGTTCACCTTGATGTGGCCGTGGCGCACCAGCTGGCGCGACATGTCACGGGACTTGGCGAAGCCGGCCCGGTAGACCACGTTGTCCAGGCGCGACTCGAGGATCTGCAGCAGGACCTCACCGGTCTTGCCCGTCTTCTTGTTCGCCTCCTCGTAGTAGCCGCGGAACTGCTTCTCCAGCACGCCGTAGATGCGACGGGCCTTCTGCTTCTCGCGCAGCTGCAGGAGGTACTCGCTGTCCTTGGTGCGACCGCGACCGTGCTCGCCCGGGGGGTAGGGGCGGATCTCGATGGGGCACTTGGCGGACTCGCACTTGCTGCCCTTGAGGAACAGCTTCATCTTCTCGCGCCGGCACAGGCGGCAGTCGGCTCCGGTGTAACGGGCCACGTCGGGTCTCCCTGGGGTTTCTAAGAGTGGAGTCGAAGGCGCGGGGTCAGACCCGGCGGCGCTTCTTGGGGCGGCAGCCGTTGTGCGGCTGGGGGGTGACGTCGGAGATCTGCCCGACCTCGAGGCCCGTGGCCTGGAGGGAGCGGATGGCGGTCTCGCGGCCGGAGCCGGGACCCTTCACGAAGACGTCGACCTTCCGCATGCCGTGCTCCTGCGCCTTGCGCGCGGCGTTCTCGGCGGCCATCTGCGCCGCGAACGGCGTCGACTTGCGGGAGCCCTTGAACCCGACGTGCCCGGCCGAGGCCCAGCTGATCACGTTGCCCGTGGGGTCGGTGATCGACACGATCGTGTTGTTGAAGGTGCTCTTGATGTGCGCCGCGCCGTGGGCGACGTTCTTCTTCTCCTTGCGGCGCACCTTCTTGGCGCCCGCCGCGCGTGCCCTGGGAGGCATGACTCTCTTCTCTGTTCGTGGCCTTGTGGAGCTCGGGATGGAGCTGGGAGAACCCGCGACCGCCCCCTCTGCGGGGGCGCAACGGCCGGGGTGGGGTGCCGGTGAGGGCTACCGCTGGGTCAGCGGGCCTTCTTCTTGCCGGCGATCGTCTTGCGCGGGCCCTTGCTCGAGCGCGCGTTCGTCTTGGTGCGCTGCCCGCGGACGGGCAGGCCGCGGCGGTGGCGCAGGCCCTGGTAGCAGCCGATCTCGACCTTGCGGCGGATGTCGGCAGCCACCTCGCGGCGGAGGTCACCCTCGACGCGGAAGTGCTCGTCGATGTAGTCGCGCAGCTTCAGCAAGTCCTCGTCGGAGAGGTCCTTGGCGCGCAGGTCCGGGCTGACACCGGTGGCGGCCAGCGTGGCCTTCGCCGAGGTCGGGCCGATCCCGTAGATGTAGGTGAGCGCGATCTCCATCCGCTTCTCGCGGGGCAGATCGACGCCGGCCAGTCGTGCCATGTCCTGTTACTCCCTCAGCCCTGGCGCTGCTTGTGCCGGGCGTTGTCGCAGATGACCATGACCCGGCCGTGCCGGCGGATCACCTTGCACTTGTCGCAGATCTTCTTCACCGACGGCTGGACCTTCACCGGTGCCGCCCTCATTCCTTGTAGTTCGTGGATGACGGGCCCGGCCGACGTGGCCGGACCCGTGCAGGTCACTTGTAGCGGTAGACGATCCGACCGCGGGTCAGGTCGTAGGGCGAGAGCTCCACGACCACGCGGTCCTCGGGCAGGATGCGGATGTAGTGCTGCCGCATCTTGCCGCTGATGTGCGCGAGCACCCGGTGCCCGTTCTGGAGCTCGACCCGGAACATCGCGTTGGGGAGCGGCTCGACGACTCGACCCTCGACCTCGATGGCCCCGTCCTTCTTCGCCATTCCCTGCGCTGCCTCCCGATCTGGTTCTCCCCGGCGCATGCCGGATCGACTGCCACCTGCGCCGTCCGGGGCGCCGGTGGTCGTGCTGGGTGTCTGGTGCTGGGCGTACTCGCAGAGGGCGCCCGCCGGTGTGCGGCCACAGCACGACGACGGACGGCGCGAACGCCAGCGGCCACTGTACCCCGAGCGCCCCACCTGCTCCAACCCCGGGCGCCCGGGGTGCGGGGCATCACCCTCAGGAGCGGACGGTGATCCCGAACGGGGCCAGCCCGGCGACGCCGCCGTCCTCGGCGGTGAGCACCCACGGGCCCTCGGGCGTGATGGCCACGGTGTGCTCGAAGTGCGCGGCGCGCGACCCGTCCTCGGTGACGACGGTCCAGCCGTCCTCCAGCTCGACGGTGTCCGGCCCGCCCACGGTGATCATGGGCTCGATGGCCAGGGCCATGCCGGGCACCAGCTTGGGCCCGCGACCGGGCCGGCCGTGGTTGAGCACGTGCGGGTCCTGGTGCATCTCGGTGCCGATGCCGTGCCCGCCGTAGTGGTCGACGATGCCGTAGGGGTGGGCCTCGGCCCGCACCGACTGCTCGACCGCGTGGCTGATGTCGGTGAGCCGACCGCCCACCAGCGCCTTCGCCAGACCGGCCCACATGGACCGCTCGGTGACGGCCAGCAGCGCGGCGTCCTCGGCCGAGGGCTCCCCCACCGTGAGGGTGAGGGCGCTGTCGCCGTGCCACCCCTGCAGGATCGCCCCGCAGTCGACGGAGAGGTTGTCGCCCTCGGCCAGCACGCGCGACGCCGCCGGGATCCCGTGCACGACCTCGTCGTTGATCGAGGCGCAGATGCACCCGGTGAAGCCGTGGTACCCCAGGAACGAGGGCACCGCACCGGCGGTGCGGATGTGGTCCTCGGCGATCGCGTCGAGCTCACCGGTGGTGACACCCGGCCGGACCTCCGCCCGGACCGCGGCCAGCGCCCCGGCCACCACGAGGCCGGCCGCGCGCATCAGCTCGATCTCGTGCGCGGTCTTGATCTGGATCATGCGTCCGCTCCACCTCGCCAGCAGGGGTACCCGCCCCAGCAGACCCGCGGTCACCGGGGACGCGCCCCGGCTGCCGGCACGGGGTCAGCCCTGCTCGTCGTCGTCGGCCTCGGTCAGCGCCGCCATGGCGCGCGCGGTCACCTCGTCGATCTCGCCGATGGCGTCGATCCGGGACAGCAGCCCCTCCTCGGCGTACCACGCCGAGAGCGGCTCCGTCTGGGCGTGGTAGACCTCGAGCCGGTGGCGGACGGTCTCGGGCTTGTCGTCGTCGCGCTGCACCGGCTTGCCGTCCACCACCACGACGCGACCGGACAGCCGACGCACCAGCTCGTCCTCGTCCACGACGAGCTCGAGCACGCAGCTGAGCCGCTGGTCCAGCTCCGCCAGCGAGGTGCGCAGCTGCTCGGCCTGGGCGATGGTGCGCGGGAACCCGTCGAGCAGGAACCCGGCCTTGGCGTCGGGCTCGGCCAACCGGTCGCTGACCATGGCCACGGTGATCTCGTCGGGGACGAGGTCGCCGCGGTCCATGTAGACCTTGGCCTGCTTGCCGAGGTCGGTCCCACCGCTGACGTTGGCCCGGAAGATGTCGCCGGTGGAGATGGCCGGGACGCCGAGCCGGCCGGCGATGATCTGCGCCTGGGTGCCCTTGCCCGCGCCGGGGGGCCCCAGGAGGACGACGCGCACTACTTCAGGAACCCTTCGTAGTTGCGCTGGTTGAGCTGCGTCTCGATCTGCTTCACCGTCTCCAACCCCACTCCCACCATGATCAGCACCGCGGTCCCGCCGAACGGGAAGTTCTGGTTCTGCCCCTCCTGCGTGATCGACAGGAACAGGTTGGGCAGCACCGCCACCAGGCCCAGGTAGATCGAGCCCGGCAGGGTGATCCGGGACAGCACGTACTGCAGGTACTCCGCCGTCGGCCGGCCCGGTCGGATGCCCGGGATGAAGCCGCCGTAGCGCTTCATGTCCTCCGCCCGCTCCTCCGGGTTGAACGTGATCGACACGTAGAAGTACGTGAAGAACACGATCAGGCCGAAGTAGATGGCGATGTGCACCGGGCTGGACTGGTTGATCACGTACGTCTCGAAGAACTGCCGCACCGACCCGGCCGAGTCGCCCTGCAGCTGGCTGATCAGCTGGGGCAGGTAGAGCAGGGAGGAGGCGAAGATGACCGGGATGACACCGGCCTGGTTCACCTTCAGCGGCAGGTAGGTGGAGGTCCCGCCGTACATGCGCCGGCCGACCATGCGCTTGGCGTACTGGACGGGGATGCGCCGCTGGGCCTGCTCGACGTAGACCACCGAGGCGATCACCACGAGGGCGAGGACGCAGACGAGGGCGAACACCAGGCCACCGCGGGTCTGCAGGATCGACCCGCCCTCGGCGGGGATGCGCGCGGCGATCGAGGTGAAGATCAGCACGGACATGCCGTTGCCGATCCCCTTCTCGGTCAGCAGCTCGCCCAGCCACATGATCATTGCGGTACCGGCCGTGAGCGCGATGACCAGCACGACGGTGGTCCAGATCGAGTCCGACGGGATCAGTTCCTGGGCGCAGTTCGGGAACAGCTGCCCGCTACGGGCCAGCGCGATGATCCCGGTGCTCTGCAGCACCGCGAGCGCGATCGTCAGGTAGCGGGTGTACTGGGTCAGCTTCTGCTGGCCCGACTGCCCCTCCTTCTTCAGCTGCTCGAAGCGGGGGATGACCACGACCAGCAGCTGCACGATGATGCTCGCCGTGATGTACGGCATGATCCCGAGCGCGAAGATCGACAGGCGGAGCAGTGCACCGCCGGAGAACAGGTTGACCAGCGAGTAGACGTCGCGCTGGTCGGAGGCCTGGGCCTGGTCGAGGCAGCTGTTGATCGCCTCGACCGAGACGCCCGGCCCGGGCACGCTCGCGCCCAGCCGGTACACGGCGATGATCGCCAGGGAGAACAACAGCTTGCGCCGGAGGTCTGGCGTCCGGAACGCCGCGGCGAACGCCTGCAGCACGTGCCCTCCCCGAGTCGGTCGTTGGAGTGTAGGGACAGCAGACCCCCGGGGTGCAGGGCACCCCGGGGGTCTGTGCTCAGAGCTGGGTGGTGCTGCCGCCCGCGGCGGCGATCTTGTCGGCCGCGGAGGCCGAGAAGGCGTGGGCCGAGACCTCGACCTTCACGCCGCCCAGCTCGCCGGTCCCGAGGACCTTGACGGGCTGGTTGCGCCGCACGGCGCCGACCTCGGCCAGCGTCTCGGGGGTGACCGAGCCGCCGTCGGGGAACAGCGAGGCGATCTTCTCCAGGTTCACGACCTGGAAGACGACCTTGTTGCGAGGGGTGAAGCCCGAGAGCTTCGGCAGTCGCATGTGCAGCGGGGTCTGGCCACCCTCGAAGCGCGCAGAGACCTGCACGCGGGCGCCGGAACCCTTGGTGCCGCGACCGGCGGTCTTGCCCTTGGAGCCCTCACCACGACCCACGCGGGTCTTCTTGGTGTGGGCGCCGGGGGCCGGACGCAGGTGGTGGACCTTCAGAGTCATGTCAGTGTTCCTTCTCGACCGCTCAGGCGATCTCGTCGACGGTGACCAGGTGCGGCACCGTGGCGATCATGCCGCGGATCTCGGGACGGTCCTCCTGCACGACCGTGTGGTTGATCCGCTTCAGACCGAGCGACCGCAGTGTCTGGCGCTGGTTGGGCTTGGTGCCGATGGCGGACTTGACCTGGGTGACCTTCAGCTGCGCCACGTCACACCCCCTGGCCGGCACGCGCACGGAGCATGGCTGCGGGGGCGACGTCCTCCAGGGGCAGGCCGCGGCGGGCCGCGATCTCCTCGGGGCGGACGAGGTCCTTCAGCGCCTGCATCGTGGCGTGCACGATGTTGATCGGGTTCGAGGACCCGAGGCTCTTGGAGAGCACGTCGTGGATCCCGGCGCACTCGAGCACGGCACGCACCGGGCCACCGGCGATGACACCGGTTCCGGGGCTGGCCGGCTTGAGCAGCACGACACCGGCAGCCGCCTCACCCTGCACCGGGTGCGGGATGGTGCTGGCGATGCGCGGCACCCGGTAGAAGTGCTTCTTGGCCTCCTCGACACCCTTGGCGATGGCCGCGGGCACCTCCTTGGCCTTGCCGTAGCCGACACCCACGGTGCCGTCGCCGTCGCCCACGATCACCAGCGCCGTGAAGCTGAAGCGCCGACCGCCCTTGACGACCTTGGAGACGCGGTTGATCGCGACCACGCGCTCCAGGAACTGGCTCTTCTCGGCCGGGCCGCCGGCCCCGCGGCCGCCGTCCCGCCGGTCGCGGCGGTCGTTGCCGCCCTGTCCGCCACCGGCGCCACCGGTCCCGCCGGCGCCACCGCCGCGTCGCTGTGGTCCTGGCATCAGACGTCCCTCTCGATCTTCGTGTTGTCGCGCATCAGAAGTCCAGCCCGCCCTCGCGGGCGCCGTCGGCGAGCGCCGCCAGACGGCCGTGGTAGCGGTTGCCACCACGGTCGAAGACCACGGCGGAGATGCCCGCGGCCTTGGCCCGGTCGGCCACCAGCGCGCCGACCTGGCGCGCGAGGGCCGACTTGTCGCCGGCGGTGCCGCGCAGCGCGGCGTCCATGGTCGAGGCGCTCACCAGGGTGATGCCCTGGGTGTCGTCGACGACCTGCACGTGCACGTGGCGCGAGCTGCGCTTGACCACCATGCGGGGACGCTCGGGCGTGCCCGACACGCGCTTGCGCAGCCGGTTGTGGCGCCGCGCGCGCGAGACGCGACGCGCGGTGCTGGCGTCGGTGCCCACGGGCTTGTGCACCCGGGCCACCTTCTCGTTGGTCTTGGTGTCTGCCATCACTTGCCCGTCTTCCCGACCTTGCGCTTGATGACCTCGCCCTGGTACCGCACACCCTTGCCCTTGTAGGGGTCGGGGCGGCGCAGCTTGCGGATCTTGGCGGCGACCTCGCCGACCTGCTGCTTGTCGATGCCGCTGACCTTGAAGCGGGTCGGGGCCTCGACGGTGAAGGAGATGCCCTCGGGGGCCTTCACCAGGACCGGGTGGCTGAAGCCGAGGGCGAACTCGAGGTCGCTGCCCCTGGCCTGCACGCGGTAGCCGACGCCGACGATCTCGAGCGTCTTGGTGTAGCCCTCGGTGACACCGGTGATCATGTTGGCGATCAGCGTGCGGGAGAGACCGTGCAGGGCACGGCTCTCGCGCTCGTCGTCGGGCCGCTGCACGAGCAGCGCGCCGGCGTCGTCCTTCTCCACGAAGATCGGGGAGGCGAGGGTGTGGGACAGGGCGCCCTTGGGGCCCTTCACGTTGACGGTGCGACCGTCGATGGCGACGTCCACGCCGCCGGGCACGGTGACCGGGAGTCGTCCGATTCGAGACATCTGGAGATTGCTCCCTTACCAGACGTAGGCGAGGACTTCCCCACCCACGCCCTTCTTGTTCGCCTGCTTGTCGGTCAGCAGACCGGTCGAGGTGGAGATGATCGCCACCCCGAGCCCGCCGAGGACCTTGGGCAGTGCGGTGGACTTCGCGTACACGCGCAGACCGGGCTTGGACACGCGCCGGACGCCGGCGATGCTCCGCTCGCGGTTCGGGCCGTACTTCAGGTCGACCACCAGCTCCTTGCGGACCTGGCCGTCCTTCTCGACGTCGTTGACCTTCCAGCCGGCGATGTAGCCCTCCTGCTGGAGGATCTCGGCGATCTTGGTCTTGAGCTTCGACGACGGCATGGCCGCGGCGTCGTGGTACGCGGAGTTCGCGTTCCGCAGCCGCGTGAGCATGTCCGCGATCGGGTCGGTCATCGTCATGTGTCGGTCGTGCCTCTCTCGCCGCGGTTCCCTCCGCGCGGTGCGGAGGGCCTCTCGGCGATCAGTGGTGCTGGGAGGTGGTGCTCTGCGGGGCGCAGATCACCAGGAGGACTTGGTCACGCCGGGGAGCTCGCCCGCGTGGGCCATCTCCCGGACGCAGATGCGGCACAGCCCGAACTTGCGGAAGACCGCGTGCGGACGTCCGCAGCGCTGGCACCGGGTGTAGCCGCGGACCTTGAACTTGGGGGTGCGGGCCGCCTTGTTGACGAGCGCCTTCTTGGCCATGGTGTCTCCTGTTCCCGGCTCAGCGAGTCGTCTGGACGACGGTCTGGCCGGCGAAGGGGAAGCCGAGCAGGCTCAGCAGCTCGCGACCCTCCTCGTCGGTGGTGGCGGTGGTGACCAGCGTGATGTCCATGCCACGCGGGCGGTCGATCTTGTCGACGTCGATCTCGCGGAACATCGACTGCTCGGTGAGGCCGAACGTGTAGTTGCCGTGGCCGTCGAACTGCTTGGAGTTCAGGCCGCGGAAGTCGCGGATGCGGGGCAGGGCGAGGCTGAGCAGCCGGTCCAGGAACTCCCACATGCGGTCACCGCGGAGGGTGACCTTCGCACCGATGGGCATGCCCTCGCGCAGCTTGAACTGGGCGATGGACTTGCGGGCGCGCACCACGGCAGGCTTCTGGCCGGTGATGGCGGTGAGGTCGCGGACCGCGCCGTCCATGAGCTTGGCGTCGCGGGTGGCCTCGCCCACGCCCATGTTGACGACGATCTTGGTCAGGCCGGGGATCTGCATGACGTTGGCGTAGCCGAACTCGCTCATCAGGGCCGGCGCGATGTCCGAGCGGTAGTGGGCGAGCAGCCGGGGCAGCTCTCGGGTGGGTGCACTCATGTCACAGGTCCTTGCCGGTTCGCTTCGAGACACGGATGCTGCGCCCGTCCTCGTCCTTGCGGTACCCGATGCGGGTGGGGTTGCCCTCGGAGTCCACGACCATCACGTTGCTCACGTGGATGGCGGCCTCCTGGGTCACGATCCCGCCCGACTGCGCACCACGCTGGGTGGTGCTCACGCGGGTGTGCTTCTTGACCCGGCCGATGCCCTCGACGAGCACCTTGCCGGTCTTGGGGAAGGCGGCGATGACGCGGCCCTTGGCACCCTTGTCCTTGCCGGACAGGACGACGACCTGGTCGCCCTTCTTGACCTTGAGAGAGGGGGTCTTCTCGGCCATGGTCACAACACCTCCGGGGCGAGCGAGATGATCCGCATGAAGCGCTTGTCACGCAGCTCGCGGCCGACCGGGCCGAAGATGCGGGTGCCGCGCGGGTCGCCGCTGTCGCGGATGATGACCGCGGCGTTCTCGTCGAAGCGGATGTAGGAGCCGTCGGGACGACGACGCTCCTTCACGGTGCGGACGATGACCGCCTTGACGACGTCGCCCTTCTTGACCCCCGCGCCGGGGATGGCGTCCTTCACGGTGGCGACGATGACGTCGCCGATGCCCGCGTAGCGACGACCGGAGCCACCGAGAACACGGATGCACAAGATCTCCTTGGCACCGGTGTTGTCGGCGACGCGCAGTCGCGACTCCTGCTGGATCACTGCATGACTCCTGTGGTGTCTGGGCTGACCGCCGGGCCGGAACGGTGAAGCGGCGGTCGGGACTCACGTGCGACAGCCGGCGGCTCACGCCGCCGGCCGTCAGGTCCCGGATGTCGGCACGCCCCGGGGCGCGCCAGTCGTCCAGGGTACGCGCCACGACTCCCCCGCCACCAGCGGGGTCGTCGTGGGGCGCACCCGAGGACTACTTGGCCTTCTCGATCACCGAGACCAGGCGCCACCGCTTGGTGGCGGACATGGGCCGGGTCTCCATGATCTGGACGCGGTCGCCGATGCCGGCGGTGCCGGCCTCGTCGTGCGCCTTCAGCTTGCTCGTGCGGCGCAGGATCTTGCCGTACAGGCCGTGCTTCACGCGGTCCTCGACCTCGACGACGATGGTCTTGTCCATCTTGTCGGAGACGACGAGGCCCTCGCGGACCTTGCGGAAGCCGCGACCGGCCAGGCCGGGACCGGAGGCGACGGCCTCGTTGGTCTCGTTGGTGGTCTCGCTCATGCCACACCCTCGCTCGGGGCGACCGACAGGCCCAGCTCGCGCTCGCGCATGATCGTGTAGATCCGGGCGATGTCGCGGCGCACGGTCTGCAGGCGCCGGTTGTTGTCCAGCTGGCCGGTGGCCACCTGGAACCGCAGGTTGAACAGTTCTTCCCTCGACTCACGCAGACGCGTGGCGAGCTCCTCGGCCGAGAGCTCGCGGAGCTCCGGGGCGGTCAGGCCGGCGGCCATCACACCTCTCCTTCACGGGTGATGAAGCGGCACTTCATGGGGAGCTTGTGGATGGCACGGCGCATCGCCTCGCGGGCGATGGGCTCGTCGACACCCGACAGCTCGAACATGATGCGGCCCGGCTTCACGTTGGCGACCCACCACTCGGGCGAGCCCTTGCCCGAACCCATGCGGGTCTCGGCGGGCTTCTTGGTCAGCGGACGGTCGGGGTAGATCGAGATCCACACCTTGCCGCCACGCTTGATGTGCCGGGTCATGGCGATACGGGCGGACTCGATCTGGCGGTTGGTGACGTACGCCGGCTCGAGGGCCTGGATGGCGTACTCGCCGAAGTTGATCGCGGTGCCGCCCTTGGCCCGGCCGGTGCGGTCGGGACGGTGCTGCTTGCGGTGCTTGACGCGACGCGGGATCAGCATCTGTCAGCCCTCCGTGGTCTCGGCACCGGCGGCCTGCGCCGTCGCGGCGCCCTCGGCGCCGACGGCCTCGCCGACGCTCTGCGCGGGAGCGGCCTCGGTCGAGGTGTCCACCGCCGTGGCGGTGGTGTCCTCGGCAGGAGCCTGGGTGGGCTCGGTGGTGCCGGGGCCCTCGGCCGCGGCGCGGCCGGCCTCGGTGCCACCGGCGGTGGTGCCGGTCGAACCCGACCGACGGGGGCGCTGAGCCCGCTCGCGGCGCTGCTGACGCTGCGCCAGGGCCTCCAGGGCCTCGCGCTCGGCACGGGAGCCGGAGGCGTCGCCCTTGTAGATCCAGACCTTCACGCCGATGCGGCCGAAGGTGGTGCGGGCCTCGTAGATGCCGTAGTCGATGTTCGCGCGGAGGGTGTGCAGCGGCACGCGACCCTCGCGGTAGAACTCCGACCGGCTCATCTCGGTGCCGCCCAGACGACCGGAGCACTGCACCCGGATGCCCTTGACCTGCGGGCTGCGCTGGGCCGACTGCATGGCCTTGCGCATCGCACGACGGAAGCTGACCCGGCTGGAGAGCTGCTCGGCGACGCCCTGGGCGACCAGCTGCGCGTCGGACTCGGGGTTCTTCACCTCAAGGATGTTCAGCTGCACCTGCTTGCCGGTGAGCTTCTCCAGCTCACCCCGGATGCGGTCGGCCTCGGCGCCGCGGCGGCCGATGACGATGCCCGGGCGCGCGGTGTGGATGTCGACGCGGACACGGTCGCGGGTGCGCTCGATCTCGACCTTCGAGATGCCGGCGCGCTCCATGCCCTTGCCCATCAGCTTGCGGATGGCGACGTCTTCCTTGACGTAGTCCGCGTACTGCTTGTCGGCGAACCAGCGCGACTTGTAGTCGGTGGTGATCCCGAGGCGGAACCCGTGCGGGTTGACCTTCTGACCCACTAGCGGGTCCCTCCCTTCGTGTTGGCCTTCTGCTGGGTCGCGGGACCGGACTGCCCGGTCTCACGACGTGCCTTGCGCGACCGCGCGGCGAGCTCGGCGCTCGAGGCGACCTCGCTGACCTCGACGGTGATGTGCGACGTGCGCTTGTTGATGCGGAACGCCCGCCCCTGGGCGCGCGGCCGGATGCGCTTGAGCGTCGGGCCCTCGTCGACGTAGGCCGCGCTCACGACCAGCGCGGCCGGGTCGAGCTGCAGGTTGTGCTCGGCGTTGGCCACCGCGGAGGCGACGACCTTGGCCACCGGCTCGCTGGCGGTCTGCGGGGCGAAGCGCAGCAGCGCCAGCGCCTCGTCGGTGGGCAGGTAGCGGATGAGGTCCACCACCCGCCGGGCCTTCATCGGGGTGACGCGGACGAACCGGGCCGTGGCCCGGGCGACCGGTGCGTCGGTCCCCAGCTGGGAAGTCATCTGAAGATTCTCCTCGTGCCGCTCAGCCGCGCCGCGACCGACGGTCGTCCTTGACGTGCCCACGGAATGTGCGCGTGGGCGCGAACTCGCCGAGCTTGTGCCCGACCATGGCCTCGGTCACGAAGACCGGGACGTGCTTGCGGCCGTCGTGCACGGCCAGGGTGTGGCCGAGCATGTCCGGGATGATCGTCGAACGCCGCGACCAGGTGCGGATGACGTTCTTGGTGCCCTTCTCGTTCTGGGCGTCCACCTTGGCGAGCAGGTGGTCGTCGACGAACGGGCCCTTCTTCAGGCTCCTTGGCATTGTCTTCCCCTACCCGCTCAGCGCTTCTTGTTGGTGCGACGACGGCGCACGATCATGGCGTCGGAGGCCTTGCGCTTGCGCGTGCGGCCCTCCGGCTTGCCCTTGGGGTTGACCGGGTGGCGACCACCGGAGGTCTTCCCCTCACCACCACCGTGCGGGTGGTCGACCGGGTTCATCGCGACACCGCGGACGGTGGGGCGCTTGCCCTTCCACCGCATGCGGCCGGCCTTGCCCCAGTTGATGTTGGACTGCTCGGCGTTGCCGACCTCGCCGACCGTCGCGCGGCAGCGGACGTCGACGTTGCGGATCTCGCCGGAGGGCATGCGCAGCTGGGCGAAGCGGCCCTCGCGGGCGACCAGCTGGACGCTCGTGCCGGCCGAGCGGGCGATCTTCGCGCCGCCGCCGGGACGCAGCTCGATGGCGTGCACCACGGTGCCGACCGGGATGTTGCGCAGCGGCAGGTTGTTGCCGGGCTTGATGTCGGCGTTCGGGCCGCACTCCACCACGTCGCCCTGCTTGAGGCGGGCCGGCGCGATGATGTAGCGCTTCTCGCCGTCGGCGAAGTGCAGCAGCGCGATGCGCGACGTGCGGTTGGGGTCGTACTCGATGTGCGCGACGGTGGCCGGCACGCCGTCCTTGTCGGCCCGACGGAAGTCGATGAGCCGGTAGGCACGCTTGTGCCCACCGCCCTGGTGGCGCGCGGTGACGCGGCCGTGGACGTTGCGGCCGCCCCGACCGTGCAGCGGGCGGACCAGCGACTTCTCGGGGTGGTCGCGGGTGACCTCGGCGAAGTCGGCGACGGACGAGCCGCGTCGGCCCGGCGTCGTCGGCTTGTACTTACGGATGGCCATGGTTCCTACTCAGTCCCTGTCTGATCTGGCGTGAGGTCGCTGGTCCGGTGCGCTCAGGCGCCCGGACCGCCGAAGAGCTCGATGCGGTCGCCGGCAGCGACGGAGACGATGGCGCGCTTGGTGTCCTTGCGCTTGCCCATCACGGCGCCCTTGGAGCGCTTCCGCTTGCCCGGTCGGTTGATCGTGTTCACGGACAGGACCTTCACGTTGAAGACCTGCTGCACAGCGATCTTGATCTGGGTCTTGTTGGCGTCGGGACGGACGATGAACGTGTACTTGTTCTCGTCGAGCAGCCCGTAGCTCTTCTCCGAGATGACCGGGGACAGCAGGACGTCCCGGGGGTCGCGGACGCTCATGCCTTCTCCTCGGTGGTCGCGGGCGCCACCGAGGGCACCTCGCTGTCGATCTCGTGGGTCTCCAGGTCCGGCAGCTCGGCGCTGCTGGCCCGACCGCGGCCGCTCTTGCCCTTGACCGGGCCGGCCACGTACTCGGCGAGCGCGGCCTCGGTGAAGACGACCTCGTCGGCGCACAGCACGTCGTAGGTGTTGAGCTGGCCGGCCTCGAGCAGGTGCACGTGCGCGAGGTTGCGCAGGCTCACCCAGTTGAGGACGTCGTCGTGGTCGAGGACGACGAGCACGCGCTTGGCGGTGCTGACGGCGTTCAGCGCGGCGAGGGCGCCCTTGGTCGAGGGGGCGTCACCGGTCACGAACGCCGACACCACGTGCACCCGGCCCTCGCGGGCCCGGTCGGAGAGGGCACCGCGCAGCGCGGCGGCCTTCATCTTCTTGGGGGTCTTCTGCTCGTAGGTCCGCGGCTGCGGGCCGTGCGAGATGCCACCGCCCTCGAACTGCGGCGCGCGCAGCGAGCCCTGGCGGGCCCGGCCGGTGCCCTTCTGGCGGTAGGGCTTGGCGCCCGTACCGCTGACCTGCGCCCGGGTCTTGGTCGCGTGGGTGCCCTGGCGTGCTGCAGCGAGCTGCGCCACGACCACCTGGTGCATCAGCGAGACGTTGGCGTTGGCGTCGAACAGCGCACCCGGGAGGGTGGCGGTGCCGGTCTTCTCGCCGGCCGGGTCGAGCACGTCGACCGTCCGGTCGGTGCGCTCGGTCGTCTGCGAGCTGGTCACTTCGTGTCACTCCCCACGGGGCCACCCTTGACCGCGGAGCGGACCAGGACCAACCCACCCTTCGGACCGGGGACGGCGCCCTTGATGAGCACCAGACCCTTCTCCGTGTCGACCTTGTGGACCTTGAGGGACAGCGTGGTCGTCGTGACCGCGCCCATCCGGCCCGCCATGCGCATGCCCTTGAACACACGACCCGGGGTGGCGCAGCCACCGATCGAGCCGGGCGAGCGGTGCTTGCGCTGCACGCCGTGCCCGGCGCCCAGGCCCTTGAACCCGTGGCGCTTCATGACACCCGCGGTGCCCTTGCCCTTGCTCTTGCCGATCACGTCGACGGTCGCGAGGTCCGCGAGGACGTCGGCGGTCAGCTCCTGGCCGACCGTGTAGTCGCCGGCGTCCTTCGTGCGCAGCTCGACCAGGTGCCGTCGCGGCGTGACGCCCGCCTTGGCGAAGTGCCCGCCCTCGGGCTTGTTCACCTTGCGGGGGTCGATCGCGCCGAACCCGATCTGGATGGCCGAGTAGCCGTCCACCTCGGGCGTGCGCACCTGGGTGACCACGCACGGGCCGGCCTTGACCACGGTGATCGGCACGATGCGGTTGTTCTCGTCGAAGACCTGGGTCATCCCCAGCTTCTCGCCGAGGAGACCGCGGAATGTGCTCGCCATTGTCTCGGTGCCCTTACTGGATGTTGACGTCGACCGAGGCCGGCAGGTCGATGCGCATCAGCGCGTCGACCGTCTTCGGCGTCGGGTCGAGGATGTCGATGAGCCGCTTGTGCGTGCGCATCTCGAAGTGCTCGCGCGAGTCCTTGTACTTGTGCGGCGAGCGGATGACGCAGTACACGTTCTTCTCGGTCGGCAGCGGCACCGGGCCGACGACGCGCGCTCCGGTCTTGGTCACCGTGTCCACGATGCGCCGCGCCGAGGCATCGATGGCCTCGTGGTCGTAGGCCTTCAGCCGGATGCGGATCTTCTGTCCCGCCATCGCCTTGTCTCGCTCCTGCCGATCGGGTGTTGCTGGAAGTCCGTGCGGACGTGATTGCTGGGTCGGACGACCCGGGTGTGGTGCCCCGGGCAGACCCGGGTGGTGGGGGGGGGGCGCTCA